>JAVHRU010000100.1:0-8044 GCA_036171835.1 Sulfurimonadaceae bacterium | reverse complement strand
GGCTCGAAGCCGTTGCAAGAGCTTTTTGGTACTTTTTTGCGAAGAAAAAAGTACATAATAAATGACTTTTGATACAATGTCTCTTTAAAAATGTAGTTATTTGAATAAAAAGAGAAATAAATTTATGGCAAACAATTGGAATATCCCTGCATGGTTAGAGAAAGAAGTCCGAGAAAGAGATAAAAAATGTGTTTATTGTGGTACAGAGTTTACTCCTGCAAAAGTCTCAAAAAAAACAGCTGCAAGTTGGGAACATATTATCAATGATGCGAAGATAATCACACGAGAAAATATCGCTCTTTGTTGTTGTGGATGTAATGCAAGTAAAGGGCAAAAACAACTTTCAATTTGGCTTGAGTCCAAGTACTGTTTAGAACATAATATCAATCAAAACAGTATTGCACCAATAATTCAACAAGCTATACAGAATGGACAATAAAACTTTATTTTAAAAGTGACTCCGCACCCTGTTCAGTCAAAACCAAAGTAACTCCATCTTCTTGAATCACAAATAACCCCTCACGTACAAGCTCTTTCATCGCTATCTCAAGCGCCTCGTTTTGTGGCTTATCGAGCTTTTTGATGATCTCTCTTGCGACATCTAGTTTTGTCATAACCTGACCGACTTCGTTGTTTCTTTTAAACCAAGCGACAAACATCGCTTTTACTTCATTTTTTGGTGCCACATCAAGTGCTGTTTTTTTCGGAGGCGCTTTTCTTTGGGCACTGTGAGGTGCAGGTTTAGCACCTTTTCTTGGCGGTTTACTCGAACTATAATTTTTTTTAGGAGTTGATTTCACTGCTAACCTTTCTTTTGTTAAACGTTGTAATACGTTGCGTTTGGATGGTACACGACAAGTGCTGAAGTGGACTGTTCTGGGTGGATCTGGAATGTTTCACTGAGTTCTATGCCAAACTCTTCTGGTTTTAGCAGGTTAAAGAGCGGACGGTTAAGCTCTAAGTCAGGACACGCTGCATATCCAAAAGAGTATCTTGCGCCTTGGTACTTGTTCATCTGTACATCGCCAAGTTTGCTTCCCTCATTTTCTGAGATACCAAGATCAAGACGTATCTGTTTATGCACCATTTCCGCAAGCGCTTCAGCGAGTTCGACGCCAAGCCCGTGAAACTGGTAATACTCTGTGTATTTTCCCTCATCATAGATCTTACGTTCGACTTCGCTGAGTTTTGCTCCCGCACTCACACAAGTAAGTGCGATGACATCATGTCTATCATGATGAAAAAAGTCGCTCAGAGCACGGTGAGGCTTGCGTCTTTGACGTGGAAATGTAAACTCTTCAACGGCTCTTGGATAAGCATCGTGGAAGCTTTCACAGTTGGTATCATCCTTACATGTAAAACCCTCAGATTCATCAAAAATAAGAAGACGGTTGTCATCACTTCTACATGGCCAGTAGCCGTAGATGATGGTCGGCTCAAAAAGATTTTCATCCAAAAACTGCGCTTTAAGTTTCTCATACGCAGGCCATACGACTTCGTTCAGCTGTTTTTCATACGCTTCTTTCGTCATCCCTTTTGAGCTGTATCCCCAACGAGATTTAAAAAGAATCTTATGGTTTATCCACTCAAACGCCATCTCTATCTGAGCGGGAGTGAGTTTCATCTCGCGTCTTCCCCAAAATGGAGGCGTCGGTATTTTGACATTACGATCTGGCATTGTAAGTTCGGCAAATGGAGGGATGATGACCTCTTTTTCTTCAACATGTTCAATCACCGGAGCATTTGGATGAAGGTTTGTATCTGGGTTGCCCGCTTCGATTCGGCTCATCGCAGTCACTCCATCAAAAGCATCTTTACAGTAGAAGATCGGGCCATCATAAAATGGACGGCAAAAATCATCGATGAAGGCACGAGTAAGGGCTGCACCACCAAGCAGAAGAGGGATTTTGATGCCAGCTTCTTTCATCGCTTCTAGGTTGTCTTTCATAACTTGTGTAGATTTTACTAAAAGTCCACTCATCCCGATTGCATCGGCATTGCTAGATTTGAGTGCATCCAAAAACTTCTCTAAGTCCACTTTGATCCCAAGATTGATAACTTTAAACCCATTGTTTGAGAGGATGATATCGACAAGGTTTTTACCCACATCATGCACATCGCCTCTGACTGTTCCAAGGATAAGCGTCGTATCTGTTTTTTTCTCTATCTTTGGAAGATAAGGCTGAAGATGATCGACAGTCTTTTTCATAGTCTCAGCACTTTGAAGCACAAAAGGAAGTTGCATCTGACCTGAACCAAAAAGTTCACCTACCACTTTCATAGCATCGATAAGAATTTCATTGACAATTTTCTCAGGTGCTATTGTGTGACGAGCCTCTTCGACAAGGGGAATCATCCGCTCTTTGTCGCCATCCATTAAAAGTTTGGCGATCTTTTCTTCAGTGCTGAGGAGTTTATAAGCCGCATCTTCTACTTCACTGTCTAGGGCTTCTTTATGACTAAAGTGGTCGATGAAAGTAAAAAGTGCTTGACCTTTGGGTTGACGGTTAAAGATAAGGTCATCACAAAGTGTCTGCTCCTCCTCTGATATCTTATTTAAGGGGATAATGTGCTGGACATTGATGATAACAGAAGTCAATCCCGCTTCGATACAATGGTGTAAAAACATTGAGTTAAGATAGGGTCTTGCATCTTTATCGAGTCCAAAAGAGATATTTGAAAGTCCTAAGATAGCACCGACTTCCGGATGTCTTAGCCTGAGCTGACGAATCGCTTCGATGGTGTTGATACCCGCATCAAAATACTCTTCATCACCGCTTCCAAGCGTAAAAGTCAGAAGGTCAAATACTAAGTCTTCGGGATTTATACCGTGTTTGTTTACCGCAAGATCGTAGATGCGTTCTGCTATCTCGAGTTTACGCTCGACAGTTTTAGCCATACCGATCTCATCGATAGTGAGACAGACAAGTGAAGCTCCAAACTTTTTCGCCAAACCACAAACTGTGTCAAACTTTTCTATTCCATCTTCAAGGTTGACCGAGTTGATGATAGGCTTTCCTCCGATGAGCTTGAGTGCCTCTTCAAGTGCGGCTGTCTGCGTGGAATCTGGCATCAAAGGAAGTACGAGCTTTTGGGCATATAAACTCATAACTCTGTTCATATCTTTTGTTTCATCACGTCCTGCAAAACCTACTGAGACATCAAGTACATGCGCTCCAGCGCGAACTTGTTGCTGACCGACGCTCATCGTTCCTTCGTAGTTTTCAGCTAAAAGAAGTTCTCGAAACGCTTTTGAACCCGTTGCATTACTTCTCTCGCCTACAAGTAGTGGAGCAGGACTTTGCATTAGTGGCGTCGTGTTAAAAAGTGACGCTAGCGAGTTTGGCTGACTTCCAGAAGCTATTTTTGGACTCTTACAGGTAACGCGATCTACGAGAGCGCGAATATGCTGAGGCGTCGTTCCACAACATCCGCCTAAGAAACTAACACCGTCAAACTCTAAAAACTCCTCTTGTTTATCTGCAAACTCATCTGGCCCCATCGGGTAAAATGTATAGCCACCGCGGTTTTGCGGCAAGCCTGCATTGGCGTGGATAGAGATAGGTTTGCCCCATGCTTCGCTTAAAGTCTTCACATGTTTTTTGACCTGATCGGGTCCTGTTCCACAGTTGAAACCAAGAGAGATGATGTCAAAAGGCTCTAAAATAGCCGCGATAGTCGTAGCATCTGTTCCGATAAGCATCGTTCCAGCAAGCTCGATCGTAACTGAAACCATAATAGGAATCTCGACTCCACGCTCTTTTGATGCAGCGTCACATGCATGTAAGGCGACTTTTATCTGTAATGGATCTTGGCATGTTTCAAGTAAAAAGATATCTGTACCGCCATCGATTAGACCGAGTGCACACTCTTTATAACCTTCAAACATCACATCATAATGGATATGTCCAAGAGAGGGGAGTTTTGTCCCTGGGCCGATAGAACCAAGCACATAACGAGGTTGTTCTGGAGTGCTAAACTCATCACACTTTTTACGCACTATCTCAGCTCCCGCGCGTGAGAGTTCATACGCGCGATGCCCGATGCCGTATTCGTCTAAAACCCAAGAAAATGAGCCAAAAGTATTGGTGGTGATAAGATCAGCTCCAGCTGTCAGGTAAGCGCTGTAAATACTTTCCATTACATCAACGGCTGTGACATTTAGAAGTTCATTACACCCTTCTAAACCTTCCCAAGCTTCAAGAGGAATATCTTTATCGCGTTGTTGGAGCTGTGTTCCCATTGCACCATCTATGATGAGCGGACGCTTTTTTATAGTTTCTAATATTTGCTGTTTTATGGACATTGTATTTCTTTATGAGTTAATTGGTATTATTTTATCCAAAGAGAGCATAAAATAGGATGAGAGAATCCTTACATGCAAGGATGTTTAAGGTTTATGATAGAGAGATTGCAAGTTGAGCGTCGAGAAAAGTGTTACAAATGTTACAGACCAAAATCGAGCTGTATGTGTCAGCATATAAGACACGTTGAGACGAAAACAAAGTTTGTTATTTTAATGCATCCAAAAGAGTACAGAAAGATCAAAAACGGCACGGGGCATCTGACTCATCTTTCATTGCCAAATTCAGAACTGTATGTGGGAATTAATTTTAGTGCTCACAAAAGAGTTAATGACCTCTTGGATGATACGCAGAATCTTTGTTATCTACTTTATCCAGATCACAACAGCATCGAGATCAACTCACATAAACTCTCCCTTGAAGATAAAAATGTTGTGATATTTATCATTGATTCTACTTGGGCTTGTGCTAAAAAGATGCTGCGAGAAAGTACAAATATCTCCTCTTTGCAAAGCATTAGTTTTACTCACACAAAAACCTCAGAGTTTGCTATCAAAGAGCAGCCTGCGGAGTATTGTCTCTCAACCATCGAGTCCACACTTTGTGTACTTGAACTTATGAATAAAAATAGCGATGAGATGATAGAAAAAAGTAGTCTTGAGGAGTTTTTACACCCCTTTAAGAAGATGATAGAGTTTCAGATAGAATATATGCAAGAGTGCAAAAACCCTCGCTTTTAGTCTGTAAAGACGCAGTTGCGTCCATTTTCTTTTGCTTTATATAAAGCATCGTCAACTCTTTTTAGTAGAGAGGAAATAGTGTCATCATTTTGATACTGAGTGACTCCAAAACTCATGGTGATAGGTAATATTTTTTTATGCATCTCAACTTCTAGACGCAGTTTTTCTGCGAGTTGCTGGGCTTCTATTAAAGTTGTATATGGAAGTATTATTATAAACTCCTCTCCGCCTGTTCTGCAAAAGAGATCCGTCTTTCGCAGCAGAGCGGAGATAAACCCAGTGTACGCGATAAGCACATTGTCTCCTACGTCATGTCCATATTGATCATTTACGTGTTTGAAAAAGTCGATATCCAACATGATTAAAGAGAGAGAATATTCATAGCGTAGGATTCGAGGAAACTCTTCTTGAAGTTTTTGGTCAAAAAAGTGACGGTTGTTTATACCCGTAAGAGCGTCTTTTATGCTGAGCTGTAACAGCTCTTTTTGATAGGTTTCCTCTTTTGTGATATCTGAAAATACCATACTGAAGTGATGTTTTTCTACTGAAATAATTGCAGCGGTCACTGTAAAATAGTAGGTTTTATCTAGATAGATTATTTTAGCTTTATGTACTTTGTCACGGTTTTTTAAGACATATTCCACCCAATAGTCATCACCATGACTAGACTGTAGATAACCATCTTCCTTGATAAAAAGTTCACATATACATTGATAATCTTTTTTAAACTCTTCTAAACTTCTATAAGTAGGAAAATATCTAAAAAAAGCGTTATTCACATAAAGCATTTTTGCTCCGTTGTTAATGATTACGATATTGTTTGATGAATCAAGAATATTTTTATAATATTTTTTCTGGTTTCTGTTTTTCACTAAGATGATTGTGCTGAAAACAAAAAGCAGTATGAGTCCAAAGAAGACGAAAAAAGCGATCATCTTAAAGCTAAAAAATTGAAGATCCAGCTTTGGAAGATCTGATATTTTGTCAAACATTATATAATATCCAAGAGTTTTTGAACGAGCATCTTTTAGTTCGTAAGAGACGATAATATAACCGTTTTCTATTTTGTATGAGTTGTTGAAATAGTTTTCTACCCCGTGTTTTTTGAGATATTCCCGTATCTCAAGTGGAGCGTCTAGGTTTGCAACATAATAGTCATCAATAAATAGTTTAGTAAAAGGGTAGAGGAGTTTTTTCTTGTACTCTTTTTTCAAAAGGACAACAGAGTCTATTTTGCCATCTTTAAGACTTTTAGAGATTGAGTTAAAATGGGTAATGACACCCAAACTGCCTATGAGCGTGTCATGATCAAAAATAGGAACAAGACTTTTTATGGAGAGGTCAAATTTTCCTGCACTTACGGTGTGAACCACCTTTTTTGTCAAAGCAATATCTTGTAAATCTTCTCTCTCTTCCATAAGAGTGTCGCCCGTGAGTGGGCTCCAACTTCTATAAAGAGAGTTTGCATCTTTGTCTACTATTTGAATCCAGACATTTTGATAGAGTGTTTCTTTTTGAAACATAGATATGAGATTTGAGTAATAATTATTAGGAATATTTTTTTGTTTAATGCGTTCTATAAGTGCTTTATCATTGGTAAGGCTGAGTGCTATAGCGAGTGTAGACTTTTGTTTTTGTTCGATTAAGTGTTCGAGATTGTCATGTATCTCTTTGGCTTGAGCCTTGTAAATAGCATCGAGCATCTCCTGCGTATGCTCACGAACATAGTCAGTATAGAGGTGAATGGCTTCTGTAAGAAGCACGGCTATTAAAAATACCGACAGATACAATTTATAATTTTTAAATATGGGAAAACCTCTATAAACTATTTTTCAGCCAAGTATACTACATACTTGGTATTCTTGGTATTTTCCCTAGTTTTGAAAGACGGCAATATTTTCCCCAGCCTTTTTTTAGCCAGTGTCCAAAGATCGGCATCGGGATCATTCGTGCTTTTTTATCATCTCTGTAAACAAATGCCGCGCCATCACCACTGTCCATGACACAGAGGATGTTAAGATGTTCTTTATAACCTTTAAGTACGCCCGATCCGCTTTCTTCCACTTTAATATTGTGTGCCATATTTCGAGCCATAATTTCGGCAATATGCCCTTGTTTTGCTCTCCACTCAGGACCTTCCATAGCCGCGATATCACCGACTGCATAGACACCTGCAAAGCCTGTTACTTCACAAAAATCATCTATCTCAATAAATCCTGCAGCATTTTGCGGAAGGTCTGAGTTTTTGATAATATCGTGTCCATCTCCAGCGGGAATAAACATCACAAAGTCACTCATCAGTTTTGAATCATCTTCGAAAAGTACGCCGTCAGTTTCAAATGATTTTATTTTTTTTCCAAAATGTTTTGCGATATTGGTACGCTTGAAGATCATATCCATCATCTTGAGTGCTTGTTCACCCATTCTTGCCCCCGGTTTTTCCATCGGTGCGAAAAAGCTGAGTTCAAAATTTTCTCGTATCCCTTTTTTCTTGAGCATATTGTGGACATTGAAAAGAAGTTCAAATCCAGGACCGCCACGCACAGCTGAGGTGTCGTTTGGATTACCGCCAAAGCCAAAGGAAATTTTTCCGATTCCTTTTGCTATAAGCGCATCAAGTTTTTCTTTGATAAGAAGAGACTGCATAGGATCGCCACAGATAGAAAGTGTGTTTTCAACACCTTTAGGTTTCATTTTTGAAGCACCCATGGCTATAACAAGATTATCAAATCCTTCAAGAACTTTGCCGCTTTGAAGAGTGACACGCTTTGACTTTGCGTCAATGCTAGTAACACCATCCACAAGTAGAGTAAAGCCATGTGCGGCTTCAAGCTCTTTAAGATCAATACAGATATCTTCAAATTTACTCTCACCCGTTGGTATCCAAATGGATGTGGGATAGATATAAAAAAAGTCGCGATCGCTTACGACGGTGACATCATAATTATTTTTTCGAAGATAGATTGCTGATTCGATTCCGGCGAATCCTCCGCCTAAAAC
>JAVHRU010000099.1:0-8096 GCA_036171835.1 Sulfurimonadaceae bacterium | reverse complement strand
TATTTTATAGATAGATTTTCATGGAGTAGGATTAAAGCTTCCGTTATGATGGGTCTTTTCTTTTATCTTGTCGGTATCGTGGCTATTCTTTCTCAAATTGATGGCTTTTCGACCTATCTTACTTGGGGAAGCAGAAACTTTTTTGACTGGGTTGATTTCTTTACGGCGGCATTTATGTTGCCTGTGGGTGGACTTATTATGTCTATTTTTGTGGGATATATCATGCCAAAATCACAAGTCGAGAAAGTGCTTCGTCCACAGCTAGGACGTACGTTTGATACATGGTATTTTAGTTTAAGATATATCGCTCCAATCTCTCTTGTTATCGTTATGCTTAATCTTGTTGGAGTTATCGGATGAATATTAAAGAAGAGTGTTTAGAGATTTTAAAAGAGAAGGGTATAAACCCTATCTCAACCATAGATTTTGATGTCAACGGAGAGCTTCATTCACTTTCATTTGAGTGGATCATCGATACTTATACGCAAGCTTCGCCTGAGTCAACGCTGGTTTTTTTGAGCGCTTTAAAAAAGGCTGTTACAGTTGATAATATGGGAATAGAAAAGTTTTTTGAGGGGATGGGAAAGCTACTGCTTATGACCCATCTCTCAAAGAATATCGAAGTTTAGAACTGGATTAATCCATCTATCGGTGAAGAAGCTGTCGCGTATGGGCGTTTTGCGATTCTGCCTGCAAGGTAGCTCATACGCCCTGCGATAACCGCGTGTTTCATAGCTTCAGCCATGATCATCGGATCCTTTGCTTGAGCTATGGCAGTATTTGTTAAAACTCCATCAGCACCAAGTTCCATTGCGTACGCCGCGTCACTCGCACAACCGATTCCAGCATCGACAATCACAGGAACTTTGATGGCATCGCGGACAAAAACGATATTGTAAGGATTTTGAATCCCAAGACCACTTCCAATAGGCGCTGCGAGAGGCATCACAGCTGCCGCTCCTGCATCTTCAAGACGTTTTGCCATGATTGGATCATCCGAAGTGTAAGCCATGATAGTAAAGCCCTCACGAGCGAGTATCTCACACGCTTTAATGGTTTCTATAACATCAGGGTAAAGTGTTTTTTGCGTATCGCCTATGACTTCAAGTTTGATAAGGTCTATGCCCGTCGCTTCACGCATGAGGCGAAACGTTGTTATTGCTTCTTCAGCAGTCGTACATCCTGCAGAGTTTGGCAAAAATTTTACATTTGTTCCTCTAAAAGTATCACGAAGATTCTCTTTTGCCGGATCTGTAATGTTCAAACGGCGTACGGCAACGGTGATAAGTTCACTTCCTGAAGCTAATGTCGCCAATTTTGTTGTTTCAAAATCTGTATATTTTCCACTACCGACGATCAAGCGGCTGTCTAGTTCATATCTTCCGATTTTTAATTGATGCATAATAATTATCCCTTAATTTTATTGTATAAAATGAAGGGATCCTCCATCTTATTTGATACGCAGTATGAGCAAAGCCCATACTACTACGTTTGACACTAGGTCACTGAAGCTTAACGCTAAAGTGTCAGAATGTTTGGGTGGTTTTATAACATAAGCTATCTTATAATTTATATAAAATTTTTGTAATAGTTTCTGGCAGCAGTTCATATTCAAGCTCTTTGATCTTACATGTAAAGCTTTCTAGAGTCTCATCATCGCTTTTTAAAAAGCTTTTTTGAGCTATTACCTCGCCGCCGTCAAGCTCTTCACTGACCCAGTGGACACTGATTCCGCCCTCTTTATCACTACTAGCAAAAGATTCTTCAATCGCGTTTGCACCTTTATATTTTGGAAGAAGCGAAGGATGAAGGTTGATGGCTTTGATATTTTGAGTAAAAACAGGTGTTAAAATTCGCATAAATCCTGCCAGTACTACAAGATCAGGCTTGTAACTTTGTACAAGCTTTACAAGTTCTCTGTCGTACTCTTCACGTGAGGCAAAATTTGTGTGTTCTAAGATCTCACTCTTTATATACATAGGGCCGTTTACATGCGAAGTGCCCTTTGGACGTAAGCCTTGAAGCCCTATGGCATCGGCTTTATTTGTTATGGCACAGACTACTTCACATACATCTGGGTGCAACTTTTCTATAATATTGTGGAGATTTTTACCCTCTCCGCTAAAAAGTACTACGATTTTTTTCAAAGAGTTTTTATTCCATTTATTAAGTCATTTGGGATGAGTGAAAAGTTTGCGCCATCAAAATCAAGAGCGAGTTTTGTATGCGCTAAAGAGCCGGTTATTGCGGCATTCAAAGGAGAATAACCTTGTGCCAAAAGCGAAGCGATAAGCCCAGCAAGTACGTCACCGCTTCCTCCTTTTGCAAGTACATTTGTTCCATGAGGATTGACAAAAAGTTCATCATTTTTGGCGATAATGACATTTGCACCTTTTAAGACTAAGACAGTATTTGGATATTTCTGTGCAAAAAGTTCGGCATAATGAAAACGATTTTCCTGAAGTTCATCGACTGAAATTTCTGCAAGTCCGCTTACATGTAAGAGTTGTGTAAACTCTTTTGGATGCGGTGTGAGCACGATCTTCTCACGTTTTAAAAGTTCGTCTATCAGCGGATGATAAAAGATATCTGCATCGAGTAGGAGCGGCAAATCATTTTCTAAAAATGCCCTGAGTTCGTTTTGGCTAAACTCTACACCAAGTCCCATGCCAAGAGCTATGGCAGTGGTATTTTTTGGAAGCTGATGAGAGAGCATCAGTTCTGTTGGAAGCTGAAGATTTTCATTGGAGAGAAGTGTCACTAGCGCTGTTCCAAAGCGAAGTGCAGCTGAGGCACAAAGCACGCTCGCACCGACTTTTTCTCCGCTTACGATAGCAAGATGGCCAAAACTTCCTTTATGAGAGTTTTGAAGTTTTCGAAATGGGAGGTGCATATCTTCAAAATCCAAAAGTTTTGTTTTTGAAGATGTTTCATACACTTCACGACTCACACCCAAATCAAGGACTTTTATCTCTCCGACTTTGTCTTTTGCGCAGTCGCTAAAAAGGGATTTTTTGAGTGCTCCCATTGTGAGTGTATAGTCCGCGATAAATGTATTTTCGTCACATTTTCCACTAGCATGCAAGCCCGTTGGAATATCGCATGCTATTTTGATACCGGAAAGATTGTTTAAAAGGTTTACATGTAAGGCAATTTGGGCATCAAGTCTGCGGCTAAGTCCGCTTCCAAAGAGTGCATCTACGATGATATCGCACTTATATATCTCATCTGTGATATTTACACCTTCAGAGCACTTCACATGTAAGCATTTTACACGCTCATATTGAAGTTTGGCCATTGGCGAAGTGGGAGTTTTAAAAAGATGTAGCCTGACATCGAAATCTTTGTGGAGCAAACGAGTAAGTGCAATGCCGTCAGCTCCGTTGTTTCCAGAGCCACAGCTTATAAAAATAGTTTTAGAATTCGAAAAGGTTTGTTTTATAAAGTTAGCCATTCCATCGGCTGCATGTTCCATTAAAATATCTTCGTTCAAAAGCAGTTCATCATAGCAACGCTGATCTAAACTTGTGACTTCATCGAAAATATTTTGCATGGTTATTTATTCTTCCATAAGATATTCGTCTACCGATACCATACTAGTTTTTATATCATTGAAAAGAAGTGTTCTATTGGCAGTTCTTTGCTGAAACAGGAAATGATTTTTTTGTAATGTTTTTAAAACGGCTGTATTGTAATAATCAAGATTTGAACATTTTCCTACAAAAAGAAAAGTAAAAAGAAGCTTGAGTTGTGCATTTTCAAAAGTTGTATGAGGTTGCGTCAAAAATGTAATTCCATATTTTTTTAGATTGAAAAGGCTGAGCATATAGAGTAAAAAGTCTTCAAATCGTGTGTAAAAACCGTTAAGATTTGCAATATCATGGAAAAAATAGTAATAGTTTTCGAGAAGATCCGGCATCTGAAGTGTTTGAGTCAGTTTACTTTTGATATCTTTTTTTGTAGCAAAAAAGTTTGGATTTACAGCCATATAGATATGTTTTTTTTGCGATACAAGTAATTGAAATTCATGCATGAATGCTTCTGTTTCATCATATTGAATATAATTAAAATGCTCATCTTTATATCTGAGTTCAACTTCCTCTTGGTGAGAGTTTGAAAAGTCAAGATACAGTGTTGGTACGTCATTATCTATGACAAAATTTCTAATTCTACATGCTAAATTTGTTTTACCTGAACCCTCTTCACCCAAAATTAAGGTGTTTGTTGTAAGTACTCTAGATTTTAATTTTAATGCATCTATACTGTTTTCATATGTTCCTATCAAATCTCTCATAAGGTTTCTCCATCAATTTTATTTATTGGTGCATTATACCAAATGCAGATAAAAAAGGTATAATCACATTATGAATTATAAAGAGATTGCACAACAAACTTTAGAGATAGAAGCCAAAACACTTCTTGATGCGGCAAAGGGTATAGACAGCGAATTTGATAAAGCTGTTGAAACTATTCTCGCGTGTCGAGGCAAGCTTGTAGTCACGGGTGTCGGTAAATCTGGGCTTATTGGTGCAAAAATGGCTGCTACTTTTGCTTCTACAGGAACTCCTAGCTTCTTTTTACATCCTACTGAAGCATTGCATGGCGATCTTGGAATGATAGGTAAAGATGATGTTGTCATCGCTATTAGTTACAGCGGTGAAAGTGAAGAATTAGGTGCGATTTTACCGCATGTAAAACGCTTTAATGTACCGCTTATAGGCATGACTAAAAATGCTCTCTCAACACTTGGTAGATATAGCGATCTCGTTATTCCTGTTATCGTTGAAAAGGAAGCTTGTCCTTTGGATATTGCGCCGACGAGTTCTACTACCTTAACACTTGCACTTGGTGACGCGCTTGCAGTGTGTCTGATGAGAGCGCGAAACTTTCAAAAAAGTGACTTTGCTTCTTTTCATCCTGGCGGAGCACTGGGAAAAAAACTGTTTGTAAAAGTGGGTGATCTTATGCAAAAAGAGAATCTGCCTTTTGCAAAAATTGACACGCCGATCAAAGATGCAATTGTGAAGATCAGCGAGGGACGTCTTGGAACGGTCTTACTTGTGGACGATGCACAAAAATTGATTGGTATTTTGAGTGATGGCGATGTTCGCCGTGCACTTATGAGAGATGATTTTTCTCTTGAAGCACCTGTTGGTAAATATGCTACGTTAAATCCTTTTGTGATTGATGACAAAGCGATATTGGCAAGTGATGCTTTGAGCCTGATAGAAGAGAGAAAGATTCAGCTAGCAGTTGTAACAGACAAAGCGGCAAAAATAGAGGGTGTATTGCACATACATACTCTCGTAGAAAAGGGTATATCTTGATGAGATTAAATAAATTTATAGCACACTATTCGAGCTATTCCAGACGTGAAGCCGATAAAGCGATAGAAGCCGGTTATGTAAAAGTTGATGGAGAAGTAGAGATCAATCCAGCAACTTCAGTGGATGAAAAGTATTCAAAAGTAAGCATTAGTGGAAAAAAAGTGATGCCAACTGAGCAGTATACGGTTATCGCCTATAACAAAGAAAAGGGTGAGCTCGTAACAAAGACCGATCCAAAGGGAAGAAAAACGATTTATGACACGCTTCCAAGCAAATACAAGCATTATATTCCTATCGGTAGACTTGATTATGCCACAGAGGGACTGCTTTTGATGACTGATGCATCGCGCGTTGCGACTGCTCTTATGACTTCGAGCATGGAACGTGTTTATCGTGTGAAAGTTAAAGGCGAGATCAGTGAAGCGATCGAGACAGCTATGAAAAATGGCCTTGAGCTTGAAGATGCTTCCGAGGGTGCACACGAACTTAGCGACATAGGCTCTATGAATTTTGCACCATTTTATGCATACAAGATCATTAAAAACTCACCAATGTATTCGATACTCAAAATCGCTATCGGCGAGGGACAAAACCGTGAGGTAAGACGCTTTTTTGGTCACTTTGATAGAGAAGTCGTCGATCTTAAACGTTTAAGTTTTGGCGGGATTGAGCTCAATAATCTCCCAAATGGAAAAGTAAGATTTCTAACGAGAAGCGAGTATGGACATCTTTATGAGTTCATGAAACATCATGAAAGAGAAGAAAAAGAGAAAGCACCAAAGACTGGGAGTAAGCCTCCAAAGTTCGATAAAAAAGAATCAAAAAGTGATGAAAGAGAACCAAAAGCCTATGTAAAACCCCATAAGACTGCGGGCAAAGAACATAAAAGTTATATCAAAGAGTTGAAAAATAAAGACTCAAAAAGCAAAGAGACAAATAAAAAAGACAAATACGGTAAAAAAGAGCTAAAAAATCCGAAAAAAGGACCTAGAAAATGATAAAAATGAAGTTTCCAACAAGTCACAAAACACAACTTATGGATATAAGTAAAGAAGTAAATGAAGAAGTTATCAAATCAGGCGTCAAAGACGGCATCTGCATTGTATTTACTCCACATACAACTTCAAGTGTTTTTATGTTTGAAAATCAGGATCCAGCTCTTCGTCGTGATCTTTTAAATGGACTCAGCCGTGTTGCTCCAAGTGATGTTCAGTATCAGCATACAGGAAAAAATGCCGCAGCGCATCTCAAAAGCTCACGTATGGGGAACTCTGTTACTATCCCTGTTGTAAATGCAAAACTCACACTTGGAAAATGGCAAGGTGTATTTTTTGGAGAATTTGACGGTCCGCGTCAAGAACGTGAAGTTTACATCAAAATCATCGCTGGGTAATGGATTTTACTCATCTTCTAAGACCCAAAAGTTTTGATGAAATTATCGGACAGTCTCACTTAGTTTCAAAAGATGCTCCGCTTCGCCGTTTATGTGAAAATGGTGCTTTGGGACACAGTTTCTTTTATGGAACTCCTGGAAGCGGAAAAACTTCTCTTGCTCGCGTCATTGCAACTGTGATGCACCTTCCTTTTTACGAATTTAATGCTACCTCTTTAAAAGTTGAACAACTCAGAAAAATATTTGACCAGTATGAAAATGCACTGCAACGTCCACTTATTTTCATAGATGAGGTACATCGCTTGGCTAAAAATCAGCAGGAAGTGCTTTTGCCTGTGATGGAAAAAAACTCCATTTTACTTATTGGCGCTTCGACTGAAAATCCCTTTTTCTCATTGACTTCGGCTATGCGTTCTCGCTCTATGCTCTTTGAACTAAAGAGAATATCTAAAGATGAAATGAATACTCTTTTAGACAAATCTCTTTCTCTTGCAAAGCTTATATGTAAGGATGATGCCAAAGAGTATTTGATAGTAAGTTCAAACGGTGATGCGCGTGCAATGCTCAAGCTTTTGGAGTTTGCTTCAGCTCTTCATAGTGAGATAACACTAGAACTTTTAAAATCTCTTCGTCCTACAGCTCAAAATGATGGAAGTAGTGATGCGACTGTGCATTATGATCTTATCAGTGCACTTATAAAATCGGTTCGAGGTAGTGACGCGGATGCGGCTATCTATTATTTGGCGCGTCTTATCAAAGCTGGGGAATCGGCTGATTTTATCGCGCGTCGTTTAGTTATTTTAGCAAGTGAAGATGTAGGTAATGCAAACCCTCAAGCACTTACTCTCACAACTTCGGCGATGAGTTCAGTGGCAAAGATAGGCTATCCTGAAGCACGCATCATTTTAGCTCAAGCTGTGGTATATCTTTGTGCTTCTCCCAAATCAAATAGCGCATATCTTGCGATAAATAGTGCCCTGCAAGCGGTAGAAGATGGCGTACTTTTAGAGATACCAAAAAATATACAGCAGAATAATAAAGGGTATTTGTATCCGCATGATTTTGGTGGTTATGTAAAACAAAAATATTTAAGTAAAGATTTAAAGTTTATAGAGTTAAAAGATATTGGTTATGAAAAAAAGATGAAAGAGTGGATGGAAGTTATAAAAAGTTAAAAAAGTAGAAAATTTAAAACTCTCAAAAAATAAAGTTTTTTGTAGCTTCAGGGGGTTGTAGGGGCAAAAAGTCCCTGTCATCTAAATGGGATTTTGCTCATTTAGATGATTAAAATTATAGTGCTGCTTTAGCAGATATTACAACTGCGCTAAACGCTGCTGCATCATTCATAGCCATATCAGCAAGAATTTTACGGTCAA
>JAVHRU010000098.1:0-8229 GCA_036171835.1 Sulfurimonadaceae bacterium | reverse complement strand
TATTACCTGCAGCAAAGCCATACTTCACGCCTAAGTCTTCTGCATTTGCCCTATTTATCTGAATGATTTTAGCTTGAACATAAACCTGAAATTTCTCTTTATCCAGGGCATCGATAATTGTTTGTATACCATCTATTACTGTAGGTTGACCCACAACAATCACCGCATTGATCTCATCACTCATAGAGATATTTGGTTTCATCTCAGGATCTGCAAATGTCTGCTTTGTGATAATGGCATTTAAACTCTCAGAGACACTTTTTGCATCGGAGTTTTTCAGAGTAAAAATCTTCACCGTTTTACTGCCGTTAGATTCAACATCCAGTTTAGCCACCAAGGTGCTGAGTTTATTTACATTTTTTTGATTGCCGACGAGGACAAGCCCATTAATGTTAGTATCAATAAGAATCTTTACCTTTTCACTCTCAACTTTATCATTAAAAATAGATGCGGCAATAATGATAAGATTGGCTTGAAGTTTTTTCACTTCCGCATGTTCAACAGGAATGATTTTAACAATATTTTCACTGCTATTGGTCATCTCTTTGATCACTTTTTTAATCGTTTGAATATTATTTGGATAATCAGTGATCAAAATAGTGTTGTTTTCTTTCATCGTCATGAGTTTGCCTGTCTTAGAGACAAGATAACGTATTTTAGAAGCGACAACATCAGCATCATCACCTTTGAGCTGGATCGCCTGAGTAAGCATAAGTGCTCCACCTAGTGCTCCATTTTTGTCTACAACTTTCACATTGCTTTGTGCGGCATCAGCAGATTTTACTACTTCATATACAGAACCGTTTTGAATAAGCGTAAACCCTTGTGAATCAAGTGCTGAGATTAAAATACCCAAGAGTTCATCATCATAAATCGGTTTACTACTGATGAAATTAACGTTACCGCTTATAGGATAACTTACTAAGATATTTTTATTTGTTATCTTTGAGACCATCTTGATAAAATCATTGATCTCCACATTTGAAAGGTTTACATTTACTTTCTCTCTTGCATTCACGCTCAAAACTAACATACAAATAAAAAACACTACTCTAATTAATCTCATATACAAACTCCTTCTCTTGATTATCTCTTTTGACAACGATCTGTAGGGCAGAAAGTTTATCTATATTTTTATAAATATTTGACACATCATTATAAGAGTTTATCACTCTATTATTGACCTTCGTAATCACATCTCCCTGTTTAAGACCGAGCTTATCAAACTTCGAATTTGGCTCCACTTTTGTGATACGGTAGCCTTGAAGCTTGGTACCATCTTTCACCTCTTGGAGTGAGATACTTTTCCATATCTGCGCAGGATTTTTAACATATTCATTGATCTGTGCATGTGAGATTGATGTGTCACTTTCATTGCTTGAGGCACCGACTATAGCATTACTACGTGTATCTTCAAGAGCAACATTATAATCTTGATTGTTTTTCGTAAATACAGCACCATCATGTGCAATCGTTTTTAAACTGTAGCCACCAAAAATCTCACCGACACCTATGATACTTGTAGCCTGAGGAGCAGATCGCATCGACACTATGACAAAACCTCGATTTTTTTTGCCATACAAACCTTTGAGAATGATATCTCCATGAGAAACACTTCCCGAACTACCTTGCGTTCCCTCAGTTGGTGTGAGCATATTTGCAAAATCGATCTTCATATATTCAGTCGTATAGTCAGCTTTTTCCTCGATGGACTCACCTTTTTGAGGAAGGATCCAAAAAAGTCCAAGAGCGACAATATTTGCTAAAACAACCAAAATAAGCAGTTTAGTAAAGATGGCCAAATAAAGGGAGTTAGATATTTTTTTCATAAATATACTCCCCATTTTCAGTTGCTGTGAACATATGTACGGTGCTTGGATACTTTTGCAACATTATGTATGAAGGAATCATAACACCTTTAAGATGACCACGAAGTATGTTGTACTGCATGTCAATCTTTCCAAACTCGCCTTGAGCCTTTACATGTAAAGTAAAAGGGTTCAAAATACTCTGTTTTATTGAGATATTATCGATTTTAGAGGGTAAAAACGGTGCAGAAATCTCATCTAATTCAATGTTTTGTATCTCAAGAGAGTTATAAATTAAAAGCATTAAAAACTTTGCATGGGAGAGATCAGCACTGTTTATCGACTCGAAATAGAGTTGTGCATCATCGATTTCTAAAGAAAATGAACCCTCTTTGATTTTCTCATCTGCTATGACAACTCCATGAGTTGCCAGCTTTTGCTCAAGCAGATAATAAAGATTTTCTTTGGGCGCAAAGTAGACAACTGCTAAAAGAAAAAAGAGCGTGTATGCCATGAATACAAATGCTTTTTTTACCATTTTATTTCCATTGCAAGCTTTGCTTTCTCATCACTTTGTTTTCTGATTTCTAGAATACTTATCTCAAATGAACTATTTAAGAGTTTACTTACAAGACGATTGATATTAGTATAGTCTATCGCTTGGGCTTGAAGAAGGATAGAGTTTTTCTTTATTTGTTCCTCTAAATCCACGCTTGTTCCTAGTAAAATCCGCTCTAACGAGGCTTTGTTTTCCTTCTTATTTTCATAAATATTTTTTAAAGAGGTAAGGGAATTGACAAGAACAAGAGTCTCCTCATAACTTTTTTGTGCATTGGTAAGCTCAACTTTTGCGTGCATCAACTTTATGGAAAAGAAACCTAAAAGCATCACTAACAAGATCAAAATATATATAGGGTTGACACGGTTCATAAAGCCACCTTTACATGTAAGGTATGTGCCACTACATCTGAAGTAAAATTGAGCTGTTTTGTATGAAGTGTTTGAACAATGTTATCTGTCTGTGTAACTCCCAAAAGCTCAAAATCAGCGTTGAGATAATCCTCTTTAAGGATCAAAGAATTTAGTTTTTGCGATGGTAATAGTTCAAGTGCGAGTATCTCAGCTATTGCATTACGTAGTTCACTTTGCTTTTCATAACGCTTTTTGTAGGCATCTAGGACAGATCTGTTTTGGATCATCGTCGGTTCAAGGCCAGCTTTCTCAAAAAGCTGTGATCTTTGTGACTCAACTTCATTTATTTTATGCAAAGTGATCATATATTTTGCCCCGACAAGGAAAATAAGAACAGATAAAATTCCAACGATCTTGTAAAGTTTCAAACTCTCAACAATATGTCCGTACGCTTTGAGAGTGATCTTGTATTTTGAGAGCGAAATTCCCTCGAGATTCATCGGTATACTTTCTTCAACCCAGACAAGAGGAATAAACATAACAACGCCATCTTTTACATGTAAGGCATTTTTTTCATCAATTGCAATATTTTGTTTGATGTCGCCAAGCTCACTTTGTGCAAAATAAACACCCACAACATCAGACAAACTAATTCCACTTTGTTCTAACATATTTATAATGACTTGGTCATCATAAGCAAAAGCGTAAAACTCATCTTCGTTCTTATACGCGCTGTAGCTGTATAAACCTTCAGGCAAAATATCTTCAAAAATGGAAGGCAAAAGTTTTTTGAACTCTCTGATACTCTTAACAGGTAAAGAAAGCTTTTTAAACCAATAAAGAGAGGGAGAAAGGATAATATTCACTTTATTTTGTGTTACACGAAACTTTGGTGTAGAATCCAAAAACAGTGTTGAAGCTTTTTGTTTAAAGTTCATAAACATAATTAGATCCTTTCTTTGTTTTTACATCATACTCAAACTCTATGATGGCTTGATGTTTCTCATTTTTTATCTCAAGACGGACTTCTAAAAAAGGCTCAAAAAAGGAGGTGTCAAACTTTGAAAGTCTCTCTTTCTGCGCTGCATTTAGATCAAGATCACCGAGCTTTGTATATTGACCGCTCTTACTTGCGAGAGCTCTTGCTTTTACCTCGTCTACACCAAGCAGTAGCTTCCAAACAGCTATTGTCGCATAGTTAAGATCTATAAACTCTTGCTTCTTTGCGCCATAAGAGAAGAGTGTATCAAAATCGATCTTTTTTAAACTCTCATCATTATACGTGTTTGCATAATAGCGTTCAATCTCCTTGAAATGTTTTCTTGAGGCAATATAATCCCGAAAAAGCATTGGCTTTTCACTAAAGATTGCAGTATTATAGGAAAGATCTTCTTTGATTTTCCCCATATTATCTAACAATAAATCTATAAAATTACTATTTATATTTTGTTTATTTACAAACTCTTTTAAAATCTCGACTCTTGGATTATTCACGGTTGTATTGGCATCCATCAATTTGTTTACATTAAATTTTCCGCGCGCACTTGTGATCTCCACATCCACATGATAGCCCTCAAGCTCAAGTGGAATCTCTTTTGTTTGGGATAAAAATGCATAAAGTTTACTTGGGGAACTCTCTTGCATAACCGTGTTAAGCTCCCCAGAATTTTTAAGGATTGTTAACACATCATCCAAAATCACTCGTGTCTGTAACAGAAAGTTTTGTTCTTGTAGTTCTTTAGAAGCATTGTTGATTTGCTTGAGTCCCAATCCTATCGAAGCAGTGATCGCCACAATAAACAAAAGAGTGATTAAAAGAGCTATCCCTTTTTTTTGCATATTAGTTGATACTCATGGAAAAGATTGGAAGTAGCATGGCACTTACTATAAAACCTATCGTTCCACCTACTAAAAGCATCAAAGCAGGTTCTAAAAGAGTTAAAAGTAAACCGATTTTATCTCTGTTTTCTTCAAAATAAAGTTCAGAAATATTCGTCAAAACACTTTGCAATCCTGAAGTTTCTTCACCAAGAGCAATAGCTTGAATGAAAGCATAGTCTATTTTAATATTTGAACTATTGAGCGCATTGGAGAGCAGTTTTCCCTCGACCACTTTTTTTGCCGCTGATTCAAAGAGCTCTCTAAGAACTTTATTATTTAAAATATTTGAACTGAGATTGACGGTTTGAACAAAGGGCACACCCGAACGTACTAAAAGCGACGCAATATACGCAAAACGTGCGAGTTCACTTTTTTGGGCTATCTCTCCAAAAAGTGGTAATCTTAAAATAAAAAGATGCACCATATAAGCAAATTTGTAGCTCTTTTGCATGAAAACAATAAAAGCACCTATGCCAAGAGTAAGTAAGACTAGCATCTGAACAAGATGAGCATTGAAAAAATCTCCAATAGCGATTACCACTTTTGTCGGGGTTGGAAGCTCTTGATGGAGATCCACAAAGATTCCGGTGATTTGGGGTACGACAAAGGCAAGCATAAAAGAGATCATAAATAGTGCGACGACAATCATAAAAGTAGGATAGGCAAAGGCACTTTTAATCTCTTTATTTATCTTATATTGTTCCTTTAAAAATCGTGAGAGTTCGAGTAAAACTTCATCAAGGATGCCACTGCTTTCGCTCACTTTTATCGATTCTTTATAAAAAGCTGGAAGAATAACGATACTTTGTAGTTCAAGCGCTGTATAGAAGTTTTTCCCCTCATCAAGATGTGTACTGAGCGTAGTTAAAAAAAGTTTCATTTTTTTATTGTGTTCATAATGTGTCTGTACTATTTTGAGTGCTGAAACGATGCTGATACCTGAACGGATATACATGGAGAGCTCTCTGGATAATGAAGCAAGCTCTTTTGGCGGAATTGTATATTTTCTCGTAAAATTCAAACCCTGAAAAAAGAGTTCGCTTTCCTCTTGTATAGACTGGTAGATGATATTGAGTGATTTGAGCTTATTTTTGGCTTCTTGCAAAGAGGAGGCTTCGACTTTTGCACTTACCTTCTTACCCGAAATGTCTATGCCCTTATATTTATATATCATTTTTGCACTTCTTCTATCAACTGCTTTTTAGCATCTGTGGCTTCGTCAAGTGAGTCGTAGATCTTTGTACCGTTTATGAAATCGCTAAAATCGTATACTTTGTTTTTATATGCAACCAAAATCTGATCTCCAATACCCTTTTTGTCTATAGAATAGGAAAAACAAACATCTTCACGTACACCATTCTTATTAAAATAAGCATCACCCTTAGCTGTGACTAAACCCCTATTTTGATCAAACCGATAAAGCTTGACAGTTTTATCAAGGATTCCATCGTATTGCTCTGTTTTGTTTCCATCTACTATCATTTCACATTGTGAGCAATCATCCATGCAGACAAACTTTACACTCTCTTCATACTTCAACCCTCGCATGTGAGCTTGAAGATTTGAGAGATTTAAACTTTCCGCTTTTGCTTTTTGATCGTGAAAATTCATAATGACGAGGGTATAAACCACACCGATGATAAGCACGACGATGATAAGCTCAAGAAGTGTAAAAGCCTTTTTCAAGCTACTTGCACTCACTCATCTTCAAATCGGCATATTCATCTGTTCCACCCTCTTTTTTATCCGCACCCAAAGAGATAAGCTCAACGTTTCCGTTATCATCATTGATATATATAAAATTACTTCCCCAAGGATCTTTAGGAATCTTTCCATCTTTGAGGTAGCCTTTTTTTGAGTAGTTTGTATATTTTTCCTCATCCGGATTTGTAGCAAGTGCTTTTAAGCCTTCAGTCGTAGATGGATACTTGCCGTTATCTAGCTTGAACATATCGAGAGGACCATTGTAAAGACTTTTCATATTCACACAGACAAGCTTCCCTTTGGCTTCTTCACCCTTACCTACGAGATTTGGAACAACCATCGCCGCTAAAAGTCCAAGAATGACAATAACTATCATCAACTCTATGAGAGAAAATCCTCTTTGCATTGTTCTTTGCATAAGTATTGCCTTTTATTATTTAAGTGCACTATTATACTAAAAAACATTTATTTTAAAAATGAGTTCAGATTTCGGATACATTTTAAATTCTAAGCAAGCCCAACACATATTTTAAACTTTGAATGCTTTACAAATTTAAGTTACTTTTATTATAATTATCTTTACTATCAAAAGGATGATGTTTGAATCTTAAAACTCAGCTAGAAAACGACGCCATTAGTCTTCCTGAAAACTTTTTTCACCTTGTACAAAAATATAAAGAGCATCTTTTTAAATGGAATAAGATTCATAATCTTACCGGCGCAAAAGATGAAAAGACTTTGGATGAGTTTATCTATGACGCTGTTTTGCCTATAAAATTTTTGCCACATGTTAAAACGCTTATGGATATCGGAACGGGCGCTGGTTTTCCGGGAATGATTTTAGCTTTTGCACTGCCAAATACGAAAGTCACTCTCGTAGAACCTTTAGCTAAGAGAGCGAGTTTTTTACAGTTCATTAAAGCTGATCTTGGGCTTGATAATGTTGAAGTGAAGATGTGCCGCGTTGAAGAACTCCAAGAGGGAACGTTTGATATTATCACTTCTCGCGCGGTTACGGAAACAAAAATGCTGTTACAATTAAGTAAACCTTTTCGCCATGATGGCACGATGCTTCTTTTTTACAAAGGCGAAAAAGTTTATGATGAAGTGGATGAGGGTTATGAGCATGAGATTATCAAAGCGCATAATCGTCACTATCTTCTTATAAAAAATATAGATTAGGAATATATAATGTTAAAACTTCTTCTCGTCATCGCAGTTGTATGGGGTGTTTACCACTACTTTATCAAGAAAAAAGCGCTTTCTTCTTCGCGTAGAGATTCACAAGCACTTGAAGATAACGATATGGTTCAGTGTTCTACATGTAAGATCTACGTAGAAGTCAATGAAGCGATCCTCTCAAATGGAAAATATTACTGTTCAAAAGAGTGTTTAAGGAATGCAAAATGATATTCTTTGGACATAGATTTTTAGCAAGCGAACATTTTTATCATATAGAAAGTATCTATTGTATTTCAAAAACTCCCTCAAATTCCACCATTTATTTAACTTTTGACGAAAATAATCTTGATATCATTGACCATCTGTTTACCCATAATATAAAATTTGCTTTACATGTAAAGAATGTAAAAGAGCTTGTTTATGCCCATGCACTCGGCGCCTTATACATAACTGTAGAAAAAGAATTAGTAAAAAATGCTCAACGTGTTGCAAACGATTATCTTTTTGATGCTAAAATTTTGGCACACATAGATGATGAAGATGAGATCGAAGAGCTCGCTCTTAATGGAGTCGATGGTGTTATATTTGCAAAGGGAATAATAAAAATAAGCACATGATAAAATTACTTACACTCTTAACATTTTTACTTCTATTTAGCGGTTGTTCGAAGCAGGTTTTATACCCCGCCAATTATCCCGGTATAACCCCTCAAGATTCAATCCAAACTTCACAAACAACTTCA
>JAVHRU010000097.1:14117-30668 GCA_036171835.1 Sulfurimonadaceae bacterium | reverse complement strand
ATCAAGTGGGAAAATTTAGGTCGCTTTGAATGTGGTTTTTAGAGGTGCCCATAATGTGTACTTAACTGAGTATCCCATCCTTGTGGTGCTGCTTCATTTAGCAGCCTATGAAATCCATGCTGTAACTCTCCTGCACCTGACTCAGAACCGATAACTCCCAGATCAAGCCGGTACTCTTTAAAACTTTTCTGATCCCATTCAAACTCAAAAAGGGAAAGTGCCGTGTAGCCGGTATAAGGCATATCGTTGTATTGAACAGTTTTTTTAGTGGTATCTTGTGGTGTGAGCATGATCTGACTTATACTTACACCTGCTGTGTAATTCTTGTATTGGTCAACATCCACAAAAGGTATTGCATCGACAATTTTCAACATAAGATGGCTATAGAGCGGTGTAGCATTTGCATCAGCTACAACACCGTCGCTATCCATCCAGCTAAAGGCAAATCCATTCGTAAAATGTTTGTCCGTATGAGCAAAATAATCATTGTAAAACTCAAATGCAAACTGGTCTGCATGAAGCGTTAAAGTAAAGACAAATCCAAGCCAAATAAAAACTTTCAAAATAGCCTTCCAATCTTTTTAAAGCCTACATAATACAAGATAAACCCTAAAATCAATACACCAAAATAGTAAGGATAAAGATCAAAAAATGAAGTACCTCTGTAAAAAATACTCTCACTTCCCTCAATGTAATAACGAAGCGGAGAAAAAAATGCAAGCGCCTGAAAAAATGGATGCATCGTATAGATGGGTGTCCATGCGCCGCTTAAAAAAATGAGAGGCATCATAATGATGATAGAAAACTGTGCAACTTGCATCACATCTTTTGCGATAGCCGCTACAAAAAGTCCTATGCCCGCACTTGAAACGGTATACAAAAAGGTCAGAAAAATAAAACTCCAAAAAGAACCGTTCATCGGAGTGTCAAAAATGGCAAAGATGACAAAACCTAAACTGAGTATCACTCCGCCCATTACGATGATGACTTGTGAAAGCGTCTTTGCCAAAATGGTGAGTTTTGCATCTATTGGCATTAATAGCATAATGTCCCAAGTCCCTTCCTCTTTCTCTCGCACAAAAACAATGGCAGTCAAGATGACGACAAGCATGGTAATGAGTGAGAGCAGTTCTGAAAGTGCCATAAAAGATTTATTGTCCGAGTTTTGGTTGAAAAGTTTATGTATTTTCAGATCAACTGGAATCTCTATATGTTCAAAAGAGAGCAAGATACTTTGCAGATACATCAGTGTCGTAAATCCTTGTGAGGCCGACGTGGCATCGAGCAGGATATTTAGCTGGGTATCTTTTTTTTCTCGATAGCGTTTCTCAAAATCACTTTCAAATACAAGCCCGACCATCACCTCTTTGTTATAGATTGCGTTGCTTAATTCTTTTTGGGAATTAAAACGCACAGGAGCTACAAACTCCGGAGTATGCAAATTTGAAAGTATCTTTTTACTAATACCTCCGCCACTGTTATCGACATACCCGACGGCTACGTTTCTAGGTTCTATGTCGATCCCCTCGCCTGCTACATAAATATCGATGGTAAAAGAGTACAAGACCACAGCCACAAGGGCGACAGAGTGCATAAAGCTTTTCAGCTCTTTAAATACTATTGCAAAAAAAACACCTATCATCGCATCTCCTTTTTTAAAAGAAGTACGCCTGCTGTAAGTAAAGCAATTACAAATCCGATAAGGATAAAAAGATAAAGTATGATTTTAGGCGAATCAAAACCCTGCCCGATTAAAAAACAGTCATACAAAATATGGTTGTAATACATCACGGGAAAAATATGCGCTTCCACCCATGAAGCCCCGCGCATAGAAGAGATTGGCATCAGCATACCTGAGTACAAAAACGCAGGAAGGATGGTAATGATGACAGTCAAAACCACCGCAACGATCTGACGTTTTGTGATGATAGAGATCAGCATTCCTATGCTAAGACTAATGAGGATATAAAGCTCACTTGAGATCCAGTAGAGAAAAAAACTTCCCCTAAAAGGCACATGAAAAAGATAGGTTGCCCAGATAAAAAGAATAAATATATTTAACGAGTGGAGCATAAAAACAGGCAAAAGCTTTGCGATAATAAACTCTAACTTGCCGATAGGCGAAGCATAAAAATTAAATATCGTGCCCTTTTCTTTCTCTTTTACTATTAAAAGAGCTGTCAAAATCGCGGGAGCGACAAGTAGTACTAGTCCAATAAGCCCGGGAACGATGGCATCTTCATCTCGCATCGCCTGATTAAAAAGTGTTCTAGTATTGAGTTTTATCATCGGCGCATTTGTGGAAGCCGCACTATAAATCATGCCCTCAACGTAGCTTTGCATCGTACTTGCGCGGTTCGCAAAAGCGGCGTCTATAAAAACACCGAGCTCATTTTTTTGCCCTCTGATAAGATTTTTCTCAAAGGAACTCGGGATGATAAGTATAATATCCGTTTTTGCCCTTTTTATCGATTCCAGCGCCTCTTTTTGACTTTGACGCGTAAGGGTTACGTCAAAATATTTCGAGTGCTGAAACTTTGAGATAAGCTCTTTTGAATACTTTGAATTATCGTTATCTATAATAGAGATTCGCGAGTGCGTCACATCCATCGCGATGCCGTATCCAAAGAGGATTGTGATCATCGTGGGCATCATATAGACCATAAGGATAAGACGTGTTCGCACAAGCTCGGTAAGTTCTTTTAACACAAAAGCTTTGATAACCGAGAATCTTATAAAAGAACTCATTTCGACTCCCTGTAAAACTCTAGGAAAATATCCTCAAAACTCTCTGCCTTTGGATGAAGTTTATAGAGATTTTCCAGCGTGTCATCGGCTATCTTTTCTCCATTTTTCAAAAGAACCACGCGGTCGCAAAACTGCGCCTCGCTCATATAGTGAGTCGTGATAAGGATGGAGATTCCCCACACCTCTTTTAGCTTCCCGAGTATCTGCCAAAACTGCGCACGCGCCAAAGTATCCACTCCGCTTGTCGGTTCATCCAAAAAAAGCACCACAGGCTCATGCAAAAGAGCCGCGGCAATGGAAAAACGCTGATTGACTCCCAGAGGAAGCTCATTTGCATAACTCCCCATATACTCTAAAAATCCAAGTTCTTTGGCATAAAGCGCTATACGTGAAAGTGCCCTTTTTTTATCGATCCCGTGCATTTGCGCAAAATACAAGAGATTCTCTCTCACACTCATATCTTTATAAAGCGCAAAATGCTGAGAAACATAGCCTATTTTTGATTTGAGTTTTTGTCTGTCTTTGCCGCTTTTTATCACTTGCCCAAGAAGAGTAAGTTCTCCCTCATCAATGGCATATAATCCTAAAAGCATCTTGATAAAAGTAGTCTTTCCCGCTCCGTTTGCACCAAGGAGTCCAAGTATTTCTCCACGTTTGAGCTGCATATCTATCTTGTCGTTGGCTACAAAAGAGCCAAATCGTTTTGTAACACCGTGACACTCCATCACGACTTCGGGAATCGCCTCATCATTTTCTCTTTTATTGATGATGGATTCTGTGATTTTTTTATTCTCTTTGAGTGCATTGACAAAAAAGAGTCCCTCCAAAGTAGGCTCAACAAACGGGAGTTCCAAAGGGTTTAAAGAGTATGTCACATCATTAAAAGAGAGAGAATATTCAGAGGGTGTAAGGCTTTTTTCATACGTAAAAGCTCGGATAGAATCGATGAGCTGGGCCGATGTTCCGCTGGCTATGGCTTTGGCGTTATGAAAGAGCATCACTCTGTCCATCTTTGCCGCTTCTTGCATATAAGCGGTACTCACAAGGATGATCGTGCCCTCCTCTTTTGCGATGTTGCGTAGTATCTCCCAAAGTTCAAGACGACTGAGCGGATCAACTCCAGTTGTGGGTTCATCGAGAATCAAAAGCTTTGGACGATGTAAAAGAGCGCAGATAAGTGAGAGTTTTTGCATCATTCCGCCGCTTAAATTCATCGCCTGTCTGTCTGCAAACTCACTAAGTCCGGCCATGTGCAAAAGCTGTTTTTTATAACTTTTAAACTCATCATCTTGTTTGAGACCTCTTAAATCCGCAAAAAATCGCAAATGCTCATCAACTGTAAGTGTGTCGTACAAAACCATACCGATTCCCTGAGGCATAAATCCACTAAATTTTTTAATGGCTTCAGCTTCTTTTGGAGAGTGATAGAGATGACCCAGGTAGGAGATCTCGCCCTCAAATCTTGCCACTCCGGCAATCGCTTGCATCAAAGAGCTTTTTCCCGCACCGTCGGCGCCGATGAAGCCTATAATCTCTCCGCTAGAAGCTTCAAAATTTACATCTTTGATGGCTGTTTTATCTTTATATCTAACACTCACACCGCTTACATGTAAAGTGTTTAGAGCGTGTAAATCAGCCATTTTTTTTGCCTCTGATGAAAAATACCAGCGTGATAAGGATGGTGGAAATAAGAGAAAGACCGAGTGATGCATTCATCCCATAATCCTGCCAGATTACTCCAAAAACATATGCACCCACCGCGCCAAAGAGTGCCACGCAGGCATAAAAGATACCAAAAACCATGCCTCTATTATCAGCATTTTTTGCGATGAGCGCGCGGTTCGTATTGAGTGAGATGACCGTAAAAAGACCTAAAAAACCATACGCAATCCAAGTAAATAAAGGGGTTTGCAGATATAAAAAAAACTGAGACAAGACACCGCTCACATAAGCAAAACCCATCACTTTTTTCACACCTATCTTATCACTCAAAAGCCCAAAATAGTAACTGCTTACACCCTGAACCGTTGTGGAGACCATAAACAAAATCGGTATTGCCAAGATCGCCATGCCAACGTTTTTGGCTTGCATGGCAAAAAAAGCGCTGTCGAGTGCGAACATGGAAAAAAGGAAATAAAAAAGAAGCTGTGAGATGGTTTGCTTATCGTTTGATGTCAGTTTAAAAGAGAGTCTTTGCTCGGATGCATCGCTTTTTTGTATATCTTTGACGAAAAAAAGTACGACAAAGATTCCGATGACTCCGGGGATCAAAGTGGCAAAAAAGACATTTCGCATTACCGTCTCATTTTGCCCAAAAAAGTAAAGCATCAAAAACAAAAAAAGCGCGCCGCTGAGTTCTCCGGCGAGGTCAAGCGTCTTGTGAAATCCAAAGGTCTTGCCTGAATGGTCTTTATGCGTATAGCTAGAGATGAGCAGGTCTTTTGGCGCTGAACGCACCCCTTTTCCAAAACGCTCCGCACTTCTTAAAAGTCCCACAGCGATATAATCATGGGCAAATCCAAAAAGCGGTTTACTAAGGGCAGAAAGTAGATATCCGCCCACGACCAAAGGTTTGACAAGTCCGAAACGATCTGCAATATAACCAGAAAAGATGCGAAGTCCATAGGAGATAAAGGTCGCCACCGCGACGATGAGTCCAAGTTTATCCATCCCCTCATGTAAAACCGTAACGACAAAAATAGGCAGTATCGGAGTTATCATCGCCGATGCAAAATCGGTAAAATAGCTCACGATTCCGAGCATCACCACATTTTTGTTGATCGTTTTCATATCTGTGGAATCTGCCCTAGTGACGTCGGAAGACCTTTCCCATCAAGCGATACTACGCCGATGGCTGGGATGCCGAGCTTGAGTAAAAAGTTTACATGTAAGGGTTTTAGATGTACCGCATAGACCCTTTGGATACGGTCGCTTCGTACACTCACCTCTTTTGGTGTAAACTCTGCATCTTGGGCAACTCTTGCAACCATAGCTTCTATGGGTTTATCTGGATAAGCATCCAAAAATATCACTGCTTTATCGCCTACTTTTATCTTACCGTTTTGCATAGTATCGATAAAGATTTTTAGATAGAGGCTTTGGGGATCTATCAGCGTCGCCACAATCATTCCAGAGTTTAACACCTCTCCTTTATTGGCAATCTTTTCTACGACAAAACCATTCACTGGCGATTTTAGAGTCATATCGTTTATCATGATCTGAGTTCGTTCTTTACTAGCTTTAAGTGAAGAGATACTTTTCTTAGCCGCTTCTACATTTGCTTCCAATACAGGAATTTTTTTACTCTGAGACTGAGACAAAGCAAGGTTTGAACCAGCGATATCGATATTTTTTTGTGCTTGAGAAATTCTTTGTGACTGTGAGGCATAGTTATTTTTTGAACTTTGTGATTTTAGTTTTATATATTCGTAGCTCTGCTGACTTATAAGATTTTTGTCAAAAAGAGAACTGTTACGAGCAAGATCTCTTTCATCTTGCTCCATTTGTTCTTTCAGTGTACCAAGTGAGTCTTCTAACTCTTTTTTCTGTGCGATTGCGATGAAAAGTGTATTTTGAGCTTTTACTATTTCAAGAGGAATACTCTCTTTTGTTATTGCACTGTTTTGGATCAACGCTTCAAGAGATGCTTCAGCTGAAGCTATGCCATCACCAAGAGAGCGAAGCTGTGCCTCGTCTTCATCACTTTGCAATATTGCAACATTGTCATCTTTTTTGATACTCTGTCCATCTTGGACAAATATCTGATCAATTCGTCCAGCGTATTTTGTATTTAAAGCAATAAGATCGCCATCGACATTGCCAGAAGCAGCAACCAGATTTGAGGGAAGTTTGAGAGGATTGAGTTTTATATAGATCAACAAAGTCGCGCCTACAAGAAGAGTTGCAACAAGCACATAGATTCCATATTTTTTTATCATTTGGACTCCTTCTTTGGAGCTTTAGTATAGCATAGAGTTGGCAAAGAAATAAATTAAAAATGTATACAGAGTCATAAAGTGATGGACATAAATTTTACACTTATCCCAAGATATTTAGTATAAAAAAAGTTCATATTATTGTCATATGTCAAAATGTAAAGACGACAAAAAGTATATAATCCGAAAATTACACATCAAGGAAAATTATGAGTGAATTTTTGGGGCAAAACGCATCTTCAAATATACCAGAAGGTCATCCGGTAAAAGTGTATCTGGATGAAAACAAATTTATAAGAGAATTAATCTCAAAAATTAACAAAATAAATATATCAGATGCAAACGAAGAGTTTACAAATCTGTTTGATAAACTTTGCCTTGTTGAGAAACATTTTTCTAGAAAAGAAAATCAACTTTTTCCCTACTTGGAAAAATATGGCTGGACAAGTCCAAGCCAAAACATGTGGGCATTTCATGATCAAATCAGGGATGAGATTAAAGCCACACGTAGTGCTATAAAAGCACAAAATATACTCAGTATAAGTCAAAATCTTCAAATAGTTTTTAGCAGTTTAGAGCATATTATGCAAGTCGAAGAGCAAAGACTTTTACCCAGAGCGTTTGATATGCTAAGTGCTGATGAGTGGATAGAGATGAGAGTTGGAGAAGAGGAGATAGGTTGGATGTTTGACGAAGCCCCTCCAACATTTCCTGCCATTACAAAGGAAGAGTATATCCATCCAAGCCAAGACACAAAAAGAAGAAAACTCCCATTCTCTCTTGAAAACAGAATCAATCTTGATGAGGGTTATATGCTGCCTGAGCAAATCAATTTGCTCCTGAAGTTTATGCCTGTGGACATCACTTATGTTGATGAAAATGATATCGTTATCTTTTACAATCGTGGTGATGACAGAGTGTTTCCAAGAAGTGCAGGAATCATAGGAAGGGAAGTAAAATTTTGTCACCCGCCAAAAAGTGTAGATCAGGTGCTCATGATACTTAGAGAGTTTAAAGCCGGCCGAAGAGACGAAGCCGAATTTTGGATAGAGTTCAAAGGAAAATTTATTCACATCAGATATTTTGCTATTAGAGACGATGAGGGTGTTTATAAGGGAGTTATAGAAGTAAGCCAAGATGTTACACATATCAGAGGACTACAAGGTCAACAAAGACTACTTGACTGGGAATAAGAGATACGATGTAATGACTGTTAGAGGGAAATGACCCAGACGGATCTAGAAACTTTAAGCTCCTTGATCCGCTTGATAGATATACGGTGTTTTAATTCATAATCGGGATATAGACATAGCCTTCACTTTGTTTGTCTATAAGTCCGATGGTTGCATTAGGAACGATTTTTACATAATTATATAGAGTTGTTTTATCTATCTTTTTATTTTCCATTCCGGTTGCGCACATAAGAAACTCGACGTCATTATTTTTAGCTAAGGTCAAAAGCCTTTGACCTATCTCTTCACTCTCTTTTGCAAGTGCAGCATCATTTTTATATGGTGAGTTGCCCAAATCTTTTATAAAAAATTTATACGCATCTCCATGTATGACGACCGCAACTTTCAACTCTTCTAGTTTTCCCTCATAGTAGCTTTTTTGATGTGAGATACCTGAGAGTACTTTTTGTTTAAAAACATGCATATCTCCGGTTGTAAGATCAAAAACAACTTTTTTAACGCCATCATCACCATAGAGAAAACCGAGCATTGCAAGAAGGAGTAGAAGTTTTTTCATTCTGTTACCTCTTTTAAAATGGCTTCAAATTCTTCTTGCCCTTTAAGTAAAGACTCTTTTGCTTCTTTATCTTCCACTTTTGCACTGCTTAACCAGTTGTATACCGCAGGAAAACCTATAACGATTTTATCCTCATTCTTTTTCTTATACACTATCGTTGTACAAGGTGCAAATGCTGCAGCTTCTGGTCTACTTTTTGCAACCGTATAGATAATTGGAAGTTTACAAATAGAGTAAGTTTCATAAAAATCATACGGATTTTCTTTGCCGTCGTCTTGAAAAATATCTGCATCATAGTCCATAGAAGCCGCCATCACAAAGCCACGAGGAACAAACCCGCCCTCAAGACCCATCTCGAGTTGTTGTTTTGCAGCTTTCCAGTCACTACCATCAAGTTTTAGTTCATACATCGTTGCAAGGTTTCTACTCTCTTTTAAAGAATCTTCGCTCAGGGACTGTTTTGCATTTGGCATTGCTTCTTTGATAGCTTTGATTGCCAATGTTTCTCTCTCTTGAAGCATAGAATTATTTGCGATTCCTATGATTTTCGCTTCAGCCTCTGAGGTTAAGATGCTTACATGTAAGGTTTTTTCACCATTAGCTTGATAGATTCCTACACCCATTGGAATAAAAATACCAGCATGAGGAAACTGTTTTACAAGAGTATTGTCAATCTTTGGATTAAAAACTGTTAAAAGTGTAAACACTTTAAAGTCACTCTTTTGAAACTGTTTTGTAAAAGGTGTTGTCATCTCTGAGCGTATACCTGTCATAAAACCATTTTTGTGTAACGTTTCTTCTATTGTTTGGGGAGTTATAACCCCATTTGCATTATCTACGTCAAAAAGATGCAGATCTCCAGCGGCATGTAAAGCTACACTCATTAAAAGTGTAACAACTATACTAACAATTTTTTTCATTTCTTTTTCCTTTTTTTTTGATTTATTTATGGGACTATATAGACCCAGCCATCTTGAACTCTCTCTGTAACTTCAACAATCCCCGCAGTTACAACCTCAACACCATCAATAAGCTCTTCTTTTTTAATATGTTTCGTTTGCATAGTGTTTCCACATGCTATAAACTTTACGTCATACTGCATAAGTGTATCAACTCTTGATGCAATCTCTTTGTTCTTTTTTAAAACCGCTTCGATACCGTGGTAATAAGCGACAATCTCCATATTTACTTTCTCAGGCCCATAAAACTTTAAGACATTGTTCGCACTGCTGAGGACATGATTGATCGTTTCTTCATCTCCGCTATGGATAGAAAAAACAATTTTTCTGGGGTTATCAATCGATGGCAAAGGCTTTGCAAATGTTGTATCTGCATAAGCAAACAAACTCATCATAAAGATTGAGATTAGAATTTTTATCATTTGATGTTCCTTGTCAGGTCTTTGAAATCTTCAATATTCCAAGAACCCGGTATCTTTTTTAATATATTGTGATTTTCATCTACAAAGTAAAAAGTCGGTGTAAACGAGGTGCTTAGTCCTAAAGGAAGTTTTTCATTGTCAAGATTAATTTTGACAGGAATAAACTTTTTTTCTAGCCATGCACTCATCTCTTTATCTTCAAACACCGCTTTTTCCATGTTGATACAATAGTGACAGTTTGTTCGAACAATATCGATCATAATGGGCTTGTGTGAACTTTTTTGCTCAAGGAGTCCAGCATCATAACTTTTCCATTGGGTAGCAGTCAAAGAAATAGCTGCTAATAAAAGTAAAACAAATATTTTACTCATTGCTCCACTCCATAGTTCTATAAGCTGTCTCTATATTTTGTTTTTGCAGCGTATGATACATGTGAACGTTCTCATATGAGGGCATCTTGATGTTTGATACAGCATCTTCGATATCCTTGCCATCTTCGATTGCTTTTGCTACCTTGTCTCTTAGTTCAACTAGATAGTTATACGTAAAGTCAAGCGAAGTTGCATCTGTATTAGCGCCATGTCCGCCTATAATATATTGGAGTTTCATCGCTTTGATTTGATCAAGCTCTTTTATCCACTCTAAAATATTTCCATCTCTTAGTGATGGCAATCGATTGTTAAAAACGATATCGCCGACAAAAATTGTCGAGTACGCAGGTATGTAAACTAGAAGATCACTGGAAGTATGAGCTTTTTTATTTACACCGGTTATAATGATTTTTTTGCCATCTACAGTGAATGTTTTTTCTTTATCTACGAAAAGATTTGGAAACACTTGAATTGTTTTTGCATACGCATCTTTGCTGACATTTCTTTGCATTCTTGTCACTTCAGCTTTTGTCTCATCTTGAAATTTTACTGAGCCGATAATATTGACGCCTAACTCTTTATAATAGCCATTACCAAGCCAGTGATCATCATGTACATGCGTGTTAATAACATATGAAATAGGTAACTCTTTTATCTCTTTCATCTTCATATATGCCTCTTGTGCGTATTGATAGGTAGGACCGCTATCTACAACGAGATAGTAGCTGCCCATATTAACAAAACAGGAGTTGACCATATTTCCGTTGTTGTGTTCATTAATCGCTTCTGGAGACCCAAAAAAGCAGAATGTAGTAGCATTTACTTTTACGGGCTTCAATCTATAATCGAATGCATGGAGAGAATGAAAAAAAATAATGCAAACCAAAAGAAATCTCATGAACACAACCTTTATATATTTATATGGCAAGAGAATTATCTCTCGCCTTGTTTTTAGAATAGGTAATTTAACTCGAAACGGTATTCACTGTATGAATCCATATTTTTACCGGGTGCTGTTGATGCATACGACTCACGATTTTTTGCACTTGCCGTACCAAAACGGAACTTCGCATCTAAGCCTTTTGCAATTTGTTGACGAAGATCTATTTCTAAGACGTTGCTATCAGCTTGATTACCTGCACGTTGTTTTGCTTCGTCGAAGTTTTGCATTGCATAGCGTACAGTTGTACTAAAACCTTTAAGTATTTTAGCTTTGCCAAAATCATACGAAACTTCAGCTTCTGTTGTTTTTGTATCTGCCAACCAGTTATATTGTGCCATTACACGCGTATATCCACCTGTAGGAAAACCTCTCCACGGAGCTACAATATCCGCATTATCTGCAATTGCAGAGTATGCAACCTGTGCCTTTAGTGGACCTTTATTAAGTACTAAACGTGCCATACCTGCCGAGCCGTCTAAACTATCTGGATTGCTATATCCCTTGTTTGCGTTATACGTTGCTGTAGAGCCAGCCCATGTTGCCAATTTACCGTATATTGATGCACCACCAACCTTACCGCCGCCGTTATCAAACTGTTTCATATAACGAATGCCAGGAGTTAATGCAAAACCATCCGGAAGAGCAATTTTGTAGTTTAGTTCACCTGCGAGATTTCCTACCACCTCTGGTACGGCTGTATAAGTTACATCTACTTTCAGATTATCTATACTTTTATTACTTACATCAGCAACGATAAGTTTATGATTTACACTTTTTCCAGCTGCAATAAAGTTTGCATAACTAAGACCTGTATGTGCTACAGAATCATCATTTCCATTCCAAGTTGCAGGGGTAGCTGTTGATGTTGAATCACTGTATGTAAGAACATCACTGAATGTAGTGTGGTCACGAAGCTTTTCAGCTGTAAAAAGAGCACCACGAATCGTTGTTTTTGGAATCTCTTTCGTCTCTACTGTATAACCTTCAAATGTGTTTGGAATCATTTTTGTATCATTCGAAGAAGTCAACAATGATTCAAAAATTTGACGTCCAACTTTAAATGATGTTTTTGAAATATCATATTGGAGATACGCTTGACCAAGAACAGCCATAAAGTAATCGCCACTAGTATAAGCGTCATAACGGCTGATAGTATCTTTTCCGCTTTTCATATATTTTAAATCAGCTTTATTATCTACACGCATCCCGACAAAAGGACTATCAGAGTAGTAAAAACCTGCAGTTGCACTTAGTCCTGCAAAAGGTGCTGTTTTATAAATTAGACTTCCGCCTATACCTAGTTCACTATTATTTTTTGTTGTATTAGCGACCTCATCTTTCCAATCATATTTAAATGCATTCATACGTAAACGACCATAGAACATCCCTTTTGTAAAGGCATCACTTAAGTTATCTACACTGCTTGGAAGTACATTATATACCTCTTGCATATTATCTTTTAGATCACGTTTTGCTTTTTCATCATCTGCATTTGCCGAAGTTGCAAGAAGACATGCCAATGCCGCAGCTGCACTAAGTTTTAATAATTTCATTTCATTTCCCTTATTTAATTCAATAAAAAAATGCCATAATGTCTCTGTTTATTTATGTCATTATATGCATATTTAAATGTAAGCAGAAGTTACAGATTCTGCTTACAAAACCTACTTGCCTCGAGTCCCTTTTTCTGGACATCCGCAACTATAATCTACTATAGTCACATTGCCTTTATTGCTGACATCTACGACTTTTTGTCTTTTTATATAATCTCTTGTCACATCATACACGGCTCTAATCTTCTCTTTTTGAAGATTTGCTCCTGCACTTTGTAAATTCCCACCCCATGAAGAAACAATATAAGTTTTCTTCAGATCTATCGGTTTACCACCAATTTTCAAGTTCGTGATACGTTTCCCAGCTTTGTTTGCAACAGCAATATCATATGTAGCACCGCCAAGACGACTCATGTCGCCACCTTGTTGATAGAGTGGATTTGCATTAAAAACATTATCTGCAATATCTTCTAAAAGTGAAGCAATATGCTGACCTTTTAATTCAAATGTATAAACATTCGGATAGGTAATCCCACACATCTCATAAACATTATCCATCAAGATATCATCACCCGCGAGAACAGTTGTTCCCCATCTATATCCAGGTGTAAATGAGATGTCACATTTCATTTCATCCAAGATCGCATCGTTAATCAACTGATCAAAAGTCGAGAAAAATGTATCTCTTTTATAAAGCATATTTTTCGTTTTTCCAAGTACTTCATTGAACTCTGCATCAAAAGGCGCATAAAGTTCGTTGACAAGTTTTACTCCCGCTGGATCTGCTGGAATCATATGAGATGCCATTGGAACAAGCTTATACTCATAACCTTTTACTTTTCCATCTTTGATATCAACATCAAGACGACCAATATATTTGCCATGGCTTCCTGCAATAACTATTACAGTTTTGTTTATTGTGATAGGTTGAGGCGAAGGATCATGTGTATGTCCGCTCAAGATAAAATCTATGCCGTTCACTTGACGAGCGACTTCTTGATCTACGCTAAAACCATCATGTGATAAAAGAACAACACAGTCAACTTTATGCTCATTTCTTAACTCATCTACATATTTTTGAAGCGTATCAAGTCTAAGCCCAAAGCTCCATCCTTGAGTAAACTCTTTTGGATTTGCTGTAGATGTAAACGGAAATGACTGACCGATAATACCGATCTTCGCTCCACCTTTTTCTTCGATAGTATAAGGTTTAAAGATTAACTCTTCAAAATCGTCTGCAAATGAATCATCACCAATAATATTTTGAGAGATGAATTTTGCATTTAACATACCAATGAGTTCTTTTACTCTTGCTTTTCCATAAGTAAATTCCCAGTGGCCGACCATTACATCGACACCAAGGTAATTTTGCGCTTTTACAATCGCTTCTCCACCAGTTTTTAATGCAACGCCAGTTCCCTGCCAAGTATCTCCAGAATCTAGAAAAAGTACATTTTCATTTCCTCTCTCAGTTCTTACATGGTCAAGATAAGTTTTTATATGAGCGATACCACCCATTTTTCCAAACTTTTTAGCCAGAACATCAAAATCCATATACGTATCGAAATATGCATCAAGGCTGCTAGGTTCTAGTCCATAATGTTTTGCAAATGCTTCACCACATAAAAACCCTGGAGTTCCTACAAGATTTGGAGCCGAAATCAAAGTTGAGGGCTCTCTCCAGTATAGCGGTTTAATATGCGCATGAAGGTCACACATATGAAGCAGTGTGACTTTTCCTTTTGCCTGAAAATCATACAAATCTTTTAATGATATATCTGCTGCAGATCTTGGAGCTGCATAGCCATTCGTAGCTACGCCAAGACCAAAAATCGCGGCGATATGCATAAAATCTCTTCTTGAAATTTCCATACTCGCCTCCTATCTTTTTAATCCAGGAATCGCAATAGCTTTTCCCTTCGCTTTATTCGTTACATACACTTCAAGACCGACCATTTCAGCTGATCCAAGAGGGATAACTGCTTGTAGAGCATTGTTCATACACCCTTGAAAACGGTGTTGCATCGTGCTTAATGATGACTTCGTCATTCTATATGCTGGCCATGTTCCGCCTGAGTTGTTCACACCAAGATCAGGAAGCGGTTGTGTTCTAAGAACAGAACCGATAACATCCGCACTGTGACAGCTTAGACAAGATAATCCTCTGCCGCCTCTTTGAGTATTAAATGTTTTTTCTCCCAAAGCATAAGCGTCTTTCATCTGCTGGTTGGCATTGACATCTATATTGATCTTTTCATCATTTGCAAGTGATTTTGTATAAGCGACCATGTTAAACATCTTTGGATCTTTCAGAGCAAATGCTTTATTACCGTTTGTTACCATAAGCGCTTGCATAACCTGACCAAGACCAACTACCTTTTTAAAATCCGGCAGATATCTTGGAAATCCTGCGATGAATGCAGGGAGTTTCTCTTCACTTACATGTAAGAACTTTGCAAGGCCAGCGTCACCGCCGCCATACTTACTAAGAAGTTCTTTCCCATCTTGAACCATCATATCAGCAGGATTTGCATCCAATAAATCTGCATACATCGCACGATCCGCGTCACTCATAGCGAACTGTTCGCTAGAATATGAGAGTGATGCAAACAGAGCAACGCCTAACGTTATCTTTAATATGCTTTTCATAGCTTAGCCTTTAGGCTTAATTTCAATGCTACTCTCATTTACTTCGCCAGTGCTATCAGTAAAAGTAACTTTCAGATTTCCTGCTCCATTTACTTTCATGTAAATAGTAAATACAGGGTTCACTGATACAGATTCCCATACATTCATAGATGTGATGATCTTTCCATTGTAATCAAACTTCACACTGTTAATGTATTTTGCAGGAACAATTTGTCCTGTTTTTTTATCTTTACGCATACCAGTTTCCATCGGATGCATAACCATAAAGTCAACTTTTACGATTTCGCCATCTGCGTAGCTCTTTGGTTTGATCTTAATTAATGCTTTTCTTTCTTCCATAGTAAATCCTTTATTAGTTATTTTTTTGTAAATTTATGTTGGTTGGCGATCAACCACATCCACCGATTGTTACTTTAACACTTTGAGAATTCACCAAGAAAGAACCATCGCTCATCTCAACCAAAGCTGCTACATCTTGTGTTCCGCCAAGTTTTACACGAGTTCCAAGGATAGCTTTTCCATTTGCCGGAGTAAGATGCATAGCAACACAACGGACATTATTGTTTTTTGTAGCAAATATATAAATTGCTTTGACATAATCACTCTCAGTCATTGGAGAATCAACTTCTACAGTTACTGGAACAACAGCACCATTTTCAGCAATTTCTGGAACTTTTAAATGTATTTTGTCTGACTTAGCAGGTGTTTTTCCACCAGTGATAGTATCAAGTGCTTGTTTGTACGAAAATGCATTTGGACCTTTTGGTGCATCTGCTGCAAAACTCATAGTTGGTATAACTGCGCCGATAACTGCTGCAGCTCCTAATGTTTTAATAAAATCTCTTCTTTGCATAATTAATTTCCCTTCTTTTATTTTGGAGATACGATATATGACGCTATATCACATATTTCTCTTTGATTAAATAAGCCTGTAGTCAGGTTTATTGTCATGTGAGTATTTGGGTTGTCGATACGTGCATCAGCAATTTTTTGATACACAAATTGATCATTTCTTGCGCCGCTGTCAATAAAGTTCTTTTTGTAAGCATGAAGGTCAGGACCAATATTTCCAGCACCTTTTGCACCCTCAATGTTGTGACAAGCGATACAATTTCCAAACTGCTTCTCAGAACCGTCACTATTTGTTTTACTTAGTCCCTCTGGTGGAGTATCTTTTGTCTCACCGTTAAGATTATGAAAAATAAAAGCGCCTCTAGCGATT
>JAVHRU010000097.1:0-14017 GCA_036171835.1 Sulfurimonadaceae bacterium | reverse complement strand
GAATACTTGATCGCATTGGAAATATTGTTATCCACAACCCTCTGAAGCTCTTTATAGTTCATAAAAACTGAAATATTATTTTCTATATCACTCTCAATTGCTATCTCTTTCATAGAAGCTACATCTGAAAAATAATCTATTCGATCTTTCATAAACTTTGTAAAATCGATCTCTACAGGTTCATGATCTATTCTATTGTACTTTACTAAATAATCCATATCCTCATAGATATGAGATAAGACTTTTACCGCAGCTTTCATTCTTTGCATATATTTATTGGTCGGATTTTTTCTGTTGTAGAGATCTATATTGACATTGATAATAGCCAGAGGTGTATTTATTTCGTGGATAGAATCTTTTATAAAATTATCAAGTTTTTGATTTAACAGCTTAAACGGTTTAGCAAAATTATTTAAAAATAACAGACTTAGTCCAAAAACAAGCAAAGCAATTAAAAACAAAATAGTTGCAACATTTTTATAGACATCTGCATATGAAACACTATTTTTTACTATTAAGTAGCTTGCCCCAAAATATCTGTCTTTTGGAAGATTTATAATTAAGTATGCATCACTATCATCAAGATGATAGCCCTCTTTAAAATTTTTAATATCGTAATGAATCAAAGAAAAAATAGGCTTAAATCTTATATCATACAATCCCGATTGAAATGTTTGAAATCTTGGATATTCAAAATATGGATCATCTTGATTAAACTCTTCCATAGATTTGATAATCATTAAAGATTTTTCTTTTAAAACTAACTCATTTTTTATTGAATAGATGCTCTTCATATATATAAAATAAAAAAATAGTGGTGCTAATAAAATAGCCGCCACAAGGGCAGTATAGATAAAAGCATTTTGCACAGCATTTTTAAGATCGTTCAATGATATACCCTAAACCTCTGCGATTTTGAATGATCCCCTCAGGAATTTTTTGTCGAAGATTTTTCATCTGTACACGGATAGTGGCCGGTTCAACATACTCACCCCAAGCTTCATCTTGAATCGTTGCAATGGAAACAACTGTATTTTTATACTTTATCAACACTTCCAAGATATCTTTTTCAGCTTTTCTTAAAATCACCTCTTCCTCATTAAAGGTAAGTTTTCCTTTGGTCATATTGTAGTTGACGTTGTGTCCCAAATCGATAGAGTGACTATCATCTGCATAACAACTTTTATATGCCTGAGAGATACGCAGCTCTAATTCTTCAAGATCAAAAGGCTTTCGAATGTAGTCACAGCAACCCTTTTCATACCCTTGTCTAAGATTTGAGATATCTGTCATTGAAGTTAAAAAAATGGTTGGTATTTTCATATTTTCTTTATGCAGATTTTCCAAAAGCTTAAATCCCGAAAGTGAGGGCACATTCACATCCAGAAGTAAAAGGTTGTAAGTTTTATCAAAAACCGCATTGTAGGCATCGAGTCCATCCATAAAAGCATCAACAGTGTGACCGATATCTTCTAAAAACTCTTTAATACTGATGCGTAAAGAGTACTCATCTTCTAACAATAAAATTTTCATTTAATTTTCCCATCAATATGTTTTACTACCTGATTTTCCAATATAAGATGGATCAATTCATCTTTAGAATAATTATCAAGCTTTTTATGCGCTTGGTTTGAAAAGTCCGCTTTATCTTCACTCGGAACAATATCTTTCATATAAAAAATGTCAGCAGCATTATTAATACTGTATTGATCTTTATTTTGCATCTCTTTATTTTTTTGAATATTATATAAACTGCTTCTTTTTACATTGATTAAAAATGATATGTCATCCTCTGGATCTCTAAAATAATCCAAGTATTTATCAGGCAGTATCATCACATATGCACCTATCGTTTCTCCCTCACCATTATGCATAGCCTCATAAAAAATATGTCTGCCCTTTGTTGAGATGATTCTATTTGACTTCAACTGTTTAAAATCTATGTTTTTGAGTACTTCAATATGTGTTGCATTGTAGTTTCTGTTTGCGACTATGTATTTATTTAGAGTTAAATTTTCTTGCATCAAAACAGCAGTAGTATAATATTTATCGTCCATTAAAACATATAAATCTATTCCCTGTGCTCTAAAAAACTCTGTAATGGGCTCAAAAAAATCTATTACTTCAAAAAATCCCAATAACATATTGTTCTTATACATCGGTACGGTCGCTTTTAATCCTAGCCTGCGACCCACTTCTATCGATGTTCTTGGAGTATTATGAGTTTTAAAATAATCAAGATCCGTCCGATAATCACCAAGAGGCATCCCTGCATAAACATCATCCCAACTTCTTGCAAAAATATTATATTCACTCGTGATGATTTGTGCTTTTATTTTTGTATGTGTATTGGTTTCTATGTTTTTCGTGACATCTGAGAGAATACGATATCCCAAGTCTTCATCATCATTTTCAAGGGCATCAATAAGAGCACTATTTTTAGACATGGCAAGCGCTAATTTCAAGGCGTCCATTTGATTGGTTTTGAGTTGATCATTTAACTCAAGCGTTAACTGATCGAGGACATGTTTGAGCTTATCTTCTTTGACTTCAAATCGGAAATAAAGAAATATCCCTGTGATCACCAAAATAATGAATACAAAAATTGCCGTTAGAAACTTATATTTATACATTATTTATATATCTCACCTTTTATGAAATTATAACATGCCAAGACTAAAAATAATTTCATTAAGGAATTTATGGTCAATGAGTAAATATGAAGTTGAATATTATAAGAAAAAAGGTGAGAAATAATCGTTAGATGTAAGGCTTTGAACCTTACATTATTTCACTAAAGCGATAGCGTCTATCTCTACAAGTGCATTTTTTGGAAGAGTTTTTACAGCGACTGTTGAGCGTGCTGGTTTATGAGGGCCAAAAGCCACAGCATAAAGTTCATTGACAGTTGCAAAATCATCCATATTTGCCAAAAAGATAGTTGTTTTGATAACTTGGTCTAAGTCACTTCCAGCTTCTTGAAGTACGGCACTAAGATTTTTTAAGACCTGTTTTGTCTGAACTACGATATCATTTTCCAGCATAACACCCTCAGCCGTCAAAGCTATCTGTCCTGAAGTATAGACGATGCCATTAGCTACGACTGCTTGAGAGTATGGTCCGATTGCTGATGGTGCTTTTGTTGTTTGTACAAATTTCATAATTATCCTTTAATATATTTCTATGAGTCTTTTAAAAACTTTGTAAAGATCTTCCACCTCTTTGGCGGTCGTTCTCTCATTTACGGAGTGAATTGTATCATTTTTCACTCCAAATTCTATCACTTCAACTCCACAAGGTGCGATAAAACGGGCATCGCTTGTGCCTCCAGCTGTGGAGTATTTGGTTTTTACACCTGTGATCTCTTGAATCGCCTTATCAATATCTTTGACTATTTTTGTATCAGAGTTTGTCACAAAAGGAAAGGCGGTTTGATCAAGGGAAAGCGTATAGTCCATCTCTTTAAAATGCTCTACCACGAAACTTTCTATCTCTTTTGTCGTCGTCTTTGTGGAGTTTCGTACGTTAAACATCATCTCCAAAGAGTTAGGAGTCACATTTGTCACCTGTATCCCTGCTCTGATATCTGTGATAACAAATTTGCTTGGTGCAAAAAACTCATCTCCATTATCAAGATCGATTCCTGCGACTTTGTCCAAAACTTTTGCTATTTGATGAATAGGATTGACCGCTTTTTCTGGATACGCTGCGTGCCCCTGTTTACCTTGGATATTCAAAAGTCCGTTGATAGAACCACGACGCCCTACTTTTATAGCATCACCAAAAATAGCTTCACATGTAGGCTCGGCGACAACACAACTGTGAGGCATCAAATCATTTTCTTTGAGATATTTTAAGACCTCTAGCGTACCATATTTTCCAGGACCCTCCTCATCAGAAGTCAGAAGCAAAGAGAGTGTTCCATCAAACTCTTTTGTCTCTTTTACAGCCTGCAAAAATGCCGCCACTCCACTTTTCATATCCTGAGCACCGCGTCCGTAGATATAGCCATCTTTTTCCACTGCCTCATAAGGATCACTATCCCACCCTTTTCCAGCTGGAACGACATCCACATGACCAGCAAAACAGAGATGCTTCCCCTCACCGAATTTTTTATAGATAAAAAGGTTTTTTACCTCGTTTTTATCTACTCTCACAGCCGTATATCCTTCTAGATACTGCGCAACGAATTCAAGTAATCCGCCATCATCAGGCGTTTCGCTTTTTGCATTTATCAAATATTTAAAAAGTTCTATTATCTGCATCACTCATCATCTTTTTTATTTTGTAAAAATTTTTCTCTTTTTGTCTCACGACTCCAGCCACCACCAAGCGCTTTATAGAGTGTTACATCTGCGATAAGTAATCCTGAGGCAGCATCTGCACCTGAAAGTTTGGCATTTAAAAGAGCTTTTTGAGCGTCAAGAACATCTAGATAACTCGCCGTTCCATGATCGAACTTTTTAGTTGCTATCTCTAAAGCATTTTGGTAGGCAACCACTTCTTGATTTGTCGCATCACGTTTAAGAGTAGAGATTTTGATAGTTTCTAAAGCATCAAACACCTCTTTATAAGCGATCTTAACAGCTTTTTCGTAAGAAATAATTGCGGCTCTTTGATCTGATTTACTCGCTTTTACAGCTTGTTTGATTCTTCCAAAATCAAACAAAGGCACATTAATACTCGGTCCAAATCCCCACGCTAAAGAGCTACTTTGCATCAGTTTATCAAGCGTTTGACTTTGAAATCCATAATTGCCCGTTAATGAAATACTTGGAAAATAAGCCGCTTTTGCAACACCCACAAGTGACGTTTTAGACTTTAGATTTTCTTCTGCTGCCATTATATCAGGACGGTTTTGTAAAAGTGATGCTGAAAGACCCGATGGGATATTGATCCCTTCAGGTAGAGTTTTTGAACTCATTAAGACATTTTCAAATATCTCTTTTGGATTGCGTCCCAAAAGAAGGACCAAAGCATTTTGTACTTTTATCCTGCTTGATTGTATCGTCTGCATCATAGTATTTGCTGATGCTACTTGTGCTCTTGCTTGCGCTACTACAAGCTCATCTACAACTCCGTGTTTAAGTTGCTTTTCTTTGTAATTCAGAGTATCTTCATAACTTTTTAGACTCTCTTTTGCGATACGCAATTGTTCATTAATAGAAACAAGGTTAAAATAGTAATTTGCCACATCACTGACAAGAGAAATCTCTAGAGCATCGCGAAGTGCATCAGTTGCAAGAAGTGTCGCGAAGTTAGCTTTTTCTTGATTTCTTACTTTTCCCCAAAAATCTAGTTCATACGCCACTGAAGCTGAAAGAGCAAAGTTATTGTACGTACCGCCAAATGAACTTGGATAGGCATTTAAACTCTTACTTTGACGGGTTGCACTTCCTCCAAGATCGATCTCTGGATACATTGCAGCTTCACTGATTCCATAAAGCGCTCTGGCTTTTTTGACATTCTCAACAGCAAGTTTGAGATCATCATTATTTTTAAGTGCTTCCATGATGAGTTTATCAAGATTTTGATCACCAAAACCTCTCCACCACTGAGTATCGATATTGGCACTTTTTTTACTTACAGAAGTTGGAAGCGCCATATCAGGCGTTTTCATCTGTGGCGCAAATGAACAACCAGCAAAAAATAACATCGCAAAACTTAGTAATATTTTAGTTTGCATGACTATCTCCTTTAGCAAAAAATCTCTGTTTAAAACTCATAATCAAATAATAAAAAAGCGGTACAAAAAAGATACCAATCATGGTCAATGCTATCATTCCCCCAACTACAGTCGTGCCGATAATATGGCGGCTGTTTGCTCCAGCTCCTACGCTTAAGGCCAAAGGCAAAGAACCCATAATAAATGCAAAAGATGTCATAACAATCGGACGAAAACGCACTTTTGCACCCTCAACAGTTGCATCAAGAAGTGAATGCCCACTTTTAAGTTTTTGCATCGCAAACTCTACCATCAAGATGGCATTTTTTGCTGAAAGTCCTACAAGAGTAATAAGTCCAACTTGGAAATAGATATCGCTCTCTAACCCTCGCAACCAAAGTCCTAAAACTGCTCCAAAGAATGCAAACGGAACTGCCAAGATGACTGCAAACGGAATACTCCAACTTTCATACAAAGCCGCAAGAATTAAAAAGACAAAAAGTATCGCATATACAAATGCCATATTCCCGCCCTTTTCTAAACTTTTTTCTTGATACGCTGTTCCTGCCCAACTGATAGTATATCCATCTGGCAAGACAGACGCGGAGACTTCTTCTATCGCTTTAAGCGCATCACCCGAACTATATCCTGGTTTTGCCTGACCTGAGATTTTTGCCGCATCAAACATATTGAAGCGCTGGATGACACTTGGTCCTATAACACGGGTGATCTTAGCCACTTCACTAATAGGGACTAAATTTCCATTGGAAGATTTAACAAATACATTATCATAACTATTTGTATCTCCGCGATATGGCGCATCTGACTCTACATTTACATGATACGTACGACCAAAAAGGTTGAAGTCATTAACATAAGAGCCACCGAATGATGCCTGAATAGTTGTAAATATATCAGCAATAGAGATACCAAGTGCCTTAGCTTTTTCTTTATCGACCTCCACCTTATACTGTGGTACATTGGTATTTAAACTTGAACGTACCCCCATAAGCTCAGGACGATTAGATGCTTTTTTAATGATCTCATCGACATAATCATTTAACTGTGTCACGTCACCGCCGGTTCGATCTTGCACATACATCTCAAATCCACCTGTTGTACTCATACCGCGAATCGGAGGAGGTGTCACTGCAAACAAAAAGGCCTCTTTGTTTTGTGAAAATTGCCCCATAAGTTTTTTCGCAATTTCATCTGCACCGAGCTCAGCAGACTTGCGCTTATCCCAATCTGTAAGGTGTACAAAAGAGATCGCTGAATCTGTTTTATACGCAAATGTCGTGATATCAAGACCTGAAAGTCCTGCTGCTTTTGTGACATTTGGATTTTTCAAAAGTGTATCTCCAACCTCATCAGTTGTAGCTTTTGTCCTTGACAAAGAAGTACCTGGCATCATATTTTGAATCACCATGACAACCCCCTGATCTTCATTTGGCACGAGTCCAGTCGGAAGTTTTTTAGAGAGCATATATGCCGCACCTATCATCACAACAAAAAGAATAAGATTTAAAAAGCCAAGTTTAATGACACGCTTCACACCTGAAGTAAAACTAGATGTCGCCATATCAAAAAACTGATGAAATTTTCTTATAGGCCAAAAAGGTGTCGGCTCTTCATGTTTTAAAAATAGCGCACACAGGGAAGGAGTAAGCGTAAGAGCAACAATTCCAGATATTCCTACAGACATAACAATAGTAATAGCAAACTGCTGATACAACTTTCCGCTAAACCCACCGATAAACGAAGCCGGAATAAAAACAGCAGAGAGCACCAAGACAATAGCCACAACCGGTCCTGTAATCTCACTCATCGCCTTGATGGTAGCATCTTTGACACTCATGTCTCGATTTTCGTGTAAGATCCGCTCAACGTTTTCGATAACGACAATGGCATCATCGACAACCAGCCCAATGGCCAAAGTAAGCCCAAAGAGGGTAAGAAGGTTGATAGAAAATCCAGCGGCATAAAATCCTGCAAACGTCCCGATGATAGAAACAGGAATCGCAATAACAGGGATGATAGTTGCTCTTACATTTCCTAAGAAAAGATAGATAATTCCAACAACGAGTAAAATGGAAAGTCCTAAAGTATAAACAACTTCCGTAATAGACTGTTTAACAAACTCTGTTGGATCATACGGTACGCTGATCTTTATATCAGATGGGAATTTTTTTGAAAGCTCTTCCACTGTTTTATCAAGCTCTGCTGAGACTTTAAGCGCATTCGCTCCCGGAGAAAGGAAAATCCCCACTGGAATCATTGGCTCTTTGTTGAAGGTTGCTTTAAAAGAATAAGTTTCCGAGCCAATCTCCACACGTGCGACATCTTTAAGTCTGAGTGCTGAACCATCAGGGTTTGATTTTAGAATGATATCGCCAAACTGCTCTGCATCTTGAAGTCTGCCCTGAGCTTGAACAGTATACGTAAATACCTGATCTTTTGCTGTTGGTTCTTGTCCTAATTGCCCTGCTGAGTACTGATTATTTTGACTCTTTATCGCAGATACGACATCAGTAACACTCAGACCGAAGTTTGCAAGTTTATCAGGTGCGAGCCAGACACGCATAGAATAATCTTGATTACCAAAGATATGCGCATCACCGACTCCAGGAATACGTTTGATATCATCCAAAACATTGATAGAAACATAGTTTGATAGGTACACAGTATCATGCTTTTGATCTTTTGAAGTAAAAGCAAGGACTTTGAGCATATCGGGAGATTTTTTCCGTATGCTTATCCCTTGATCACGAACAGATTGTGGCAGCTGTGAGAGTGCGAGTTGCACACGGTTGTTAACATCAACATTTGCTTGATCGGGATCTGTTCCTATTTTAAAAAGAACACTAATAGAGATACTTCCACTTGGTGAAGCCGTAGAGGTCATGTAAATCATGTTATCCGCGCCGTTAATCGCTTCTTCCAGTGGTGCAGCAACAGTTTTTGCTAGTGTCTGTGCATCAGCTCCCGGATAAGTTGCGCTCACGTTGATCTGAACAGGTACAACACTTGGATATGCTTCAACAGGGAGTATCTTAATAGATATAAACCCTACGATAAGCACTATAATAGAAAGTACCGCGGAAAAAATAGGCCTATTGATAAAAAATTTAGAAAACATCTGTATGCCTATTTGTTGAGTGTTTTATCGACGATGACAGAAGCACCCGGTTTAATACGAAAGAAGTTGTTCACAACGACTACATCTCTTGGCGATACACCCGCGATTACAAAGTTTTGACCCGCTGTATCTAAGATTTTTACTGGTTTTGCAACTACTTTTCCATTGACTACTACAAAAACCGTAATTCCAAGAGGATTTTGTAAAACAGCTTTTTGTGGAACCGTCATAATATTTTTAGAAACGATGCCCATTATCTTTACTTTTGCAAACGTACCTGATAAGAGAGAGAGTGAAGCATTATCAAAAATAGCCCGGGCTTTAAGTGTAGAAGTCGATTTATCTACACGCGAATCGACAAAATCTATCTTGCCAAGTGTTTGATAAGGCTTGCCATCTACTATAAGAGAAGCTTTGAGCTTTGCACTTTGGATGTGAGACCAGTTCCCTTTTTGAAGTTGATATTTTTGCTTTATTGCACTGATATCAGGGATAGAAAATTCCGCATAGATAGGATTTGTCTGAGTAATGCTTACAATCGCTGAGCCCTCTTTTACAAGGTCTCCGACATCTACCATTTTCATTCCAGTCACTCCGCTGATAGTTGCGCGAACATTGGTATATCCAAGATCTACAGAGACTTTATGCAATGCTGCTTTTGCAACATTTGCACTTGCTTTAGCTGTTTGATACGCGTAAAATGCACTATCTTTATCTTGATCGCTTATCGCTTTGTCTTTGAAAAGTCCATTTGCACGATCCCAATCTTTTTGTGCTTTATCAAGCTTTGCATTTTCAAGCTGTAGATTTGCTTTTGCACTCTCAACGCTCGCCTCGTAAGTATCTGGTTCTATCTTATAAAGCAGATCTCCCTTGCGAACAGATTGCCCTTCAGTGTAGTATTTTTTTTGGAGTACGCCCGTGACTCTCGCCGTGATCGTTACATCTTTTACAGATGTTATACGTGCCGGATATTCAAGAGGAACCTGCATATCTTGTGCTGCGCCGACGATATAAACATCAACTTTCGGCATGGGCATTACGACGGTAGATTTAGTATCTTGTGCATAAAGAAAACTACCAATTAAAACACTTCCTACTATAACTGTATTTGTTAAATATCTACTCAATGACTTCATCAATTTTTCCTTTATTTATATCAAAATTTTTACTTTCTTCAAGAATAGTATCGAGAACTTTAAAAAAAATCTTTATTTCATCCGCAGTTAATTTACGTCTTACAACTTCATTAAATTTTCGCGCCATTGGTATTGCAGACTTTAAAATCTGTTCCGCTTTTGGCGTTAATGAAATTCTATTTGCCCTTTTATCATTCTGGACATCTTCTCTGATAAGCAGACCTTTTTTTAAAAGCGAATCGATCGACCTGCCGACCGTAGTCTTATCTTTACCAAGCAGCTCAGCTATTTGTGTCTGTGTGACTTCATTGTCTTCACTTATGATCTTTAAAGTCGCATACTGTTCTGCTGCAACACCGCATATCGGCTGTAAAAGTTTTGTAAAATTTGTTTTTATCGTCGTTGCTACAAGACTTATTCTATATCCGATGGAATCTCTTAGCATATATGTCATACACTCTCCAAATCATAAAATCCTCAAAATAGTAGCATATGCAACTTTAATGAAATTTAAAATAAAAATCTAACTCTAGCTAGACTTTAAAAATCCCAATCATCTAGCGGCGATTTATTCTCTTCAATGATGTTTATCTCAAGTTCCTCGTCCTTACATGCAGAGTGCCCAGAGGGTGTAAGCATTTTTGGACTTTTTAATATCTCTTCATATTCAAGCTGTAAACCTTTCGATGTCATGACAAATCCGCTGACCTTCACCTTCCCATCGTGGATCAGTCTGTGATGTTCCCTGCAAAGAGGAACAAGATTGTGCTTATGGTCTTGATGAAAATGCCCGATAAAACCAGCTTTATCTGAAAGTGACTGCCCAGAGATATGATGCACATCTTCTGCTATCGCGCCACAGATAATACATTTTGTCACATATAATTCTTTATTGTACTTACTCGTTTTTTTCTTCACTAAAAGCTCAAGCTCATCAAAATCGTTTGCAAGGCGTTTACGGATGGAGTTTGCCATATCTAAAAACTCCTCGTCCATGTGAAGCGATTTTGCAAATTCCAAACCGTAAATACTGCTTCCGCTTCCAGACTGAAGGATACGATTAAATAGAAGGATATCTTTAACTTCATCATACTCTACACTCAAATGCAGATCGACTACGTTTTTAAGGCGTGTTAGTTCCTGCATGGTAGAAAGCTGATGCAAGTGTGTAGCAAAAAGAAATATGCTTCGAAGTTTGGCCAGTTTAATGATGGCACTTGCTACGATGGCAACGCCTGAGAGCGTTTCCGTGCCGTGAGATATCTCATCGCCCAGCACTAAAGATTTGACAGTTGCACGATTAAAAATATTTTTAAGTTCTACCATTTCCACAGCAAAAGTTGAAAGCCCTTTTGCCAAGTTATCACGCGAGACGATGCGGGTAAAGATGGACTCAAAAAGAGAAAATTTCATCGCCGAGGCGCTCACAAAAAATCCGCTTTGTGCCATCAAAATAGCGATGCCAATACTCTTCATCAAAGAAGATTTTCCACTTGAGTTGATACCATACAAAAGTACACCGTTGATGTCATGTCCGTCATGTACATGAACATCAAGCATCACTGTTGTGGGATATGGAAGATCCATATAGTCGCGGTTTCCCATCACTATATCGTTTGGTATATAAATGCCACGGCTTTGTTGCAGTTCAATAAGCGGATGGCGTAACTGCATGATTTGCACAAAGTTCTCATCTTCGCCGACTTCTACCAACATCGGTCTTGAATGGTTATATATCTGTGCGACTTTTGAAGAACTCACTGCCACATCCAAGTCGGCGACATAGCTAATAATACGGTCAAAAAGCAGTGCATAACGGCGTTCATACACACTTTGAAGCTGGGAATATCGCTCTTTTACAAGTGCTACGATTTTGCTTTTATTTCTCATTATCTTATCAGAGAGTTCATCCAAAAGCGGTGAAGTTATCTTGACATGGTTTGTGAGTTTCTTGACACTAAACTCATTAAAGCTTACATGTAAGCCTCCGATATCGATACTATGGGATTTAAAAATAGTTTCGATGAGCGAATATCTATTCTTACTCAGCGTGATATAGTAGCCCTCTTTATCGAGCACGCCAAGTGCTACACTTCCACTAGAGTTATTTGACGTCACACTGTTTATAAGGCCTTGGATAGCGTCCATGATAATATTGAAACTCTGCAGCATCTTGGCATTTTCATATACAAGCGTATCCACTCCAGAATCTACGCCTCTCATCAAAAAGTTCTCATCGATGGTGGCTTGCGTAAAACGTCGTGAGATATCAAGATCGATACTCTTATAAATATCGCGCAAGAATTCATCTACTTCACTCTCACTAAAAGCGGCTTTTTGTATCTTATGCTTTTTGATGTAATCCATCAACTCTTTCACATTTATCATCGACTCATATATGTGATTTATCTCAAAAGGATGCAGACGTCCAAGATCAAGACGGCGAGAAAGACGTTCTAAATCATAAATTCCCCGCATTGTCTCTTCAAGATATCTTGTGTGAGAGTTGACTTTTTCTATCAAGTTATAACGGCGTGTGAGCTCTTCATTTTCCATGATAGGATTTAAGAGTCTCTCTTTTAGTAATCGTCTGCCGATTGCTGTAGCACTTTTATCAAGCATCTTTAAAAGCGTGATCTCATTACGATCTTTTGAGATGATAGAGAGCTGTTCAAGGGCATTGTTTCCAAGATACATGTAACGACGATTATCAATGATATGAGGGCGGTCAAGTTTTTGGATAATATGAACATCATGCTCGATGACAAAGTGCACTAAAATAGCTAAAGATTGCGAGATCATAGGTGAGCGTTCTAGGTCTAAATGTTCTATAGGTGAGAGAAGTGATTTAATCTGATAAACTTTTTTAAAAAGCTCATTTTGATAATCAATACGTGGGATCTCATGATTGACGGTATAGTGGTAATGTTCAGGGATTTCCAAATAGTTTAACACTGCCCTTTGATCGTCCACACCATCTAAAAATGTGAGTACAACTTCACTTGTCTTATAAATATTTAAAAGATTAAAGACTTCATCAAGTGCATAAGACTGGTCTTCACTACTCCCATGCGTTTCATAAAGCCAAGTTTTTCCCGTCGTGATATCGATAGCGCTATAACCTACAGTAAACATTCCTCTATGTTTATCAACCAAAAGTGAGACGATATAATTGTCATCATTATCTATCGTATAATCAAAGTTTGTACCAGGAGAGATGATCTGTGAAATATAACGGCTGATCTTAGGAGGTTTTCCGCGTTGCTTCACAACAACGACAGTATATTTTTGCTCTTGAACAAGACGATTTAAGTAACGTTCAAATGAAATAGCAGGGACACCTGCCAATAAAGGATTTTTTGCGGAGTTTTCTATAATAGATTTATTTTTTTTAGTCAGCTGGATATTTAAAAGTTCGGCTATTTCTTTTGCTTTGCCTATCTGCTCTTCGTCATTATTGACTTCATAAACTTCAAAAAATGTTCCAATCTCCATAAATACAACAGTATCATTTCCATATTTCTCCTCAAAGTGATTTTGAAGATCGAAATATATCTCGGTAAGCAATCTATTGTTTTGGTTAAATAATGTATCTATTTCTGATGACAACATTGCAGTCTTTATCCATTTTTAGCGTAATTGTAACGTATTAGCGCTAACATCAATATTACATAAGGCTACAAGAGCTATACTGCAGAAAAATATTTATTATAAAGGCAAAAAGATGACAAGACCTAAACCTCTCAATGAAGAGATTTTTTTTGATGGAAAAACTCTTATATCAGAAACAGATACAAAAGGAATTATCACTTTTGTGAATAGAAAATTTGTAGAGATGAGTGGATACACAAAAGAGGAAGCTTTAGGTCAACCACATAGTATTCTTCGTCATCCAGATATGCCGCGTGCCGCTTTTGCAGAGATGTGGAGAGTTATCAAAAGTGGGAAGATGTGGGAAGGTTATGTAAAAAATCTACGAAAAGATGGAAAGTTTTACTGGGTAATTGTCAATATAATCCCTAAATATAATGAAGAAAACAATATAGTTGGATACACAGCATCAAGAAAAGTTCC
>JAVHRU010000096.1:0-8329 GCA_036171835.1 Sulfurimonadaceae bacterium | reverse complement strand
GTCAAAGTATTTACTATTGAAATACAATAGACTACTAAATAGCAATCTAATATTATAGATAGCAAGAGGAGGATGTAGATGATTGAGTCAATGATGCGACCTGAAATAGCTTTAGGTGACTTTTTACCGATCTTTGTTTCATCTGCTTTTGTTTTAGTATTTGGATCGTTGTATGTTGGTGTGTATACGGCAGTAAAGGTTAAGATGCTTAAAAATTGGGTGATGCTTTTTGCATATCTTTTTTGGTTTTTAACTTGTTATATGCTTTATATAATGGGAAGTTTAATGCATGTAGGCGAGTTTACAGTAAAAGTATTAGTAATAGCGATGATAGGGTATTTAATGCTTCCTCACGCAATCTACTATATACAGCATCAAGTTCATGAAGAGAATGAACAATGAGTTTATGTGATCTCTACAAAAATACTAGGGGGAAATAGTGGCTAATAAATCCGTATGGAGCGACAACCGTTTTTGGCAACGAACAGCGGCGTGGGTAACTGGATTTGCATCAATTTTATTAATTTGGTTGACATTTGATACTTCAGCTCAAATTTCAATGGGGAATGATGCAGATTTAAAAAATGGTGTAACAAAAAGGGTTCCTGGACCTACTGTTATCAATTATAAAATCTCTTATGAAATGAGCACTAAACGTGGTCATGAGGTACCTTATATTGGTGGAAATGATGGCAAAGGCGGATCTTTATTTAAAGAAAAAGAGAAGTTTTTTGGAAGAGATGATTATTCTGAAAAAGAAGCTGGAGACTTATTACATCTAGGAAAGTTAGGGTCACAAGTTAAAAATTGTATGGACTGTCATACACTTTTAGGGAATGGAGCTTACTATGCACCAGATCTTACAAAAGCGTGGTTGGATCCGGCTTGGGGACCTGAGGGTTCTATGCAGGCGGTGACAGGCAAGAGTACAAAAGAAGAAGCTATGGCTGAGTTTTTACAACATCCAGAGCTATACCCGACTCATGCGCGTATGATGCCAAATCTTGGTATTACTGCACAAGAAGCTAAAGGTTTGGTTGCATTTTTGAAGCATCTGTCATCTATAGATACAAATGGTTTTCCAAGAAACTTTGGAAAAATACAAGGAGCACTAAATGGCAAATAATTATTTGAAATCAGAATCAAAACAGTTAGCAACTTGGTACTTTACTTTCGCTGCTATTATCTTTGGTGCTCAATTAGTTTTTGGATTAGTTGCAGCTATTCAGTTTGTAATGCCGAGTTTTTTATATCAGATACTTGATTTTTCAATAGCAAGAATATTACACATTAATGCTCTTGTTGTCTGGATGGTATTTGCAATGTTTGGATCTGTTTACTGGCTTTTACCAGATGAAACAGAAATCGAAACAGTTGGTATTAAAGTTGGAAAATTACTTTTCTGGGTTTTTGCAGCTGCGATAGTTGTTGTTGTTCTTGTATTTTTATTTATACAAGTTGGACCGGCAGATCAAACTACGATCTGGTTTATTACAGAGGGACGTGAGTACATTGAAGCTCCACGTTGGGCTGACTGGGGTATTGTCGTTGTTGCTCTTGGTTTTGTTGCTAACCTTTTCTTAACTGGTATCAAAGGGAAACAAACAGGCATCGTTACTGTTTTAATGGCAGATATGATTGCGTTTGCAGGTCTTTATTTGGCAGGTATGTTCTTTACGGATAATATCTCAGTTGATCAGTACTGGTGGTGGTGGGTAATTCACTTATGGGTTGAAGCTACATGGGAAGTTTTCGTTGGTGCAATTGCAGCTTACGGTCTAATTAAGATGCTTGGTGCTCATCGTCAAGTTGTTGAAATGTGGTTATGGATCGAAGTATCTATGCTGTTTGGTTCAGGTATCTTAGGTATGGGTCACCACTACTTTTGGATCGGTACACCTGAATACTGGTGGGAAATCGGAGCGTTATTTAGTGCACTAGAACCGTTGCCACTTGTTGCAATGTTCGTACACGTACTTTATGATTGGGGTAAAACTCAAGGTGCACAAGAGGCTCATGGTGACAAAGTTTCAGTTATCAAGAATAAACCTGCATTTACTTGGTTTGTCTTAAATGCATTTGGTAACTTTTTAGGCGCTGGTGTCTGGGGATTCTTCCACACTCTACCACAAATCAACCTTTACACACACGGTACGCAGTTTACAGCAGCACACGGGCACTTGGCATTTTTTGGCGCTTATGCAACTATTCTTATCGGTATGTTCTATTTGGCAGTACAGGGTAAAAATGGTATTAAAGTGATGAAAAGTACAAAACTTTCAATTTGGTCAACGTCTATGATTGCTGGTGGTGTTCTGGGAATGACAGTTTCCCTTACTATTGCAGGATATGTCCAAGTTATAGTTGAACGTGCTCAAATGGGTGCTACTTGGAGTGGATATTTTGATTCTCAAAGTGGTGCATGGTTTGCACAAGCTATGGATTGGAGACTATTAATGGGTGTTATAACATTCTTAGGCTTTATATTGCTTGCAACAGATTTATTACGCACTGGAAAAAGTGCTATTCACGAAAGATAAGGAGTTAAAAATGTTTGAGCAATTTACAGATGTAGTGCCAAGTTTTTTTGGTTGGTTAAATCAAGGTCCTTTGACTTTAACGATTTTTCTTCATACCTTTATAATACTTCCAATGTTTTGGATTTATTCTCAAGAGAAAAAACGTTTAGAGCAAGAAAAATAGGTGGCGGCCCGTAAAGGGCCCGCTTGATCTTCATTTTAGGAGGAAACAAAAATGAAATTTAATAAATTGATTATTTCAACTGCTGTTGCTTTAGTATCTGTGAATCTTTATGCGGGTACATCAACTATGGATTTTGCAAAAGTTTATGAGAACGAATGTCAAGGATGTCATGGACCGATTCACCAAGGGGGTGTAGGTTCAGATTTAAGACCAGCTGCATTGAAAGAAAAAGCTAGACATATATTGGCTGAGACTATTTTAAATGGTAGAGAAAATACGGCGATGCCAAATTGGAGTTCGAAATTCTCACCTGATGATGCAACCGGTATGGTCGATTGGTTAATGGACTGGAAAAATACTGTTGAGCTTACTCTATCCTTAGATGAAGTAAAAAAAACATGGGTCAAATTGGCAGATAGAGAAGCATTATTAAAAAAATATCCAAATGCAGTAGATACAAAATCTGTACTTGATATTACTTTCGCAACAGAAAGAGATGCATCGTTAGTTGACTTTATTGACTCAACAAACGGAAAAGTTCTTTCTCGTCATAAAGCTGGATTTGCAGTTCACGTAACAGTTACAAATAAAAAATATCCAAGATATGCATATTCTATCAGTCGTTCAGGAAGACTTACGATGTTTGATATTGCATCCCCGGGACAACCAGCGATCGCATCTGTTCAAGTTGGACAAGAATCTCGTGGTTTAGCAGTTTCTCCAGATGGAAAATATGTTATCGCGGGTAACTACAACCCAGGCGGTGCTGTTTTATGTGATGCTATGACATTAGAGCCATTAAAAGCATATGACACAAGCCGTGTTATTGATACTGATGGACAAATTGGGCCATCACGTGTTGCGGCGCTTGCAGATACTCCATATGGTCCATACTTTGGAATGGCTCTCAAAGATGCGGGTCGTACATATATTATTGATTACTCAAAACCTGGATTTCCAATTGTAGGAGATGTTGCAGATATTGGTAAAGTTCTTCATGATGTATTTTTAAATGAAGATGAGGGAAAAAATTTCGGAAGATATTTTATGATCGCTTCACAAGGAAGTGACTTGATGGGTATTGTCGATTTTAAAACTAAAACACTTGCAGCGAAAGTCTATACGGGAGATAAGTCTAAGCCACACCCAGGTCAGGGTGCATCTTGGTATTCTAAAGGGCAAAAAGAGCAGTTGCATGCAACGCAAAGTATGAACTTTGGTTCTATAGTTATCTGGAACAGTAAGTGGAAAGTTGTCAAAAAAGTTCAAACAGCTGGTGGAGGTTTGTTTGTAGGAACAAATCATAAAACACCATACATCTGGGCTGACTGTGTTATTGCAAAACCTGAAAATTACAATAAAGTGTATCTTATCAATAAAGATACGTTAGAAACAGATAAAATTATTGAAGTAGATAAAGATAAAGGGCATCTTATAGATGCGAAGACTAAAAAAGTGCTTCAAACTTGGGATGCTACGCAGTATACTACTGTTCCTGAAAATGAAGTACAGTCTACTGTCAGTAATGAAAAACTGATGCCATATCCTACTAATAATGGAGCTGTAGTAAAAGATCCTGTACAACCAAGATTGCTTCATGCTGAACCTGCAAACCATGGTGACTGGACAATGATTTCAGAATGGACCACAGGAAGAATAGGAATTTATGAATCTAAAACAGGTAAGTTTGTTAAATATATTTATAATTTAACTACACCTACCTTTACATACTCTGTAGAACATAGACAACATGTTCCTGGAGCTTAAGGTCTAATGTTACTCTCTCAATATGAGAGAGTAATTTACTAAGTATCAGATAGGCTGTTTCTTAGTAAGTTACTCCAAAATAAAGAAAAGAGGTAGTATGAAATTTACTTTTTTAATACTGTTTGCAATGGTGACGGTTTCTTTTTCCCAAAGTCTGGATGGAAAAGTTGTCTTTGAAAAGTATTGTTGGGGTTGTCATCATCAAACAGCGATGGCTTTTGGTCCACCCTTTTCTCAAATCGCAGATACAAGAAGTCCCGATGAGATAGAAGCCTATATCATCAGCCCAGAATCGATGTATAAGTCGTTTGGATACAAGAGAACAGTTATGACTCAGTTTCATCTGAGTGATGAAGAACGAAGATCGATAGTGCAGTATATACTCTCATTTAAAGGAAAACAGTAATGTTTAGACTGTCAAATTTAATATCATCGGTTGTAGAAAATAAGCCTGAGCGAAATCTTGATGGTGCTATTGCTATCTGGAACTTTACAAATAGATGTAATCTTTCTTGTTTACACTGTTACTCTAAGTCGACGCTGGATGAAGTAGATACTTTAACGACTCAGCAGATTAAAAAAACAATTTTACAAATGAAAGAGAGTGGGATCAAGTTTATCATCTTTTCTGGCGGTGAGCCACTCACAAGAAAAGATATTTTCGAGATAGCTGATTTTTGTAAGGCCAATGGCGTTATAACTTATCTTTCTAGTAATGGCTTATATTTCACTACTAAAAACGTGCAGCGTATTGTAGATACTTTTAATTACATCGGCATCAGTATAGATGGAGATGAGGCAACACATGATTATTTTCGAGGTTTAAAAGGGGCATTTACTGAAACGCTGAAAGCTGTTTTACTTGCCAATGCTACGGGAGCAAAAGTGGGTATCCGTTTTACCATGACAAAAGATACTATCAACTCTTTGGAGTACATTTTTGATTTGGTTGAAAAACATAATATTCCAAAAATCTATATCTCCCATTTAGTATATTCCGGTCGAGGATTGGATAATTTAAAAATGGATTTGACAAAAGAGCAAAGACGCAAAGCAGTTGAGTTCATTTTAGCAAAAGCTTTTGAGTACTATAAAACTGGCAGAGATATAGAGATAGTAACGGGAAATATGGAACAAGATGCGATTCTTTTTTTAGATGAGTTTTCAAAACATTATCCTGAACTGAAAACTAAAATGAGAAAGAAGTTACTTGCTTGGGGAGGTAATTCTGCAGGAAGAAAACTTTTAAATATAAACTCCGAGGGTGATGTAAGACCAGATCCATTTTTTCCTCTGACTATTGGCAATATCCTAAAAGAGGATTTTGGAGCTATCTGGCAAAAAGGGGAACTATTGGATAAATTAAGAGTGCACCCAAGAGAAATATCGGGTATTTGCTCTACATGTAAGCAGATCGAGATTTGTAACGGCGGTTCGCGTGCAAGAGCGTATGCTATAACCGGTGATCTATGGAGTGAAGACCCCTCATGTTATTTAACTCAAGAAGAAAGAGAAGGAAGTGGATTATGAAATTAAACTTTAAAAAAATATTATTGAATACCTTTTTAGGTGCTACGTTGCTAACAAGCTTAAATGCTAAGGAAAAGTTTTTTGTTGTTGAGCGAGAAAACAGTTCTTTGGCAATTATAGAAAATGGATTGGTGACTGGGCATATAGAAGATATGCACAATATGAATCATGGTGTCATCAAATTTTATGAAAATGACGGTTATCTTATTAGTCGTGATGGATATATCATTAAATTTGACCCAAAAAATGAGAAAAAACTCAAAGAGGTTAAAACAAGTAACAGCGCAATAGGTTTTGTGATTAATAAGTATTATGTGGCAGTGGCAAATTATGACAATAAAAGTGTTGATATCTTGGATAGAGACCTAAACCCTGTTCAATCTTTTAAAACAGATTCAAGAAATGTGGGTATTAAAATCTATAATGATTATCTGATTTTTGCACAAATGGATAGTGATAAGATAACGATTTTACATGATAAAAATAAGGGTAAAAAAATCCCAAATTTTGAAAACTTCAAAGAGTTTGACAAAGTCGGAGTTATGCCTTTTGATGCAATGATCAAAGATAACAGTTATATTGTTGGATTCTTTAAAAGCCAGCATTTTGGTGTCGTTGATCTTGATAAAATGACATTTTCAAAAATAAGTATCGAGCTAGATGAGAGAAAACCTGTTATGAAAGTACCTCATTTTGGACAATGGAGTATTGGAGGAGGGCATATTTATGTTCCAGCCGTTGGTGATAATAAAGTTTTTGTATATACTCCTGATTTTAAATTTGTCAAGAGCATAATAACAGAAGGACTGCCCGTATTTACTGCACTTTCACCAGATAACAGATATCTCGCTGTAACATTTAGCGGAGATAAATTTCCTGTTATACAGATATTTGACACTAAAACATTTCAAGTTATAAAAAGATTTGAATTTGCTGGAAAAGTCTTACATGTAAGGTGGTCGGATGAGACATCCGAGCTATATGTCTCTGTTAATGATGCAAATATGATATCCGTGATAGATACAAACGATTGGTTTGTCAATCGCGATATCTTTCAAGTTCAAAAACCGTCTGGAATATTTCTTTTTGAGGAGAACAAATGAGCAGGGTATACTTAACTGGTGCTGGTCCAGGCGATATTGAGCTATTGACACTCAAAGCGCTCCGAGTCATAAAAGAGGCTGACGTCATTATCTATGATCGTCTTGCAAATCCGGATATTTTAGAAGAAGCAAAAGATGGTTGTGAGTTTGTGTATGTTGGCAAAGAAGATGGACATCATATCATGCCTCAAGATGATATAAATGAGACAATCTACCAAAATGCACTTAAACATAAAGTTGTAGTGAGATTAAAAGGGGGAGACCCTTTTGTTTTTGGTCGAGGAGGAGAGGAAGCCGCATATCTTAAAGAGAGAGGGATACTTTTTGAAATAATTCCGGGTATCACCTCTGCGATAAGTGTTCCGGCTTATGCAGGAATTCCTGTGACTCATCGAGGTGTTGCTGTCTCTTTTCGTGTCGTTACAGCGCACGAGTCTCCAAATAAAAAAGAATCGCAAATACCTTGGGAAAATTATAAAACTGATGACACCATTATCTTTTTGATGGGATTGCATAATCTCTCTAAAATTTCCAAAAAACTTATTGAAATCGGTAAGCCGAGTGATTGTCCATGTGCAGTTATCTCAAAAGGAACGACAAAAGATCAACAAGTGGTTGTAGGTACACTCGCAGACATAGTTGAAAAAGCGGTCGATGTACCAACTCCAGCACTGATTATCGTTGGAGAAGTTGTGAAACTACGCGGGCAACTACAGTGGTTTGAAGGCAATTCTTAATACACCGTTGCATCTATAGATAATATAACAGCGATGATAATAATAGTGCGAATAAGAACGTCGCACTTATCATAATACTCCGCTTGTGAGACTCTTGAATGTTGTATCTTCTTTCTAAAAAATCCGCTATTTTTATACCTACAAAAATTGTGAAAAAAAACATTGGGAAAGTCATTACTAATATAATTAAGAGATCATGTAATGTCAAAATAAACTCTTTTTATTGAGATAAGTCAAACTGCTTTGACTTTTTTTATTATATCATTTAGCTAGTTTATAGAAATGATACAAATCAATAAAAGGAAAAAAGATGAATAAAATTTTCACATTTTCATTACTTGTAACCATGTCGGCAGTACTTATTCTTGTTTTTACAGTTATTTCATTTGCTCAAAACTATAAGTTGATTCAGCTTTTTTCAAATATATAGATTAAAGGATTTTTTTTGCTAATAGATAGTTACGACAGAGTAGTAGACTATATCCGCGT
>JAVHRU010000095.1:0-8344 GCA_036171835.1 Sulfurimonadaceae bacterium | reverse complement strand
TCTCGAGAAACTTTTGCTCCAATACCAAAATGAAGTTTACCGCTCTCAAGCGATGGTTCTACGATATAGCGGTCAAGTCCTTTGCCTATTATTGTTTGGACATCGTTATGAACTAGTCCGGCATTTAAAAGCTGATTTATCACAACACTCATCCCACCGGAATCTCTAAATGCGTTTACATCGGCTTGTCCATTTGGATACATACGACAAAGCAGGGGAATCACTTTGGAGATCTGATCAAAATCATCCCATGTAAGAATAATGCCAGCGGCTTTTGCCATTGCGATGAGGTGGATAGTGTGATTGGTCGATCCGCCCGTTGCCATAAGTCCGATGATCGCATTGACAAAACTTCGCTCATCGATCACTTCACCGATAGGAAGATAGTTGCCAGAGATTTCTGTCATAGTCAAAATTGTCCTCGCGGCCTCCGCTGTGAGTACTTCACGAAGAGGTGTGTTGGTGTTGACAAAAGAGCTGTTTGGTAGCTGTAAACCCATCATTTCAAGTAGCATCTGATTGGAGTTTGCAGTACCGTAAAAAGTACATGTCCCGCTGCTGTGGTAAGACGCTGATTCAGCTTTGAGAAGCTCGGCTTCATTGACATTGCCTTTGGCAAACTCTTGACGGATTTTGGCTTTTTCAGAGTTGCTTATGCCTGAGGGCATTGGGCCAGCTGGAACAAACACTCCCGGAAGATGTCCAAAGGAAAGCGCACCTATCACAAGACCGGGGACGATCTTGTCGCAGACTCCAAGATAAAGTGCTCCGTCATATACATTGTGTGAAAGTGCAATTGCAGTTCCCATGGCGATATTATCACGGCTAAAGAGGCTGAGTTCCATGCCCGGTTGAGATTGGGTGACACCATCACACATCGCAGGCACACCTCCTGCTACTTGTGCAGTCGCGCCCGCGTCATGCAGAGTCCGTTTGATAAGAGCAGGGTAGAGCTTGTAGGGTTCATGCGCTGAGAGCATATCATTATATGCGGTGACGATGGCGATGTTTGGCGTGATGAGAGCTGCGAGTGATGACTTATCCTCTGCATCCATCGGTGCCATCGCATGCGCGAGATTGCTACATCCGAGTTTTTTTCTATTTACTCCATGACTTTTGGCATCACGGATACGTTGTAAATAGATGCTACGGCTTTTAAAAGAACGTTCTTGTATCTGCGTGGTTACATGTTGGATAATCTCATTCATGCGTAATATACCTCGATCTCTTTAGTGTGTTGTTTTAAAATGGAACGAATCGGCATGGCAAAGATGTCATCGCCGCTAATAGCCTTATGATAAACTTCTAGTTTTGAATTTCCCTGAAAATGCAGATAGATTCGACTGCTTGAGAGTATAGCTTTGAGTGTAAGACTCATTCGTGTATGGGGAGCAGTTATAGGATCTATAGCTATACATATCTCATCTGTATTATAGGCTTCGGTGAGTCTTGGATTATTTGGAAAGAGTGAAGCTGTGTGTGCGTCATTTCCCATTCCGAGAACAATCACATCAAAAGGAGAAAGTGCGGATTTGACCTTTTGAGAACACTCTGTCTCTACATTAAAGGCATCACAACCTTCCATATACATTCCCACAAAAGTGGCTTTTGAAGCATAGTTTTGCAGTAGAGTTTCACGTATGAGTTTTTCATTACTCTCATTATGAAGAGGAAATACCCATCGCTCATCGCAAAGACCGATACAAATATGTTCCCAATCGATCTCAATAGAACTAAGTGCAGAAAAAAGTTTTAGCGGCGTTATTCCACCTGAGACTAGCAATGTTGCGCTTCCTTTTTCTTTTATGGCATTTTTGAGATCATCAGCGATGCTAAGAGCAAGCTTTATGGCAAGTTCACCATCTCTTTGATACGCATGAAAATGAATATTACTCATGCCAACTTCGACCATCTCGTGCAACTAGCTCGACTGCGGCAGTCGGTCCATCGGTTCCTGCACTGTAGCTTTTCATTGAAACGATATTCTCTTTCCAGCCATTAAGGATAATATCCGCCCATTTCCAAGCCGCTTCGACTTCATCAAGGCGCATAAAAAGAGTCGGATTACTACGGATAACATCGAGCATCAGACGCTCATATGCTTCAGGTTTTCTTGGTTCGTTCATGGGAGCATTGAGTTCTAAATCAACTTGTTGCAAACGCATTTGCTCACTCAAACCTGGGATTTTGTTCATCAGTTTAAGTTGGATACTCTCTTTTGGCTGCAGAGTGATGACAAGCTTATTATCCGAGATACAACGACCCTTATTGGCAAAAATAGAGTAGGGCACCGATTTGAACTGGATGATGATCTCTGAATTTCGGTTGCGTAATCTTTTACCGCTGCGAAGATAAAATGGAACACCATTCCAGCGCCAGTTATCGATGTCAACACGGATCGCAGCATAGGTCTCAGTAGTACTTTCTTCCATCCCATCGCCTTCACGATAGCCCGGAACAGCTACGCCGTTGCTCGAACCTTTTGCATACTGGGCACGTACTGTTTTTTGCTCAATATCCGATACACTCATATGGCGCAGTGATCTAAGGACTTTCACTTTTTCATCACGCACACTGTCTGCATCAAGAGAACATGGAGGCTCCATAGCAACAAGACACAGAAGTTGCATCAAGTGGTTTTGGATCATATCGCGCATCGCACCGTAATCATCATAATATCCCCAACGTCCCTCAACTCCCACACTTTCAGAAACGGTGATCTGTATATGATCGATATTGCTTGCATCCCATAAAGGCATAAAAAATCGGTTTGAAAAGCGTAGAGCCATGATATTTTGAACTGTATCTTTTCCAAGGTAGTGGTCGATGCGATATACTTGAGATTCTTCGAAATATTTTAAGACCTCCACGTTGATAACACGAGAAGATTTGAGATCACGACCAATAGGTTTTTCAAGGACTACGCGAGACTGTTTTGTAATAAGCTTGGATGAATTTAAAGCTTTACATACAGCTCCAAAAAAGCTAGGTGAAGTGGAAAGATAGTTGATTCTGTCGCGATCAGGAAACTCGTCAAGAACCTTTTTGAGATCTTTATAGCTTGTTTCATCTCCAAGATCAAGTTGGATAACGATCAGATGCGATTTGAAATTTTCAAATTTTACTTCATCAAATACATTCTCGGCCAAAAACTCCTGAAGTTTTATTTTAACTAGTTTTATATGCTCATCGTGGCTTATCTCTGAACGTGTCGTGGAGATGATTCGGCTTTGATGATTGAGATAGCCATCGTTAAAAAGATGATAGAGCGCTGGCATAAGTTTACGAAAAGCCAGATCTCCATGACCACCAAAAATAATCACATCACATAAATTTTCTATTTCACTCATAAAGACTCTTTTATTATATAAATTTTTACTATTGTATCGCGTTCTATAATATAGACTATAAAAAAACGATTAAAATTTCATCAATTTTTATGATGATCTTTCGCAAAATGGGCTGAACCGAGCATTGCTGTCTCGGGATTTAGAGACAGTTTGATCGGCATCGCTTGGAGCATCTGCGAAAAACGTCCTTTGTTACAAAACGCTTTTAAAAATGTTTCACTTTGCATAAAAGGCAAAATCTTTGGCGCGATTCCTCCACCGATATAAACTCCACCCAAAGAGAGTGATTTGAGTGCCATATTTCCCGCTTCTGCTCCGTATATCTCGACAAATAAACGTAAGGTTTCAATACAAAGAGAATCTTTGTCCTCCAAAGCACATCGACTGATAAGTGAGCTTTTGTCTTCTTTTGATTTTAGTTCTTTGATAGAACCAGGCTCCAGAGCGAAATTAATAGAAACTAGAAAATCATAGATATTTGCAATCCCCGGCCCAGAAAGTAAGCGTTCATAGCTTACATGTAAGGGATAATACTCTCTTAGCCACAGTAAAAGTGCATCTTGTTGAGGTGTCTGTGGAGCAAAATCGCTGTGGCCACCCTCTGAACCGATTGGATGATAACTTAGTCCATCAAAATAAAGCATCGCCTCTCCAAGCCCTGTTCCAGCTGCTATCACAGCACAATTGCCTTTTTTAGTTTCTGCATTAGGGTTGAGGTCGATAAATTCATCATTATGAAGATAGAGCATTCCATAAGCAGTTGCTTCGAGGTCATTGAGAAGATAAACGCTATTGATTTTCAACAGTTTTTTAAGATCAGTAGTTACTATTTCCCATGGAAGATTTGTGGTGCGGCATCTTCCATCGATAATAGGTCCTGCAATACCAAAACAGACAGTTGTAATCTTGGTATCTGGGATTTTTGCCAAAAACTCATCAATTACATCAGAAAAACTTGCATAATTTTGACTCACAAATTGATGCTGGACTTCAAGAAAAACTCCTTCTTCTGTCATCTTATAAAGTGCAAGATTCGTTTTCGTTCCACCAATATCGCCGGCTAATATCATAAAAATTCCTTTACTTTGGGGATGATAAGTAGATAAATGCATTGATGAACTGCTCATTCGTTACCTCTAAAGAGGAGTGATAGAACTCTTCCCAAGCTTCTCCTCGTGACTCATCATAATTAAGTGAGCCATTTTTATTCTCCCATAACATTCTCACAGCATATCCAATAAGTACATCCAGAATAATATCATCATCAATACGCAGCTCTGGATTTTGCTTGAACAGTTTGGATAAACTTTCAATCGCTTCGATGTTTAACTGTCTGTATTCAGGGGCTTCAATACTTTGAAGCAGATCTTCTACACTACGAGAAAAACTTTGTTCTCCCGCAGTAGATGCAAGAGTGTGTTCTCTGCCAAGTCGACTTTGAATATTGTATTTATCACCAATTACCAGAGCATTACATTGATGAAGCATATGCCAAACATCTTTGTAAAAATGAGGTGAAAGACGGCTTAGCATACCCTCATGTCTTCTCCACTCATTCCAATCCTCAATTGTATTATGCTCATCACTTGAAGAACTCATCGGAAGTTCACTGAGTGGTGAACTTCCTGAACTATGTAAGTTTTCCTGATGAATTAACTCTGATATTTCATGCGTAAATGACTCTAAAATTGAGCGGATACGATTAAAAATATCATGTGGCGCTAAACTTAGCAATCGTTCGTATGCATCTCCGATAGGAAGATTTTCTTCCCGAGCGATACGTCCTACAAGAAGTTGCACAAAATACCATGTACGTAAAGTGATCATATCTTTAAAAAGCTGAGATTCACTGCGGATAAGATGTCCAAGATGCATAATAACTTCTTGTGTCAATATTCCCTCTGCACGGTTATTGCCGCAAGATTCATTGATGATTTTTACGATGGCAGAACTCTCATAAGGTTTTGATAATGTTGCATCTTCACTATACGCACGTCCTACAGCAAGACGTTTTTGATGAATGACAATATCAAGAAGGGCATCTTCAAGACGATCATCATACTTTCCTAAAGCTGCGCCCATAAGACGCACATTTGTCCAGTCAAGTGCCAATGCCGCTGATTCATAAAGTGTATCAGCTTCCTGGACTTCTATATGAAGATCATTTAAGTTTAGTCCATGTATATCATCAATTCGCTCAACACTTGCAGTACTTAAAAGTTGTCGAAGAGGACCGAGTTTTATGATCATAGAATTACACGATCCGTTTTGAAAATCATGTAATAGTTTGAGAATTACTTCGTCTCCTGTTTCACTAAGCATATCTTCTCTGACTAAAAATGGCAATATCGGCTGTCCTGGCTGATCCCAGTGCATTGTCAAAAATTTTAAGGATGAGCGAAACCTCTCAACAAGGAGGGTATTGTCATAGCTGAAATAAAAACCTCTTGGATTGAAATAGTAAGGAAGAAAGAGAATCTCTTCATGCGAAAGGACATGTAGTCTTGCTGTTGTAATTGTTCTAGCTGCCAATAAAGGTCTTCCACTGAGTCCCAATTTATCATTTCTTCCAAGCTCGGTATGCGCGAGTGAAAGCATTGAAGCATGCATAATTTGGATGGGTTTAAGTTCTTCAATCGTTTCACTTAATATTCCAAGGTCGAGAAGATGTTGTTTGACACTCTCATTTTGAGCTAAGATGCAGACAAGTGGATGTGTACTTCGTTTTTGACCTATACGTTCACGACGGTGCAGAGGATCGATGTCACTAGGACGCAATAAACCATCTTGAATCAAATCAGAGAGCATAAAGAGACTTTGTGCCCAAACAAGTGGGAGGTTTTCATTTGCAACTCGTTCTTGCGAACCAGGATTTTCTTTTTCGGCATCTATGAGTTCTTTAGGAACGATGTAGAGTTCGGGAAGCAACTTCACCCCATCGCGTTCTATAAATAAAGGTTCCAGCTTTTGACGCCAATGCGTGATCGCTTCGCTATCTTCACGCATATGTGCATCAAGCAGCAGATAGGTAAAAAAGAGAGGCCACTCAGACTCTATATGTTTAAATGTTTGCAGTTCTGATGGCTCATAATACAGACGTGAATGATCTTCGATACTGTTTTGATGACCATCGAGTAAAAAGCGCTTACAGCCATAACGACCTGCGAGTTTCTTGATAATTTTGGAGTATGTTTTTTTTACTAAAACCTCATCTTCAACAGCGTAAGCAGGATAACCGATAATACTAAGCAGTGCTGCATCGGTCTCTTTAGAGTTAGACTCACGCGGTAAAAGTCCCTGAAGAGTTAAACGTGAACGGGCGATATCACTTGGCACTACATGTATGAGTGCTTCTTGGCTTGCAACATTGCCATAAAGGTTAAATCCGCTCATCGCTTCAAGCGCCGCTTTGGCCATACCCACAGAGCTACAGTTGATCTCGGTGCCGCCAGAGTTTATCTTGTTTCCACGCTCCCAAATGCCATAATCGGGAGTACAGTAAGTATGGCTAATGTAATGAACGAGATTTTGAACAAAGTTAACTTCATCAAGAGTGTAGATAAGACGTAAACCTGAAGCGATCATCTGTGCTATCATAAGAAGAAAAAGTGAAGTTGCATCAAGCTGTAAATGACCCCATTCATGGTCGCCGACAACTGTGAGCCCCGTTGATGTACCATACTTTGCATGCAAAGCATCGCCTTGGTTAAGCGTTTTTTTGAATTTTTCTACTCGCTCGGACTGACGCATCATAGCCACGAGTAACCCTCGCATCAGTTTGACAACACTTTGACCTAGAGAATAACTGCGACAATGGTCTGGATTGTATTTACGATATGCAAGGGCTAATCCCCAGACACTCATAATACTGTAAACATTGTCTCTAACCCAAGCGTCAGTGTAATCACCATGAGCATTAACAGCTGTACTTGCAGGTAGCAAACCTGTGATGGGGTCTTGTCTAGAGAGAATTATTTTATTTATTGAGTCATAATGGCGTTCAAGCGAAATATACATTTCATCTAAATTCATCTTATAAAGCCTTTTTGATCGATATTGATACCAATTGCGTTATCCTACCCGATTTCAGACCTAAGAGTCCAGATAAAATGGATGTTTTTTAAACAATCAGCTCATACATATGCGTTATTTAAACGAGTAAAAGCTCTATATCACTTTGTTCTTTTGGCGTAAGTGTAAAATCAAAGATAGAAAGATCCTCTCGCATATGTTTGGATGAAGAGGTGCCAGTAAGTGGAATGATACCTATCTGTATTAAAAAACGAAAAAAGATTTGAGCAGCTGTTTTGTTGTACTCAACACTGAGCGTTTGCAGTAGAGGATGGCTTAAAATGTGAGGGTTTGCAGTCAAAGACCAAAAACTTTGATAGGTGACATCATGGGTCAAACACCATTCTCGTAACTCTTTATCATATCCGCTATCTGCATAAAATCGATTTTGTAAGATGCTCGGTTTTATTTGCGCTTCATCGTAAAGTTTTTGAAGCACTTCAAGATCATAACAGTTGCTGATTCCAAGGCGGAGCGTTTTTTTTTGATTGTAGATCTCTTCCATAGAATGCCATACTTGTAAAAGATTTGAAAAAGGAAAAAGTGGAGAATGCAAGATCAGTCCATCCACATAATCTGTCTGCAAGTTTTGCAAACTTTTTGTAAAAGACTGTTGTACTTGTTCTCTGAGTGAACTATTTTTATCATAAGGGATGTTGTTTGGATCTTGTCCGCTAAGAGGAGTAAATTTTGTCTGTATGTAAAGTTTATCTCGTGTTATTCCCTCTTTTTTTAGTTCTGCTAGAGCTTTTCCTATGCCAGCTTCTTGGTAATGTTTTGGTTGGCACGCGGTGTCAATACCCAAAAACCCTTGATGTACAGCTTCTATGACAAGTGCAGAAGTACGCTCTTTTTTCCAGGCTGTTCCATATATAAATGATGGTATTTGTGTCATAAAAGTTCCTTTTTTTGTAATACTATCT
>JAVHRU010000094.1:1739-8402 GCA_036171835.1 Sulfurimonadaceae bacterium | reverse complement strand
GTGTAATTTTAGCGTTATTTGGTTAAAATTAAATTGATTTATTAATTAATGGATATAACTTTGAAAAAAATGCTTATTGCACACTCTCCCGACGCTGATGATATCTTTATGTACTATGCGATTAAGTTCGGTTGGGTAAATATGGACAGTGTTACATTTGACAATATTGCCCTTGACATAGAAACTCTAAACGTTGCAGCTATGAGCGGAGTTTATGATATCGCAGCTATAAGTTTTGCACTCTATCCGCATATTAGCAAAGAGTATGCTCCCCTTCGTACAGCAGTAAGTTTTGGTCAAGGTTATGGGCCTAAACTTGTCAAAAAGAAAGAAATAAAATTAAAGAAAAACTTCAAAGTAGCGCTCAGTGGCCAATATACTACGAATGCGATGCTTTTTCGTATCGCTTACCCTGATGCCCGAGTTACCTATATGAACTTTTTAGAAATCGAAGATGCTGTTATAAATGGCAAAGTCGATGCTGGAGTTTTGATACATGAGAGTATCCTGACCTATTCGGATGAGCTTGAAATAGAGCGCGAGATCTGGGATATTTGGCAGGAACTCGCGGGTGAAAATCTTCCTCTTCCACTTGGAGGAATGGCAATACGTCGCTCGATTCCACTCAATAAAGCCATTGAATATGAAAAAATATTAACGAAGGCTGTAGACGTTGCCCGTCTTCACAAAGATAGACTCTCTAAAATGCTCATCGAGCGTGATCTTGTTCGCGTGGATGCACCTACTTTGGAAAAATACTTGGAACTTTATGCCAATGATGATTCTATCAGTATGAATCAACTTCAGTTACAAGCCGTAAATAAGCTTTATGAGATAGGTTTTAAGCATGGATTTTATGATGCTCCGCTTAAAATAGAGGATTATCTCATCCCTACCCATTATGAAGCGCTGAGAAACTCATAGATGGATGCACAACTCATTGCTCTAGGTATCCAAACCTTTAAAATTGCCTTGTTGTTGTCTCTTCCTAGTCTTTTAGTTGGATTATTGATCGGTTTGGCAGTCAGTATCTTTCAAGCAACAACACAGATTAATGAAATGACTCTTTCTTTTATTCCTAAAATCATCGGTGTTGTTGTTATTATTATTTTGACGATGCCTTGGATGATGAATGAAATGGTAGATTTTTCTACAGAAGTTTTCAATATGATCCCTACTTTTGTGCAATGATTATGAAAAAAAATATCAATTTTAAGCAGTTTAGCTCCATTAAAATCGGTCAAGATACTGACGTTTTCATCATCGATAGTTTAGAATATCCAAGCAATCATTATCTTTTAGGAGCTTCAAACAATGTCCTCATCGGTACAAATCCTCCACCTCTGATGATGCTTAGTAAAAAATATGACTATATTAAAATAGAAAATGATTCTTTAGTTATTGGTGCAGCAACTCCAAGCGGAAAGATTGTCTCTTTTTGTAAAAAAAATAATATTGCCAACTTTGAATTTGTATCGCGTTTGCCTGGAACTTTAGGTGGAATGCTCAAGATGAATGCGGGATTAAAAGAGTTTGAAATCTTTAACAATCTCATTTCTATCCTTACATGTAAGGGTGAAATAGCAAAAGAAAATATTGATCATGGCTATAGATTTACAGCTATACAAGATGTAGTTTTTGAAGCAAAATTCAAAATAGACAATGGATTTAGTGAAGAGCGAATGGACTTTTTTAAAAATATGCGCTCTAATCAACCCCGAGAATCAAGTGCCGGAAGCTGTTTTAAAAATCCCATTGGAGATTATGCAGGCAGACTTATAGAAGCTGTCGGTCTCAAAGGAAAACGTATCGGTGATATGGAGTTTAGCTCTGTTCATGCGAACTTTCTAGTGAATCACGGAAATGGAAGATTTGAAGATGCGATGGAGCTTATCCAACTTGTAGAAAAAAAAGTAAAAGCAGAGTTTGGCATTGAGTTGCAACGAGAGATTATCATCGTTGATAAGGGTTACATGTAGAGTGTGTTCTCAGGTCTAAAGAGATTGAATCGCTTAACCTAAAGAACTTTATCCAATCGAACAAAGGTATAACCTTTTTTCTCCAAAGTTTCAACTATCTCAGGAAGTGCTTTTGGTGTTGCATATCCACGACCGTTGATATGAAAGATCAAAATATCACCCGCTTTTGCTTTATTTGTCACCCACGGTGTCATCATTTGAGCAGTGATATGCTTATCAGGATCTCCGCTTGCAAAACTCCAATGCACAACTTTATAACCCATAGATTCAACAGTTTCAAGCGTCGGTTCATCATAATTTCCAGCAGGAAATCTGAAATACTTTGTCCTCGTAGCAGTCGTTTTATGGATTATATCTTCGGTGGATTTTATTTCTTCTTGAACCATTGAAGCATTCAAATCTTCCATATGCGCATAATGATGATAAGAATGGTTTTCTATCTCTAAAAAAGGATATTTTTGAGTGATTTCACTTAAAATCTCTGGATTTCTCAGTGCAAATTTAGCGCTTACAAAAAAAGTTGCCGGAATCTTATGAGCAATAAGATACTCCAAAATAACAGGATCAAAATGTGAAGGAGTTTTTGTTTCACAAGCATCAAAAGTCAAAGCGATCTCTTTATTTCCGTGAGGATCAAAAGAGGTAATGACTTCAGCAAAAGCTGTCAAACTTGAAAAAATTACAATGAAGCTAAATAGAAAAAATTTCACTTTTAAAATCTTAACATCAAACCAGCATAAAATCCAGCAAAGTCTATGTCAGTTTTAATATCTTCTCCTGATTCATCAATTTTTATTTTTTGTACTCTATAACCGACTTCTATTGCAGGTTGTAGCACAGGAAAAGACTTAAAAGTATAATCGAGCTTTGCTCTTATATCAGAGAAAGTAGAACTGCCATTTGTGATATATTTTATATCCGCTTCAGCACCTAGTCCGGTTTGAGGAACTTGCACTCTTACTCTTGCATAACCCATCGGAATCGGTAATGTTTTTTTATACTCATATGTAGCAGAAGCAACTTTATAATCTAAATTCACGACTTTGATATCTAGTCCCAAATCTATAGACGTCCAAAATGTATTGTCTAAAATATTGTAGTATGGGATCATATCTAGCTGTTGCATATCAAGGGTGCTTTTACCTGATGCTGTACCTGTTCCCCAAGTTCCGTTTGCAGTTCCCTCAGAAGCAATATTTACATATTCCAAACGTAGATTTGGCACGACTGGAATCGGATGTTTTACAAGTGCCCAAACGTAAGCTGAAGTGTCTTGTGACTCTTTCATCACATTTGAACCGCCTGCAGTTGCATTAAAGTTTGCAGATCCGCTTGGAGTTTGAAGCCATGCGCCAGCGCCCATCTCGACTCTTGCAATATCAGCATAAGAGCTTGTCACCATTAATACACTAAATGTTAAAACAGATAATATTTTTTTCATTGGAAAGCCTTTTGATTATTATAGAAAGGCAAGTTTATCGTAGAAATCTTTAAAAAGACTCAGAGCAGGCAATGCTCTGAGAAAGTAGGAGGAAGGTTGTTCTTGGGGTTTTAGTTAAAATTATTTAACAGCATTAAGAGCTGCTTCGTAGTTTGGCTCTTCAGTTATTTCAGGAACGATCTCTTTGTAAGTTACGATACCTTCTTCGTTTACTGCGAAGATTGCTCTACATGTAACACCAGCAAGTACAGAACCACCAAGTAGTACACCGTATGCGTTAGCGAAGTCTTTGTTACGGAAATCAGAAGTAACAGTTAGGTTAGAGATACCTTCTGCTTGACAAAAACGACCAGCAGCAAATGGTAAGTCCAAAGAAACGATAGTTGGTTTAACACCATCTAAACCAGCAGCTTTTGCATTGAAGTTACGAGTTTCAGCAGCACATACACCTGTATCTAATGAAGGAACTACGATGATAAGTTGCTTGTGCCCTTGAGCTCCACCAACTACTACGTCACCTAAACCATCTGAGTTTACAACTGTAACTTCTGGTGCTTTATCACCAACATTTACTTCATTTCCTAATAACTCTACGTCTGTACCTTTGAATTTTGTAGTTGCCATTTTGGCTCCTTGCATTTGATTTTTATTTTTTATAGCGACAGTTTACTTAAATCGGATATTTTTTGTCTTAATTAGCTTATATCACTTTTGGAATAAGCTTTTTTTAAGACTATAGGAAGCTTCTTGAGCTTACATGTAACTCATTATGCAGTGTAAACAACTCTTTATTATACATATCTACGGCAACTCTTCCTATCATCGCTGCATTATCTGAGCAATATTTTAGCTCAGATAGTAAAAGAGTAGCACTATAAGGAGCCAATAATGTTTCAATTTGTTGACGTAGATAAAGATTCGCACTTGCACCGCCGACGATTGCAAAATGTTTTGGAGGATTGATTTTAAAATATTTTTTGAGTTTTTGAATCAGATGTGCGACTGCGATATGTTCAAATGACGCGGCGATATCTTTATAATCCTCAGACATAGCATCTAAAACTGCAAGTCTTACAGCATTTTTAAGTCCCGAATAACTAAAAGCGATTAAGGGAGACTGATGCAAAGGAATCGTAAAAGGATATCTTTTTCTATCACCATCAATTGCTAACTTTTCAATCTGCGGTCCACCAGGATAACCAAGATCCATCATCTTCGCCACTTTATCAAAGCTCTCTCCAAAACTGTCATCACCAGTTGTTGCAACTACTTTCATCTCTTCAAGACTCTTTGCTTCGATCACCTGTGTATGTCCGCCAGAGACAAGTAAAACAGTCAAAGGAAAAGCTGTCTCTTTTTCGATAAATAGAGAATAGATATGCCCTTTGAGATGATTCACGCCGATAATAGGGATTTTTAAAGCAATACTGATCGCCTTTGCCATAGTCACACCTTCCACAAGTGTTACGGCAAGTCCAGGAGTCGTAGTAACGGCTACCGCTTTGAGATGAGAAAAATATGGCTTACAAAGTTCTAGTATTCGTGGAAGTGCCTCGGCATGAAGACGAGAAGCCAGTTCAGGAACAACACCGCCATAGACCGAATGTTCTAACTCTTGAGATATCTTTTTATGAAAAAGAAGCTTACATGTAGCGATCTCGGTTATGGCTATTGCGCTGTCATCACAAGAACTTTCTATACTTAATATCACTCTTTTTCCTTTATTAAAATATGCAGATGCTCAGACGTCAACGGCTTATATTTTGCATACGATTTAAATCTTTGATGCTCTTTTTTGACTAAAGAGTAGTTGCCGTATTTTGACATAATATTGCTAATCTCTTCCTCGCTCATAAGCGCTTCATTGCTGTAGCTCATAAAAATATAACGAAAATCAGCATCTTTAATCAGTGCTTCAAAACTTTTTTTTACCTCTGTTTTTTTACAATATGAGGAGCTGACATAATCACGAACTCCTGTTTTTCCACGCGGAGTGAATTCATCATAAAGTGCTATCGTGTTTAGTATATGATAGTTCGCCCCGTACTGACGATGATTATAGGGTGGATCGATATATAAGATATCTCCCTCAATCTCTTTTATAAGCTCGTTGGCGTCTTTATTGAAAACTTCATTACTGTTGGTTGAGGGTTCATACACAAGCGGTAAAAGAACTATTCTCTGCTCTGCAGTTTTTTTGAGTACTTTTAGAAACGCTCCATACAAAGAGGCAGTATTTGCAACTTTGTCGGCACTTTGGACAAGTGAAGCGAGTAAAAAGAGGTAAACCGATTCATCGATCTCTTTTGCTTTGTGCCACACTTGTATCTGAGCACGCATCGCATCGATAGATCGTGCATTTTCATCGCTGAAATAGTTTCGTCCGCTTCCGCTTCCAAGCGAATAGTTTTGATAGATAAAACCACCTTCACAGTCATCTAAAAGATTTAATCTATCTATATAGTTTTGGTAACACTCTGCACTTTCACTGTTTTTTATATAGTTGTGATTGAGCACATAACTATAATATTCAAGATCATTGCTTATTACTTTTTTGACTTCATTTTTAAATGCCATGCCCACAGTTCCAGTTCCTGCAAACAAATCACAAAAGACCATTTTTGAGAGATCACTGCCGACAATATTTTTTATCTCTGATTTTAAAAATTCTATGAGATTTGCTTTTGAACCTATATAGTGCATCTAGAAGCTATTTTTTACCATTTCTACTATCTCTGCCCACTCACCAAATCCGCTTGCTGCGTTGATATGTCCGCCGTCTTTTAAAACAATATGCCCTACTGGGTGTAAAACCTCCGCTAAACTCTTTGCCTCATCTTGGCTCATATATTGATCATTTGTCGATGTGATGAGCGTCACACTTTGTGCATTCAGGTCATTTGGAATATTTACAGGAAAAAATGTAGACAGTTCTGGAAGCTTACATGTAAGGCTTGGAGGTGCGACTAAAAAGAGCTTTTTGATTTGTGTATTTATCTTTTTTTCATTACAAAGATGAAACCAAAGTATGTTTGCCAAAGAGTGACAAACGACGATATCGGGCTTAAAATCTTCAAGTATCTCTAAAACTTGTGCCATCCACACATCTTTATTGGGGGCATCTTTCTCTTTTAAAAGAGGAAAACAGACTGTACCGTAATCTTTGGAGAGTTCTCCTGCAAGAAAGCTTTGCCAGTGAGGGAAATCACTTCCTCCCCAACCATGCAAGATAAGAGTTTTCAT
>JAVHRU010000094.1:0-1639 GCA_036171835.1 Sulfurimonadaceae bacterium | reverse complement strand
TCTATCTCTCGAAATTCTAAACTTCCAGCTTTGACTAAGTCTACAGGTTCTAAAATCTGCTCATCCACACTCTGCATAATCGCATATGAGATAGGAAGTTGCATTGAAGCATTGGCAATATGTGCCGTTGTAGAACCGTCTTTGAAGTTGATAAGTGCATGGATAAGTGATTTTGTCTCGATGATGGCATCATATTTGCCCTCGCCAAAAAGCCATCTTGCCTCTAAAAGCTCAAACATCTTATTGACCATCGTTGCAGAGTCTATGGTGATCTTTTGTCCCATCGACCAGTTTGGATGTTTTTGTGTATCCTCAAGTGTTGCATTTGATAGGTCTCGCAGATCCCAGTCCCTAAATGCTCCACCGCTTGCAGTGATAGTCATACTCGCTATCGTTCTATTTTGCAGAAGATACCAAAGCCCAAAGTGCTCGCTGTCTATTGGTTGAATATTTCTTATATCTACAAAAGCACCCGCAGCAACGAGACTCTCTTTATTTGCTAAAGCCACGCGTTTGCCACATTCTATGGCTTTGAGCGTCGGACGAAGTCCTAAAAATCCCACAAGCGCATTCACGACTAAAGAACTTTGTGAATTTTCTATCGCTTCTAAAATAGCTTCTTCGCCACATAAAACATTTTCATGCTTTACATGTAAGCAGTCTCGCACATCAGAAACGACAACCACACGAGGTTTATGGATCTTTATCTGTTCATTTAAAAGAGTGATGTTTTTACCGGCAACTAAGACATCTACATTTAGATTAAATCGCTCTGCAATGGCGAGAGTATTGACTCCGATGGAGCCAGTACTTCCAAGTATGATCAACTTTTATACCAAGCCGCGAAGCATGACGATCATAACCACCGATGCAAAAAGGTAACCATCTATTCTATCGAGTATGCCGCCATGACCGGGAAGGATGTGTCCACTGTCTTTAACGCCTGCTCGGCGCTTAAGATAACTTTCAAAAAGGTCACCAAAAATCGATGCGAAAGAGACAAGAAAAGCGATCGCTATAGCTATAGGCGTGCCTACTATGGCAACTCCAAAATAAAAGCTTGCACCTGTGCCGATTAGAACTCCACCAATAACACCCTCTATCGTTTTCTTTGGGCTTGTAGGGCAAAATGGTGTTCTTCCTATCGTTTTACCAACGACAAAAGCACCAATGTCTGTTGCTGCAACTGCTACGACAAGCCATAAAAGAGATACCATCGCGTATTCTTGGTACAGAGTCCAGATATAAAGCATCCCTGCCGTTGGATATAAAAATGGCAAAAAGTTTTTCCAAGGGATATTTTGAGTATATGCAACAGCACCAAAAAAGATGATGCCAGATATAACCAAAAGATCGTCACCATAAGGATAAAAAAGTGCAGCGACCCATAAAAGTGCAGCATAAAAGAAAAGTGAATTTTTTTCTAAACCGAAGAGAGCGTTTGCTTCATAAAATGCAAACAAATATATAACACCAAGAACGAGCCAAGTCAAATAAAAGTTATCCACATACCCGACTCCGGCAACACCGGCAATCAGTGCAATAGCGGTTACAATTCTGTCTTTCAAAGAAGCATCCGTTTTCAATATACTCATTAAGAATTCCATTTTTAAAAATTTATACTTCGATTATATCTAAT
>JAVHRU010000093.1:0-8530 GCA_036171835.1 Sulfurimonadaceae bacterium | reverse complement strand
AAAAGTTTAGTGAGTTGATACTGCTCTAAATAAGTTCTCACGAATAAAATATTTTAGCCAGATACAGCCCATTCGAGGGGGCTGGTTTGAATGAGATTTTTTGCCCAGTGGGTATAAGCTGATTTTTTAAATCTTCTATAAAGTACTTTCCACTATTGATGCCAAGTAACATTCCCACCATCAGACGAATCTGTGAGCGGAGAAATCCGTTTGCTTCAAAATAAAAAACAGTAAATCCTTTATGCTCATACGCATAGGCCTTGTAGATTGTTCGAATAGTCGTTTTGTTATCACTTCCTTTTTTATAAAAGCCATTAAAATCGTGTGTTCCTTCAAACTTTTTAATTGCTATTTTGAGAAGGTCGATATCGAGTTTATCCATAAAAGTAATAAATTCATCTTGAAAAGGGTTTGATGTTCCTTGTTTTAAGATGTAGCGATAGACTCTTCTTTTTGCGCTGTATCTTGCATGAAAATCATCTTCAACACTTTCGATTTTCCTTACATGTAAGGAGTTAGGAAGGTTAAGGTTCATCACTTCTTGGAGTTTTTTTGTGTCATTCCAAAAGGTAGGAAGATCAAAGTGTATCACTTGTCCAGTCGCGTGAACGCCTCTATCCGTGCGTCCTGAAGCTTCTATTCTTACTTCTATACCAAGAGAGGAGAGGATCTCTTGGAGCGTGCCATTTACTGTAATTTCACGCTCTTGAATCTGCGAGCCATAAAATTTTGTGCCGTTATAGGCGATGGTAGCTTTAACTCTCAAAAACGTGCTACGATCTTTCTTTTATAAATGGTATAAGTCGTAATCAGCCATATAAAAAATACGATAGGAATCGTGTAATAGCTAATGAGATCGATAAGCCCGATGGTCGCACCGTAATAGAGAACAATGGCAAGAAAAAGAGCAAGATAGACGTAACTTTTTTGGTGCCTTGCATGAACGATTCCTGTAGCAGCTACAAAAAAGAGAGAGATAATCGGGAAAAGACTGAGCAATACATCTGTGATAAACATATGGCGCTTACTATCAGCTCTGTCACTACTAAGCCAGTATTCGAGCGGCTTTTTGTAGGTGCTTAAATCAGTCGTCATCATATCATTGATAACGATGGTCTTATAGTCGATTTGTGAAAGGGTATCTTGCGTATAACTGTATCCATTGCCTGTGCTCAGTTTGAGTTTTAAGATTCCATTTTGATTTATGACTTCAGCTTGATTGGCATTTAATAAAATCTCATTTTTCTTTTCTTTGTTAAATAAAAAGACATCGCCAAAAGTTCCATCAGGATTATTATGTCCAACATATAAAAGCCAGTTACCAAAGTTATTTCCAAATTCGGAAGCTTTGATATTGAATTTTGCTTCACTCTTTTTATATGAAACAAAGTTGCTTGAAAGTACCGTTGCATGAGGAAAAAGGACGAAAAAATCAAAACTTAGTAGAATACACAAAAGTATCGCAGGTTTGAGAAGAGTCTTGACGATAAAATCGGGTTCTATACCAAGGGCGAAGATCACGATCATCTCATTATCGTTTGAAAGTCGAAATAGAGTGAGAGTCGCAGAGATGAAAAATGTGATCGGAAGCGTATAAAAAAGAATCTCAGGCAATACGAAAAGATAAAGTTTGACCATCTCAAAAAATGTAAGCTGGATAATGGCCGTGTAAGTTGCTAGTTTTATCATAAATATCACAGAAGCGATAGCAAAAAGCGGCAAGAAAATCGATAGAAAAAGAATCGAAAAGTTCTTGATGATATATCTCTTTAGTTTATGCATACAGTGTTTCCAGATAGGCGTAGATTTGTGTATCTAAAAGATAAGTTATAAAGGTTCCCATGGCCAAAAATGGGATAAACGGCACTCTTTGCTCTTCGGTACTTTTACCTTGAACAAACAGCATAACAGGCAAAGCCAAAACAGCCGCGACAAAGATAGCCACAAGTGCCAGTTTCACACCTAAAAGAGCACCCATAGTTGCCGCCACCATAATGTCAGCTTCTCCCATCGCTTCGATAAACGGGTACGTATGGTAATTTTTTGTCCAAGAAGTCTGAGTCTTTTTCGCCTTACTGTGAGCTATCGAAGTTAAAATATAGGAAAGTGAAAAGCGAAGGAGAGTAAAACCTCCAGCAAAAAGCAGGGCATTTTGGATATTGTTAAGTAACATAGTAAATGAGTATGCACCAAGTATTGCAAAAAGGATCGCTAAAAGATTGAGACTGTCAGGCGCCATTTTATATTTAAAATCTATCATGGAAAGAGCGAGTAAGATCAAAAAAGTAAGTGCCACAAACATAGATGAGAGCGAGATACCCATCTTATATGCGATGATGAAAAAGATCAAACCGCTTAAAAGTTCGATAATCGGATATTGTGCAGAGATGGGTGCCCTGCAAAATGCACATTTTCCGCGTAAAAAGAGCCATGAAAAAAGCGGGATATTGTGCCAAGGCTTTAGCGGTGTGTTACATGTAAAACAGTGTGAGGCTGGAAATGCGATGTTTTCATCACGCGGAATCCGTAAGATAAGTACATTTAAAAAAGAACCAAACAGGGTACCAAAGAGAAAGGGTAAAAACAGTTCCATTAATTAAGCCCTCCAAATCTACGTTCTCTTGTAGCAAACTGATCTATAATCTTACTCAGCTCTTCTGTATTAAAGTCTGGCCAGAGCGTATCGATGAAAAATAGCTCTGCATAAGAGAGTTGCCAAAGTAAAAAGTTTGATATTCTATGATCTCCGCCGGTTCGTATCATAATATCTACTTCATCTTTGCAGTCAAGAGCGTTAGAAAACATCTCTTCTGTGATATCTTTTTTTTCATTTTTGAGTTGATTTACTGCTCGGAGTATTTCATCGTGAGCACCGTAATTGAGAGCTAGACTTTGAACGAGTCCATCGCAGTGAGATGTTTTTTCTTCTACTTTTTTAATTAGCTTTTGCAGTGATTTTGAAAAAGCGCGAATATCACCGATAGCTTCAAACTTTACATTGTTTTTTATATACTCTTCAAGCTCATTTTTAAGGTAATGCTCGAGAAGTTTCATTAAAAATTCGACTTCTAGGCGAGGGCGTTTCCAGTTTTCCGTAGAAAAAGCGTAAAGGGTGATACGTTCTATATCTTTATGTTTGGAGCAAAATTTTGTGATCTCTCTTACGACTTTTGCTCCCGCTTCATGCCCTTTGACTCTTTTCTCACCACGTGCTTCAGCCCAACGACCGTTTCCATCCATAATTATGGCTACATGTAAGCTTTTGTTCATACGTTGATATCCAAGAGTGAATTTGTCTGAAATTGGTAAAGAGGCTCTATATTTTCTCTTACATGTAAGGTTATTTTATATCTGATATCTTTCAAATGTGCTTCCAAAAAAAGTTTTGTTGTCGTAAATGCCACGTCTAAATCTATAAAAATCTCATCTTCTAGTAACATAATAGTTCCCGATATTGGACCGAGTTTAAGAAGCGCTGCGTAAAAATCCAACTGGGATTTTTTTGTCGTTTTATTGTAGCGTTTTTTCATTTGAAAAACGCCCAAATAGTGCCCTAATGTGAGCGGAATTGTAAGAGTATTTTGCATTAATGATAAAAGAAGATTGGAAAATTGTGTGAAATCTTCTTTTGAAGTCGCGTTTGAGAGATGTTCTAAAAGAGACGTTTTAAAACTCTCTATCGTTTTTTTACTACTTAGCAGTTCATGTAACTCTTTGATATCAAATTTAAGAGAGAGATTTTGAAACTCTTGGAGTATTTTTGGTTGCTGTAAAAATTTTGAGATTATTGGAGTCTCATGTTGTTTTGTGCCAAGCTCTACCCAGTATTTTAAGCCATCTTGGAGTGGTTTGTCTGAGAAAGCGGTTAGTTCTTTTGAAGGAGTTTCTAAGAGGTACTTTCCATCACCCAGAGACTTTGTAACATCAACTGCCAATAGTTTTATCAGTGCTTTTGCCTCAGCAGGAGAACTTGAGGCAAGTTTTAGAATATTGGAAAGTTCGCTTATCGAAAAACTCATAGCTCTTTTGCGTTTTTTAGTATTTCAAATGAGAGGGAAAGTTTATCGGTTTTAGGTAGTAAAGTAGAACCCTTTGACGTGATGAAATCTATACTATTGTCATCTGTGCCAAAGCTTTTATCATCTGTTAAAATATTAAGACAAACTGCGTCAACTCCCTTACATGTAAGCATAGAAGTCGCATTTTCTTTCGCTTTTGCTACATCCATTTCAGCTTTAAATCCAACTACTTTTATGCCGTTTTTATCGATGCTTTTTAATATATCGATATTTTGTTTCATCTCTATATTCCAAGCATCTCCAAGCATCTCTTTTTTGAGTTTACCGCTTTGCGTAAATGCGGGAAGATAGTCACTCACCGCCGCCGCCATAAAAAGATAAGGTTCTTTTTGGATCAGTTCTATGGGTTTGTCTAAGATAAGTGAAGGCTTTGAAAGTTTCCCTTTTTTAGCGATGCGAATAGAGTCCACGACAAATTCAAGCATCTCCTCTGTTGAATCAACATCGATCTTATGCATCGCAAGTGGGAGATCTGCATCAAACTTTGTAGCTATTAGGTTCACATCCGCGCCTTTACAAAAGAGTGCCGTAGCCAAAGCTGAAGCCATTTTTCCGCTTGAAAAGTTTGAGATATAACGCACATCATCTATCTTTTCAGCCGTTGCGCCACCTGTGACAATAACACGTCTATCTTCCCAAAAATCCTCTTTAAGCAGCTCTTTTGCGATATGCCAAAAAACTTCTATAGGCTCTGCCATCGCGCCATCACCCACAGTTTTACATGCAAGCTCTTTTGTCTGAGTTTCTATGATCTCATAGTGTGCTATACCTAGCATTTTAAGGTTTGCTTGAGTGATAGGGTGGTTGAGCATATTTGTATTCGCTGATGGTGCGATGATCTTTTTATCCCCGTAGGCAAGGGCGCACTGAAGGAGCATATTATCAGCGATGGCATTTGCGAGTTTTGCGATGGTGTTTGCGCTTGCTGGAGCTATGACGAAAAGGTCTGCCCACTGAGTTGTTTTGATGTGGTTATGATCATCCGCCCACGATTCGCTCTGTTCATCAAGCACTTTGTTGCCTGAGAGTGTCTCAAAAGTAAGCGGAGTGATAAACTTCTTCGCCGCTTCAGTCATCACAACTTTGACGTTTGCTCCCGATTTTGTAAGCAGACGAACGAGTTCGAGAGATTTGTAAATGGCGATAGAACCAGTGACGCCTAAAAGAATTCTTTTGTCTTGTAATAGATTTGTAGGTATAAGCATTTTTTCGCCTTATCTTGTAATAGTTATCTGGTTTATAGTGTAATTTTTCTTAGAAAATAATATGGATTTTATTCTATCATCAAATGGCTGAAGAGGCTTAATCTACTTCGCCTCAAGTGCCGCTTTTTCTCGTAACTTGTCTTTTTTACTTTTGCCTTTTCCTTTTATTGGAGCTGGACCTTTCTCTGTTTTAATCACTTCGCCACTGAGCAGAAATCCCTCTATCTGCTCTCTTTGAAGCTTGATGTTCGAGCGTTTTTCTATTAAGTTAAAGTGCTCAGCATCTTCAAGCCCGATAAATGAGATCGCCGTTCCGCTTTTACCTGCTCTTGCAGTTCTGCCGATGCGGTGGATATAGTCAGCCGGAGAGCGGGGAAGGTCAAAGTTGATAACACAATCTATATTCTCTATATCAAGACCACGAGCTACGAGATCAGTTGCAAAAAGGAGATTGAGTTTTTTTGCTTTAAATGCATCGATAGTGTAATTTCTATCCTCTTGTTCCAAATCACCGTGAAATGATTCAGCTTTAAATCCATGCTTTTTAAACTTTTGAGCGATGTTCTCAGCGGCTCTTTTGCTTGACATAAAAATAAGGACAAGTTCCCATTTGTTGGTATTTAGAAGGTGGCGTAGAAGTGGACCTCTGTTTTCGTGGTTGACTTCTATGGCGCGCTGAGTGATATTTTGAACTGTGGGCTCTTCCTCTTCTATACTGACTTCAATGGCGCTTTGTGTGATTCTTGAAGCGATGGAGCGCATCTTTTGTGGGTAAGTCGCAGAAAAAAGCAGGTTTTGGCGTTTTTGTGGGATCGCTTCGAGTATGAGTTCAAGCTCCTCGGCAAATCCAAGGTCAAGCATCTTATCTGCTTCATCAAGGACAAAAAACTCTAAGTGAGAAAGATTCATCTGTTTTTTAGAGAGGATATCAAGAAATCTTCCAGAAGTCGCGACTAAGATATCACACCCTTTTTGTATCTCAAAAAGCTGATCGCCAATCCCTTCACCACCGATAACGCCGACGACTTTTGGTTTTTTATCTAAAAAAGCTCCAAAGGTATTAAACGCCTCGGCAATCTGTAAAGTGAGTTCTCGTGTCGGTGTGAGAACAAGCACCTTGATCTTCGCTTTTCCCTCGTAAGGTTTGCGAGATAAAAGCTCCAAGATAGGTAGAACAAAACTGGCACTCTTTCCACTTCCTGTTTGTGCTCTTGCCATAATATCTTGAGCGTCAAGCACAAGAGGAATCACTTTTTCTTGAATAGGCGTCGGAGTAGTAAAACCGCTTTTAGCAACTGCTAGTTCTATTGTTGGTGAAAGTCCCAGTTTTGAAAACGGCATTTGAGTTCCTTGAATTAATTATGCGTATTTTATGTTATTTTGGCTTTAGGTGAGGTTTGAAAATCCTTGCATGTAAGAGTTTTTTTACTCTTCTTAAATTTTTCTAAGCCAGAGGAGAGCTCTTATATTTATCTCTTTTATTAAATATGTAGAGAGTTACAATGCAAAAAAATATAGAGGCTAATATGATGAATACTGTTTCAAAAGAAGAGAGAATAAAAGGTGCATTTTTTGGTGCAATTGTGGGAGATGCGCTTTGTTTGGGAAGTCATTATGAGTATGACGCACAAAAGATTTTTAAGGCATATGGAGATAAACCTATAGAAAAGTTTATGTCACCAGGAGAGATGATGGGCGGACAAACACATGGCATCGGCTGGGGAGAGAGAAACTATCATCCGGGAAAAAAAGCCGGCGGTACTACTGACTATGGAGATTATAATATTTTAGTTTTAGAGCATTTATCTTCAATTTCTGAGCCAAAAAGAGCTTTTGAAGTATCTGCCATATTACCTCACTGGATGAATCGTCTTGAAAATGGTTGGGGTTCTTGGATATGTACGATGACAAAAGAAACGTATGCTCAGGTAAAAGCTAACTATCCAGTAACTCATCTTGGTGGTATCTCAAATGCTATGGCTATCCGACATGTGAGCGCTCATGGCTATTATGATACAGAAGATGAGCTAGTAGATGTTGCAAGAAAGACGATGTTTACACATACAAATACTCATGCCCTTGGCGGCGGAGAGTTTTTTGCACGTGTGACTTATCGTGTCATTAATGGAGCGACTCCAGCAGATGCCATTGAAGATGTTGCCATTCTTATGGGTGGATTTTATGAGGAAAAAGTTGCACAGGCAATAGCGAAGTTTAAAGAAGCGACGGATGAAAACTCGGCTCTTTCTCATGAACAGTTTGCTGATGATCTTGCTATCACAAGTATGGCAAGACTATGGGATGTGGGGCGCTCTGAGCCCATCAAAGTGGGTAAAGCGAGTCCGACTGAGGGAACACTTCCTGGAGCAGTGTACTTTATACTTAAATATGCAAACGATAAGAACGGTTTAAAAAAAGCTTTGCAAGCCAACACGATGGTCGGCGGTGATAACGCTTCTCGTAGTATAGCTATCGGGATGGTTTTGGGAGCATATAAAGGTGTAAAAGCCATTCCCCAAGAGTGGAAAGAGAGCTTGGATCAGTGGGAGTATTGTGAAAACCTACTAAATAAACTTCCACTTTTGAAAGTCAGTTAAATTTAATTATTTAGTCTGACTCTCTTTTTTAGCTTTCATTTTTTTGTGGCGTGGTTTCTTTTTTTGGTCTTTCATTTTAGAGACTTGCTTGAGAGAAGTAAGAGGCGAGGGAGTAAAATCTTTCACTTCTTCTTTAGGGATCTCTTGTTTTAAAACAAACTCTATGGCATCGAGATAATTTTGCTCATCAGGACTCACAAACAAAAGGGATTTTCCTAGCTCTTTAAGAAGAATAACACGACTGAAATAGTGCTTTTGCTCACTAGGAAGATCGTAATTTATAAGTTGTTGTATATTTGTAAGATTAAGAGATTGTAAGATCATATCAGTTGTGATAAGAATGTTTAATGTACTCTCATTAAAGGCTTTGACTGCTGCTTCTAGCTGATCGGCTCTATGGTTACCGTGTATGGCTGAAGCGTTGATATTTTGAGTTTTTAGGTATGAACTTATCTCATCTGCTTTGCGTTTACTTTTTGTGATGATGATGGTTTTCATGTTAGAACTGTTTTTAATTATATGCGTAAGCATAGCAGTTTTATCATGCTGCTCCACTTCATGGATTATCTGTTTTGTACGTCTCGCAACACTGTGGGGATCGTAATATATTTTTGTAGGTAATTTATTAGTTTCTTTTGGCATTTGTTTG
>JAVHRU010000092.1:0-9186 GCA_036171835.1 Sulfurimonadaceae bacterium | reverse complement strand
GTGTCAGCTCTTTTCTACTTATGATCTCTTTTCCAAATGGAAAGAATGAAAAAGTTCCAATCATAAAACAAGCTCTAGCCCATGGAATACCGACTATCGTAATCAAAGCCAACACACCCATACTCCACCATGCAAGTCCCATAAAAAAACCGCCAAATACAAACCATAAAATATTACCGATTGTTCTCATATCTTCTTCCTGTTAAAATTAGCCATAATTTTTATGATGGTCATCATAGTCACAGATGCAATCAAACCTGCAATAATCAGCGCATAATACTCAGTCTGTGCAATGGCATTCGCTTCTTTTCCGATAGTCGCAACAGCGAGTAAAAAGGTAAGTGGCATAGAATCTCCCATAGCAAACATCAGTGTATTTTTGATCCCAAGCTTTTTTAAATAAACTACTGAGCTTATAATACGAAGTATAAGTATTATAGCGACAATCCCAACTGCTTCGCGTAAAACTGAGAGTGAAAAAAGTGCATTGAGATTTACTGTTGAGCCCACATAAATAAAAAAGATTGGAATAAAAAATCCAAATCCAAATGAAGAGAGTTTATGAGGAAGTTCTGTTTTATGCTCAAAAAACGTAGCAACGAACATTCCGGCAATAAAAGCTCCAAGCACCATATCAAGTTTTAGATAGATCATCATAGCAACCATAGTAAAAAAGAACGCCATAGAGATACGAATATCTTTATCACGATTGTCAATGTCTGGCATAATCTTTTTTTTAATCTGAGGAAACCACCAAAAAAACATTTTTGATGCGCGAAATATAAAAATAGTTGCTACTAAAAAAAGTATCAGTGTCCCAATGACTTGAACGAGGTCTTTTGTTAAACCAAATTCCAACACTCCACTCAAAAGCGTTAAGGCAACAATACTGACAAACTCTCCGAAAATCCCAATAACAAGTGCGAGTTCGAGCCAAGGTTCATCTTTTCCTAGCTCTTTGACAAGGGCCATAATCATTCCTAATGAAACAATTGGATATGCAACTAGATAAATAAAAGAAAGATGAAATGTAAATACAATCAAAGCGGATAGAGAGTATAAAATTACAAAATATAAAACTGCTGAGAGAAATAGAGATCTTTGCATTGTTAAAAAAGCTTTGAGATTTACTTCCATACCGGCAAGGAACATAAGAAATAAAAAGCCTGTTTTAGCGATGATCGGTATATATACATTTCCATCTAAAATACCGAAGTATCCAACCACACAACCTAAAAGAATTTCAACAACAGCCAGTGGGAAAAAGAGTGTTTGTGCAATAAATGGAGCAATCAAAACAATTGCAGAGAGAACGATAATCACAAGCGGTATATCAACCATATTTACCTCTTTAGCTGATTTATCAATACAACTACACTCTGTAGCTATAAATTTTTGGAAGTGTATATTATTTCATCTAAAATAGAAGGTATATGAAAAAATAAGTTCAAGATACTGACAATTTTATTTCTAGGCAATCCCTACTTTTAAAGATTTTACTAATTAAAAGTAGGGATTTTTCTATATCGAGATCTCTTTGATATCTGCGATGTGTAAAAAGCTTTTGTAGATAAGTGCTATAAGAGATTTTCTGTTTTCCCTTACATGTAAGTCATCTGCATTAACCATGACATTGTCAAAGAAGCCATCAAGCTGAGGTTTTAGTCCCAAAAGTGTATCGAGTTCTTCGATATATGTTGTATAAGTTCCCGCTAAAACTGCGATGTAAGCGTTAAATAATTCATGCTCAGCGTCATCATCAAACAGTGTAGGATTGACTGAAAGTTCTGCCGTTAAGTCCATATCTTTTGTGATGTTTGCAAGACGCTTAAAAGTAGAAAAAGTCTGAGCGAAGCTCTCACTTTGAGCCATGATATTAACAGCTTCTATCTTCTTGCCCATAACCAGAAGTTCGCGCTCGCCAGAAGCTAAAACCGCTTCGATAATGGAAGGATTTACTTTGTAAAACTGTCTGATACGCTCTAAGAAGAAGTTCTCGATCTTTGCAGTGTCAAAAGCTTTGTAATTAACTGCTAGTTTTGCGATTGTTTCTTTGATATTAAACTCAAAACCGTATTCATTGACGATGCGGATGATACCATTTACCGCGCGACGAAGAGCGAAAGGATCACGAGAACCTGTCGGAATCTGCTCGATGCTAAAAAGTCCTAAAAGCGTATCAAGCTTGATAGCCATTGCGATGATTGCACTTAGCGGAGTGGATGGCAATTCGCTCTCTTCGCCAAGAGGAAGATATTGCTCTTTTATCGCTAAAGCAACTTCAGCTTTTTCGCCGAGTGCAAGCGCATAATAGTGTCCCATAAGCCCTTGAAGCTCAGTAAACTCATACACCATCTCGCTCATCAAATCGGCTTTAGCCAAAGTGATAGCACGCTCTAAAATCACTTCATTTTCAGTCACATCACCTTTGATACGCTCTTTGTAAAGATTGAAAAGCTCTTTTACAATGATACTTTCACGCTCTACTTTATCTTGTAAACTTCCAAGACCATCCATAAATGTGACTTTTTCAAGTCCATCAAGTTTAAGACCACGTTTGAGGTCGTTGTCATAAAAGAAAAGTCCATCAGAAAGACGTGGACGAAGCACTTTTTCATTTCCCTCAACCACTTTTCTATAGTCATCTGTGAGAGCATTTGAAACTACGACAAATTTATTGACCAATTTACCATCTTTAAAAACCGGAAAATATCTTTGGTGCTCTTTCATAGATGTGATGATAACTTCAGGAGGCAAACGTAAAAACTCAAGATCAAAACTACCCACTAAAGCAGTCGGGTGTTCTGTGATCGCTACGACTTCATCAAGCAAATCTGCATCGATCTCTATCTCGATATTTTGTTCTTTTTGAAGCGTTTCAAATTGTGCAAGGATGTTTTGTTTTCGCTCATCAGGATAAAGTGTAACAGCACCATTTTTAAGAGTCTCAAAATACTCATGCGCAGAGTTGATATCTTTAATCTCAAACGAACTGATACGGTGTACAAAAGTCTGTTTGCTCGATTTAACATCAAAAAGTGTCATATCCACAAGCGCATCGCCAAACATCACATTCACCCAGCGGATTGGGCGGATAAAGCTCTCTTGTGAACTTCCCCAACGCATAGATTTTCCAAAATCAAGTGCTTTGATCCACTCCTCTATCATCGCTGGTAAAAGCTCAACTGAGGGACGACCTTGAAGTGCTTGTTTGAAGTAAAGTACCTCTTTACCACCCTTCTCTGCTTTGCCTATTTCACTCATCTCCACGCCGCATTTTTTTGCAAAGCCAAGAGCTGCTGGAGTTGGCTCGCCATCTTTGTATGCCATTGCTACAGGTGCGCCGAAAAACTCCACTTCGCTGTCTTCTTGAGATGTTTTAAACTCTCTATGCCAAAGCACCAAACGACGAGGCGTGTAATAAAACTCGAACTCTCCGCCAAGAGAGTTTTGTTCTAAAACTTTCAACCATTTTTTTTCAATATTTTTTAATTCTTTTAAAAGCGGAACAGCCGGAAGCTCTTCTACACCGATCTCGATCAATAAAGGTTTTAACATCATCATCTCACATATATTATTTGATGCGATTCTATCTTTTTTTTACTTTAACTCCGATAAATACTCATATCAATGGTGCATCGCACGCGATTGCAAGAGCATTAAAAAGATATAAAAATAGACTATCATCGAACTAAAAAACGTAGCCTGTAACCTCATCGAAAGAGATGATGCCAAAATACCGATACGCTTATATATTAAGACTAAACTCCATATCGCTGCAACGTAACCAAAAAGTGAAAAACTGTGTACCCAGCCATCTCTCATCGTAGCCAAAGGTTTAAACATATGTTCACTGCCAATAAGCCAATAATAGGCTTTTGCAATATCACTTACATAATTTACAAAGAAAAAAGTCCCTACATGTGAGAGTGAACCTAGAATCATCAAAGGAATAAGTGCATAACTCAGAGTATGTAAAAAAGTTTTAAACTCGACTTTTATGATTTTAGAACCTATATAAAATCCGCCTAGAACAAGAATAGACGTCGAGATAAGTGCCATGAACAGTGCACTAAAACCGACCCAATCCACACCAAGAGGCATAAAACTCTCCATCCAAGTTCCCATCTTATACCATGGAAGAGAAGTTTTCATAGATGAGTGTCCAAGTCCGTGATGAAAGCGCATCGTTATTGTAATAACTGCCAAAAGCAGTATAAAAACCCAAGTATGTACAGTCGTTCTATCATTTATCTTTTGGCTCAGGCTCGAAGCAGGTTTTGTGATAACAAATGAAACCGCCTCACACGCTCCGGCACAATCCATACATAAAGTACAATCACGCATAGAGTTTTTCTTCTCAAAAAGGTAGGGTTGAAGATTTGATTTACACGCTTTTGTACAATCAAACGTCTTACAGTTTGCACACTCCTCTTGATAGGTCGTAAGTTTTGTCATTCCCACTTTTCCATACCCTTTGGTGACAGCACCGATAGGACAAAGATAGGTACAGTAACTCATCTCTTTATAAAGATAATAACTCGCTAACGCCACTAAAGTAAGAACTAAAAACATAAAGGATGCAATAAGCGGAGTATCTAACATTTTTGGAAAAAGATAGAGCGGAATCCAGTAAGCAAAGAGAAGTATGCCAAGCCCGATACCTCTGTTTTGCAACCATTTTGGCATCTCTTTTTTTAAACTAAAGCGCTGGATATATCTGCCCATCACACCATGAGGGCAAATCCCGCAAAATGCGGGACCAATCAACACAAGTGAGACGATCATAAAAAATGGCCAAAAAAGAGACCAAAAAACTGCAGTAGTGTATGGATTTTCAGCTAAAGTCGGATGTGTAAATCCAAAATATAGAGCCGAGAAAAACAACAACATGACAAAAGCTCTTACAGTAAATAAAGCTATCCTGTTTTTAAACAAGAAACCAATCAAAGGCCATCCAAAAATATCGTTTTTCTCTCTTTTTATAGTATCCACCATTTTAAAACTCGTAGCTATAAGTAAGCATCACAAATCGAGGAGCTGCCGGCGTGTAATAGTATGTCGTAGTAAAACCGGCAACTTTACTCGCCTCTGTCGCATATCTTTGGTCAAAAAGGTTGTTGATATTGAGTTGAAGTTTGTTTTGTTTATATTTATATGCGAGCATCATATTCGTTACAAATGTATAACCGCTATATTTTTCAGTATTTGCATCATCCATATAATATGGTCCATAAGTCACACCCTCAATTCGGCTTGAAAAACTTCCTTCTTTATATCCGCCAAATAGTGAATACTGATAGTCTGGGATATATGTTTGTTTATTGCCTGAAAAGTCCCCGTCTGAACTGACATAATCGATATATTTATAATTAAAATAGCTTCCGCTTGCGCCTACATGTAAGCTCTCACTTAGAAGGTAATCAAGACTAAGTTCTGCCCCGATACGTCTTGTTATTCCCGCATTATTAAAATAGGTGTTGTTTGAGCTATCTTTTACTGAAACAATCTCATCTTTGACATCATTATAATAAACAGAAAAATCCATACTCAAATCTTTACTTCTTTGTTTAAGACCAACTTCATAGTTGATGGATGTTGAAGCTTTGAGTGACGTGAGAGTAGGATTATATGCACGGTTAGCTTTTACTTCACTATCCGCCGGTGCCTGATTTGCCGAAGCGATGAGTCCAAAAACATTTAAAGTTTCGGTAAGCGCGTAGGTAGCACCTATCTTTGGAGAAAAAAGATTATAGGTTTCTTTTAGTTTATAAACTCCAGCACCCGCTACATATTTGCCGCTTGCATAATCATACTTTGTGATCTCATTGCCATCGACATCAAAAGTCAGTGAATCATATCTAAGACCTATATCTATAAGAAGTTTATCTATAGGAGAGATCGTCTCTTGCGCGTAAAATCCATAGAGTGTTCCAAAAGAATCTTCAGTACTTGCAAGTGCTCCTTTTGTATCGGATGTTACAGAGGTTATACGCCCGCCAAAACCTGTTGTGTAATCTTGATATATATACTTTTTAGTATTATCCTGAATATCTGCTCTTGCTGTGAGACCAAAAACAAGGCTTGCATCATGATCAAAAAGTTCATGTTTATAGTCAAATGCCAAGTCAGTACCCATCACATAGTTGCCATCTGCTTCATTGATGATACCGGTCACTGGATGGTAATGACTCCATTTTGTCACATAGGCTTGAGGTCTAAAAGTCAGGTCTCCAAACTGTTTTTCATATTTAAGATTTAGAAACAGACTTTTTGAATAACGCCCACTTTTTTGCCATGCACCCTCAGCCGTTGTATTTTCAGATTTACCAGTACTTTTATAAAGATCAAATCCACTTTGTTTCAAGCTTTGGGGAAGTTGCAGATTTGCATCTGAATATGATAATTCTGTTTCCAAAGAGGAATCATCTTCAAAAAAGTGTCCATATTTTAGACTTACCTGTGTGGTATCAAATTTATTCCATTCTCTCCAGTCATTGTCAGATTGACGACGAGTGACACTGACACCCACATAGTTTGATTTATCTATTTTATAAGAGGCTTTGATATTTGCATTGAGGGTATTAAAAGAGCCATATCCCAGTTTAAAGCGATTATTGTCTGTATCAAAAACAGATTTTGATTTTATAAATACAACCCCACCTGTTGCATTTGCCGCATAGATAGACCCCGGACCTTTAAATACTTCAATACTCTCAATATCATCGACATCAATAAAATCCATACGTGTAAAACTGTCAGGATCGGTCATAGGAACACCATCGCGCATCACCATGATCTCTCGTATGCCGTAGTTTGCTTTAAGCCCTGCTCCACGGATTATCAAACGGCTGTCATATCCATTATTTTTATCTGCTGCTATAACGCCAGGAATTGTGCTGATAGCATCTTTGACATTTAAGACATTAGTATCTTCTATTTGCTGGTTATTGATAACTGCTATACTTTGAGGGACCTCTTTTGTCTCTCTTTCAAATTTTGTCGCGGTAACACTTAAACTGTCTAAGAGAAGATTCTCTGCACCAAGTGAACTCACTATAGAGATCGCCACCAAAGATAAACCTATTTTATTTGCTTTTATCATTTATTCTCCCTAAATATTTTTACACCAAGAGAGCTATTACTATTTAGTTTAGAAAACAATGATAGAATTATCTCGGTGCTAGTCGCCATCTTCTGCCTCATAGTCGCCAAACTTTGTAAAGGCAGAAGATTTGGAAGTACATTCTAATAAAAAAGCGTTACAGTAGTGTTAAATTGAAATATTTCTTAAAGAAGACAAATATTATCTTCTTTATGTTTATTCGCAAGAAAATAGCGATATACTTCACTTCATAAAATCATACAAAACAAGGAAATAAAATGCCAACAATTAACAAATACGTTGATATAGACACTGTAGAAAGGGAAGCTAAAAAAGATCTTATTGACCGTCACTCTCCATTTATCACGGTAATGGGTGATGCTAAAAAAGGCGAAATGCTTGCAGTAAATGTAAAAATGGGTAATGAATATACTCATCCAGATGATTTTGATCACTATATCGAAAGCATTACTCTTTTCAATGGTGAAACTAAACTAGCGATGGCTACTTTTGTACCAGGTACTCTTGGAAATGAAAAATCTCATTCAGAAGTAACTTTCAATATCCGTCCAATGGGTAAAAAACTTAACCTTGTTGCACATGGTTACTGTACAAAACACGGTGTGTGGGAATCAACTCCAGTAGAAGTAACTGTAGAAGAAGCTAGCACTTGTTGTGGTGGCGGAAGCTGTTCATAATCTATATTAGGTAGTTTGAAGCCTTTTAAAAAGGCTTCATTTCTCTTCGTTTATTCTTACAGAACATCTTTTTAAGATTGATCTTTTATCCTATTTTTATATCCTGCATTGATTCGTAAATGAAGACCAAGAAAATATGCATATGTTATCGCTTTTTTAAGTAGATATGCTTTATATCCCTTTACTTTTAAAAATCCAAACATCTCTCCCACAGCATATTTCCCACCAAGCGCGACAAAAATACCACTGACTTCCGCATGAAAAGGTTTACTTGTTTTATCGGCCATCATTTGAAGTATATTCTTCGCAACATACTCCGCACTTTTTTCAGCTATTTGTGCTGTCGGTGGAAGCATATTTCCATGCTTGTCTCTCATTTCAACACAATCACCTATAGCAAAAACATTTTTTGTATTGTTGATGTTAAGTTGTTTATCTGGAATCAATTGATCTATCCTATTTTTTTCACTGCTATATTTACCATCTATGCTAGAAGCTTTTATGCCACCCGTAAAAATCATAAATTGATACTTGAGCTGCTCACCATTTTTAAAGTAAATAGTAGTGCTATCAACATTATTGATAAAGGCACTTGTCATTATCTGAATACCGAGCTTTTGAAGTCTTTTTTGTGTATTGTCAATAATATAAGGACTCATGCCAGGTAAAATAGTATCACTCGCATCGATAAGAACTATCTTAATTGCTTTTGCTCTTTCACCAAGTGTTTTACTGTAACTTTCAATAACATACGCCATCTCAGCGGCTACTTCTACCCCGCTGAGCCCCGCTCCGCCTATAGCAAGATTGATATCCTCGCCACTGTTAAATTCTTCATTTTGGAGCTTTTTATAGATAAGGTTTTCAAACTGTTTTCTAAAATTATAAGCACGCATAAGATTTTTTACACCGTAACTGTTTTCTCTGAGCCCTTCTATAAAAGAAAAGAAATTCGTTTTAGCACCTGTTGCTACGATAAGATAATCATAAGCAATTTCTTGATTTCGCGTTTTTACACTTTGCTTGTCATAGTCGATAAATGTCGCTTTTTCATAATGAAAATTAACTTTCTTTTTAAAACCTTGACACCATTTTTCCAGATCAATAGCAATCTCATGAATGTCGAATCGCCCTGCTATATATCCATAGGCTTCAGTTTGCAAATAATGATAAGGATTACTATCAATAAGTGTTATGTCAACATTATCATGTTTTGCTAAAAATTCGATGGCGCGCAAACCGCCATATCCACCACCAATAACGACTACTTTTGTATTCAAAAAAGAACCTTCAATTTTATTTGTGGAATTATACAAAACTTAGTTGAATTCACTATCAAAGAGACGTTCATATATCAAAATATGCTATACTTACGCGCAAAAA
>JAVHRU010000091.1:0-9322 GCA_036171835.1 Sulfurimonadaceae bacterium | reverse complement strand
TTATAACTAAAACTTTTTTACCCATTTAACCGAACCTGCTACCTTTTCATAAAAATGGTAATTCTTATTTGTCACTTTTTTATAAAAGTAACCAAAAAGCGTGTCAGCAAGATGGATTTCTTTACGCTTTGTTTCGGTCGCTACGTCTAAAAATGCAAAACTCCTTCACTGCGTTCTCTCAAACAGTTGCATTTTCTTCACGACTTCACTCTGTCAAAAAAGCTAAAATCCAAAGTGACACAAAGAGAACGTCGCAAAAATTTATCTGTCAGTTGCAACATCTGCAGAGCCAAGAAAGAAAAATGTAATGACGTAAAGAAAACATAACTGTCTGAGGGCTTGCCCGAGTTTTATGTTTTTAGGAATGGAGTTTTTATTTCTTGGGAACTTGCCAAAGGCAAGCTCGAAGCCGTTGCAAGAGCTTTTTAGTACTTTTTTGCGAAGAAAAAGTATGGAAAGTTAATTACGTCCTATAATCCGCATTAATCTTCACATACTCATATCCAAGATCACAGCCATACGCAGTAAAACTTCCATCATCTATTCCAAGATCACAGCTGATAGTGAAACTTGGAAGCTTCATGATTGCCGCAGCATCAACTTCCATAGCTTTGTCAAAGTAGATCTCACCTTTATCATAGACACATAGATCATTGAAAGATATTTTGAGAGTTTCTTCCTTACATGTAACGCCGCTTGCACCCACAGTAGAAGCGATACGTCCCCAGTTTGGGTCTTCGCCATACAATGCAGTTTTAACCAAAAGAGAGTCTGAAAGTGCTTTTGCAACCGTTTCAGCTTCTTCATCGTTTTTTGCACCCGTAATATTATAAGTAACAACTTTTGTAGCACCTTCGCCATCACGAACCATCTCTAGTGCGAGAAATTTCATCACTTCATATAGAGCACCTTTAAAGGCATCCTTATGATATGCGCCACTTTTTTTGTTTGCAAAAAGAATGATAGTGTCATTTGTAGATGTATCACCGTCAACGCTAATAGCATTAAAAGTCGTTTTGACCGTTTTATCAAGAAACTTTTGCATCTTGTTTTGAGGAATATCTGCATCTGTTGTGATAAAACAAAGCATCGTTGCCATCGCGGGGTTGATCATCCCAGCACCCTTTGCCATCGCGCCTATATGAAATTTACTTCCATCTTCCAACACAACTTCAAAAGCGATAGTTTTTGAAAAACTATCCGTTGTCATGATCGCTTTACTTGCGTTTTGCGGTTCTCTTTTTGTGAGATCAAACTTTTTTGCACCTGCGATGATTTTCTCTTTTGGAATTCTCACACCGATAACACCCGTGGAACTCATCACGGGATTTACAAGTCCATCAATCTCTAAAGCTTCTAAAATCTCATCAATATCCGAAATCCCTTTTGGGCCTGTCATCGCATTTGCATTTTTTGAGTTAATCATGACAAAGTTTGTTTTGAAATCACCCTTGTTTTTAAAATGGCGAATCGGAGCGGCTGTCATCTTATTTGTAGTAAAAGTTGAAGCAATATCACAAACTGTATCGCTATAGATAAATGCCATATCTAGGGCATCATTGGCTTTTAAACCAGCACTGATTCCATCAGCAAAAAATCCATCGGCTGCGCAAACACCGGTGTCAATTCTATTTAAAATATACATTATTATTTTCCTATATTGTTTTGCAGAGTATTATATAATAAAATGTGTGGAGAAATTGTTACAGAAGTGGTAAAACTCTCAAAAAGAGTTTTACCAAAGATCAGGGATTAAAATCCCCAATGCTTACGATTTTTTCTTTAGTGTGCGAAGCTCTTTTGCAGAAATTTTAATTTTTTTCGTTGTTCCATCTTCTAATGTAACACGAACAACTCTCAAGTTTGGTAAAAAACGACGTTTAGTTCTGTTTTTTGCATGAGAAACATTATTTCCACTCATTGGGCCTTTGCCACTGATAGCGCATCTTCTTGCCATATCTAGGCTCCCTTGTACAAAAATTTAAGTTGCGAATTATAGCCAACCAAAACAAAACTACAACTTAAGAGGATATTTTATTGCTTTTAATTATCTATTAAACTGCAAAGAGATAAAATCGTTTGTAATAACATAGATTGGAACAATAATGGTTACACCTGAAGATATCAAAGAATACATCAAAAAAATTCCGCCTACGCCTGCTATTTTAAATCAAACTATCTTTCATGTAAATGCTGGGGATCTTAATAAAGCCGCAAGGGTAGCGGAAGAGGATTTGGCTCTCAAGGCATATCTCAAAACTCTTGTCAACCGACCTATATATGGTTTTAAAAATGAGATCACTGAGCTACCGCAAATCTTTAGTATTCTAGGTGCCAATGCGGCTAAACAGTCTCTATACAACTATTTGCTCACTCTTCTATCACCGAATAAATGGGTTTTATTTAAAATGAATCAACATCTTTTTTGTGATTTACAAGCTGATCTCAGTAGAAACTGGCATAACATCCTTATTCATCTTGGTGTTGATGATAAAGATATAGAAAGTGCAATCACACTTTTGCCATCAAGCATCATCATTTGTGAAGCACTTTTTAAAGATAATATAGAAAATGTACAACTACTGCGAAGTGCGAAAAATCTCGATTATAATACTATACTCAAGCGACTCACAAAGCTTGATCTTTTTGACATATCAAAGTATATCTCTAAAGTCTGGCAGATGCCAGAATCTGTTGGGACTATTCTTTTAGCTTCATCAGGGATTAAACCATCCATGGATGCAGATCTCAATAAACTAGGCAAATGGATGCATCTTTTACTTTTTTATCAGCTTTCAAAACCTCAGTTTATCGAAGCAGGACTCAACGATTTTGTAGAGTTTAACACTGAGTATGTGATGGATATTTATGAAGATTTTATGCAATTAATGGAAGTACAATCATGAGAGCAGTCGTAAAAGATGGAATTGGAATATTTTATCCGCAAGGATTTTTAGATGGAAACAATGCACCTTCTTATCTTACGATAGAGGATATAAACGCGACTGAACATTTAAAAATTGATATGCTTTTAGTCTCGCTCAAGAAAGTGATCTTCTTTAATCTAAACGGTTTAGACGTTTTTGTAAAACTATTACTTCGAATTCGAACAAAGAACCATATATCTGTAGGTATCTGTGATTATGATCATAAAAAATATGAAGCGATTATGACTTATTATAAAGATAGTCTCTCCTTTTCGCTCTTTAAAACCTCAAAAATTGCAGAACTTTTTTCATCTTCTTATAGCGTAAAAGATAAAACTGTTCTTTTATATAGTTCTGATCCTTCACAGCGTTCGGCATTAGCAATTGAACTCTATGACCATGGGCACAATCCTGTCATCGCTCAAACAAAAGAGGAGTTTGATGAAAAATCTATGCATGAAGACACCTATTATGTCATCATAGAAAATACCAGACTTGGGCTTATGGGGCAAAAAGTTGCCACTCGCGTCACTGGAAATGCTATCATCTATACAGTTTCAGGCTTTTTAGATGCAGAAATTAGCGATACTTTCAATATCACATATCACACCAACTCTCTCAATGTCGGTTTTCGACTTTTTATATTTGATGCCTATAAAGTGATCTCCATGAATGTTCATGCGGTAAACTTTTTAGCTAAACTTTCTTCTGCTGCTGCAGAATATAACGCGACAATCTGTTTTGTAGGCATGACCTTTGAAAAAACTCCTACAGCCTTCAAAAATGAGCTTGAAGATTCTGGTTTGATGTTTTTTGAGAATATGGATGATATACTAAAGGACAAAGACCTTCTTGAAGAACTCGGTGGAAGCAGTGTAGCTGTTGTTAAGAACAAGCGTTCACTCACCAAGACTATAGTTCAAGAACTTTCAGAATTCATAGATGCTACGGTATCAACAATAGAAATGATGACAAACGCAAAAGCTGTTAAAATATCAGCGAATATGCAAACATTAGCTATTGAAAATATAGAAGATAAGATGGCAAGCTCTATTGGTTTTTATGGTGCTATAGATGGTATGATTATTCTTATATTTCCAAAAGAAGTAGCTAAAAAAAGCTGTGCCCTTCTTATTGGAGAAGAAACAAATGATGTAAATCAGATTTTAGATGCATTAGCAGAATTTGTCAATATTATTGGCGGACGTACAAAAACTTTGCTCTCAGAAAAAAAGATCAGTGTAGACATCACTCTTCCACGTACTTATGCAACGGCCCAAAGCCTCTTGGAAGTTGCTTCATCCAAAAAAGGTGTACAAGTAGATATGAGTTTTAATGATGATAATTTTACATTTTTTCTTACAAGGTAGTTATAAAAACTCTTCTAAGCTTTTACAGTAGAGAGTTTTGATAAAATTTCAAAAAAATATAAAGGGCGATTTATGCTTGTAGCTCCTAGCGTACTCTCAGCTGATTTTGGTAATCTTGCACACGATGTAAAGGCAATATGCGAAGCTGGATGTGATCTGGTTCACGTTGATGTGATGGACGGACATTTTGTTCCTAATCTTACAATCGGGCCTGTCGTAGTTTCTGCTATCGCAAAAGCAGCTACAAAGCCTTTAGATATCCATCTTATGGTACAAAATAACACTTTCTTTGTTGAACTTTTTGCACCCTTAAAACCTGGATATATCTCTTTTCATATAGAAGAGGAAAAAAATCCTCACAGGCTTATTCAAAAGATTAGATCACTTGGTATCAAGCCAGCCATCGTTTTAAATCCTCATACACCGCCTGAAGCTATTGAATATCTTATCGAAGATCTTGATATGGTTTTAGTTATGAGTGTTAATCCTGGATTTGGAGGACAGAGCTTTATTCCAAATGTTGTCAAAAAAATCAAACGTTTAAAAGAGATCAGAGATGCTATAAATCCAAACTGTCTTATAGAAATTGATGGTGGCGTAACAGATCAAAATATAGAGATGCTCAAGGATGCTGGAGTTGATGTATGTGTTGCGGGAAGTTATGTTTTTAAACATGACTCACTCAAAGACGCGATAGACAGCCTGCACGTATGAGAACAAAGATCTGTGGCATTACCTCTTATGAAGATGCAATGGCAGCTATCAATGCCGGTGCTGATGCTTTAGGATTTGTATTTTATAAGGAATCTCCGAGATATATAAACAAAGAAGATGCCAAAGAAATTATCAAAAGACTTCCTCCTTTTATTGAAAAAGTCGCTCTTTTTGTCAACGAAGATGCAGCTAGAATCGATGAAATATGCTTACATGTAAAGGCGACTTTGGCACAAATCCATTTTGATGCACCCAAAGAGCTTTACGATTCTCTTAAAATACCACACATTAAAGTAGTTCGAGCACAGACGAAAGAGGATGTTTTAAAGTTTTCTGATGAGTTCAGACTCATCGATGCTTATTGCGAAAGCTACGGCGGAGCAGGAAAACGTATCAATATTGAGTGGTTTGACAATATTGATTGCTCGAAAATTATTTTAGCCGGAGGCCTTGAACCGGAAAATGTAGCTGATGTCATAAAGTATGGTTTTTATGGTGTAGATGTCAGTAGTGGAGTAGAAAAAAGTAAAAGGATCAAAGATCACCAAAAAGTAAGAGAGTTTATAAAAAATGCTCGGTAATTTTATACTTGATAAAAAAAGTTTATCCAAGCTATCGACTTGTGGTCTCTCATATGAAATTATAAAATCTCAACTTAAAAATGAAGATATAGAGTTTACACTTGAAATGTGGCGGGCACAGGGACTTGATATTATCCGATACAATGCGCTTTATTACTATGCAACAAAATTTTTGCCGATCAAAGACACAGTATTTTGTATAGTAGATGTTGAAACCAATGGCTCTAAAGCAGATAAACATCAGATCATAGAGATTGGCGCTGTAAAGATTTTAAATGGTGAGATCATTGATACATTCGAGAGTTTAGTTCACTGTGAAGAGATCAACAGACATATTACTGAGATCACAGGTATTTCAGTAGAAGATACCAAAAATGCGCCCTTTCTGAAACATGTTATGCAAGATTTTAAAATATTTTTAGGAGATACTGTCTTTGTGGCACATGATGTCAAATTTGATTTTAAATTTGTCTCTTCTATGATGGAAAAAATAGGTTTAAGTCCTATTTTAAATCGTCACTTGTGTAGTATTAATCTAGCTGAGAGAACCATAGAGTCTTATAGATATGGACTTTCATATCTTAACGATCTTTTAGATCTCCATAAGGACGCGACACATCATAGAGCTCTTTCAGACGCAATAACAACAGCAAAATTATTTACAAAATCTTTGGACTTGGTTGGGGAAAATGTAAAAACTGCGGAAGAGTTGATAAATTTCTCTAAAAATGAAAGAAGATTAAAAAGACCAAAGTTTGATCCTCTACTAAAAATGGATGAAGAGGAGTAAATCTACTCCGAAAATTCACCTACGCTTACAAGTTTATTGTAACGCTGTGTCATTCTCTCTTCGTCGTTAAGAGTACGCAATTGCTTTAATTGATTTAAAAAATACTCACCTAAAGCAGCAGCAGCACCCTCTTTATCACGATGAGCACCGATAAGTGGCTCATCAATAACATCATCGATAAGATTCAACTCTTTAAGATCTTCACTCGTGATTCGGAGTGCTTTTGTTGCTGTTTCCACTTTTGTCGGGTCGTTCCACAAAATAGCTGAACACCCTTCAGGTGAAATAACACTAAAAACAGAGTAACGCATCATAGCAAGTCTATCTGCAACACCAATTGCCAAAGCTCCACCACTTCCACCCTCTCCAACAACTATAGAGACTGTTTGAGTATTTAGTTTTGAAAGTTCTAAAAGGTTTCTTGCAATCGCTTCACTTTGATTTCTTTCCTCCGCACCAAGCCCAGGATATGCACCCGGAGTGTCAATAAGCATCAATACCGGAATATGAAATTTTTCAGCCATCTGTGCAGCGCGAAGTGCTTTACGGTAACCTTCTGGATTTGGCATACCAAAATTGCGTTTGAGCTTATTTTTAGTCCCTCGCCCTTTTTGCTCACCTATAACCATGACTTTTTCTTCACCGATATATCCAAGGTAGCATACAATTGCAGGATCATCTCTGAAATGACGATCTCCATGTATCTCATAATGATCATGCATCAAGACATTGATGTAATCAAGTGCATATGGACGATCTTGATGACGTGCAAGTTGAAGCTTTTGAAAAGGAGAAAGATTTTTATAGGTTTTAGCGACCTCTTTATCAAGGTCTACTTTTAATATTTCAACAGCTTGGTTATCGCGACGCATCTCTGCACTCACGATATCTTCCTGTATTTGTTTTATTTTTTGTTCAAAATCAAGATATGTTGCCAAATATGGTCCTTAGATTTTTTTGAAAATGACAACGCCGTTTGTACCGCCGAAACCAAATGAGTTACTCATAACAACATTTAATTCAGCTTTACGCGCTTTATTTGGAACATAATCAAGATCACAATTTTCATCAGGTAGCTCATAGTTGATAGTCGGAGGGATAATTCCATCACGCATTGCCATAAGACAAACAACAGCTTCAATCCCACCCGCTGCACCAAGACAATGACCAATTTGTCCTTTAATCGAACTCATTGGAGGACAATTTTCTTTACCACCAAGAAGTTCTTTCAAAGCGATAGTTTCATTTTTATCATTAATGGCAGTACTTGTTCCATGTGCATTGACATAGTCAAGTTTTGGTGAACCTGCCATTTTATATGCAGCCTTCATCGCACGAAGTGGGCCATCAAGACTTGGAGTTGTAATATGACTTGCATCACCACTTTCACCAAAACCAATAACTTCAGCGTAAATATGAGCACCACGAGCAACTGCTGATTCATACTCTTCTACAACAAGTGCTCCAGCACCTTCACCCATAACAAAACCATCGCGTCCAGCATCAAAAGGACGAGAAGCATGTTTTGGATCGTCATTTCTTGTAGAAAGAGCTTTCATAGCAGCAAAACCGCCAACACCTGCACCTATTATGGCAGACTCAGCTGCAACAACAAGCATGCGCTCAGCACCGTTACACATAATTGTCTTACAAGCTTCACCAAGAGCATGAGTACCAGCTGCACACGCAGTCACAGACGAAAGGTTTGGACCTTTAAGATTATGCGCAATCGATACAAAACCACCAAGCATATTTACAAGTGCAGAAGGAATAAAAAATGGAGAGATACGACGAGGACCTTTGGTCTCAATGATAATAGAGTTTTTTTCTATCGCGGGAAGACCGCCAATACCTGAAGCAGCACACACACCAAAACGTTCGTGATCAATATCATCACCAAGTTTTGCATCTGCCATAGCTTCTTGTGCGGCTTTTAATCCAAGGTGGATAAATCTATCAGCTTTTTTAACCTCTTTTGCGTCCATAACTGTTTCAGGATCAAAACCTTTTACTTCCCCTGCAATCGTAACAGAGTAATCACTTGGATCAAATATGGTGATAGTATCTATCCCGCATTCACCATCGCACATAGCCTTAAATGAAGTTTCTTTGTCATTACCTAGTGAATTTATCATCCCTATACCAGTTACTACGACTCTTTTCATATTTCTTACTCCTATATTTTCTGTTGTTTCAATACTCTTAGACATATCTTTATAATAAAAACAGATCTAAAAGTACCTTATGGAATGAGGCACTAAGGCCCCAAATTGCAATTATTTGCTTTCTATGTAGTTCATTACATCTTTTACAGTTTGAATTTTTTCCGCTTCATCATCAGGGATTTCAATATCAAATTTCTCTTCAAGAGCCATAACTAGTTCAACAACATCTAGGCTATCTGCCCCTAGATCTTCAACGAATTTTGAATCCTCTTTTACTTCATCTGGATTAACGCTTAGTTGTTCTACAACAACCTCTTTAATATCATCGATTAGTGCCATCATAGCTCCTATTTTTAAGTATAAAATCTTGGAATTGTAACACACATAACTTAAAAAACTAACTATTTGAGCAATTTACATAAATTTTCTAGGCATTTACAACTCTATTGCGACCAAGCCTTTTTGCTTCATACATTGCACTATCAACTCGCCGTATTAGATCCATTTCATTCTCATTATTTCGAATACTTCCCACTCCAAAACTAGCTGTTTTTTTGCCAACTGTGCCAAAAGTATATACTTCTATAAGAATGCGTAACTTTTCTGCTAATTCAGATACCTGATTAAGAGTATTTGATGAGCAAATTATCACAAACTCTTCGCCACCCCATCTACCAACAACATCCGTTTTGCGAACATTCACTCTTAGTATTTCTCCAAACTCAACAAGTACGCTATCTCCAACAAGGTGTCCATATGTATCATTCACATCTTT
>JAVHRU010000090.1:0-9505 GCA_036171835.1 Sulfurimonadaceae bacterium | reverse complement strand
TGTGACAAACAGAGTAAAAATGCTATAATACTTCGATATAAAATCTTATATCAAAACTCTTAAGGAGGATTGTAAATAGAATGTTTGAACCAAAATTTTTCACATTAATTAAAAATGGCATTTCAAGAGAACAGATTTTTGCGGATATGATTGCCGGTACAATTGTCGGTATTGTGGCATTACCACTTGCCATTGCTTTTGCTGTTGCCTCAGGCGTTTCGCCAGAAAAAGGGATTATTACCGCCATCGTTGCAGGTTTTATAATATCACTCTTGGGTGGAAGTAAAGTACAAATCGGTGGTCCTACTGGCGCTTTTATTATTATCTTATACGGGATAATTGAGCAATACGGCATAAATGGGCTTTTGATATCGACCATAATGGCAGGAGTGATCTTAATTCTGTTTGGACTATTTAAATTAGGGAATTTATTAAGATATTTTCCGCATCCATTGATTGTTGGCTTCACAAGTGGAATCGCTTTGGTTATTTTTACAACACAGATTAAAGATGCTTTAGGATTAAATATAGATAAGCTCCCATCAGCATTTTTTGAAAAATGGATTGTTTATATTGAGCATATCAATAATACTAACCTTTATGCTTTAGCCATCACTGTCGGCACCATTGTCATAACTACCAATTTTAAATATATTACGACTAAGATTCCGGGTTCCTTTATTGCTATCGTTTCAATCACACTTTTAGTTCACTTTCTTAATCTTCCCGTTACAACGATAGAGACATTTTTTGGCACAATATCCAATAGCATAACTTTTTCTTTTCCACATTTTGAATTGGCTAATTTGTCTACATATTTGGTTCCTGCATTTATTATTGCTTTATTGGGCGGTGTAGAATCTCTTTTATCGGCAGTTGTCGCAGATGGAATGATTGGTGGAAGTCATCGCTCTAATACGGAATTGATCGCTCAAGGTATAGCAAATATTGTTACACCATTTTTTGGTGGAATTCCTGCGACAGGAGCAATCGCAAGAACTGCAACCAATGTAGAAAATGGTGGAAGAACACCAATAGCTGGTATAACACATTCTTTAGTTTTGCTTTTAATTATGCTTCTTTTTATAGATTCTGCAAAACTTATACCAATGTCTTGTCTTGCGGGAATTTTAATAGTAGTTGCTTATAAAATGAGTGAATGGAAATCTTTTATATCCATTTTAAAGGGTTCACCATTTGATTACATCGTATTACTCTCTACTTTTATACTTACTGTACTAGTAGACTTGACAGTTGCTATTGAAGTTGGAATCGTATTATCAGCACTTTTATTTATGAAAAGAATGGCAGATGTTAATGGTCACGAACTGGTTGTAAGTGATGATATAGATGATATAGAAAACTATGAAAACCTTCCACAAGGGATATCTGTTTATGAAATTGGCGGTCCTCTGTTTTTTGCCTCAGCAAAACAATATGCAGAACTTATAAAAGAAAGAGGTATCTCATCTAAAATATTAATTATCAGAATGAGACATGTAAGCTTTATAGATTCAACAGCGCTCCATAATTTCCAACAAACTATAAAATTACTCAAAGATAATGGTACGGTTGTATTTACTTCCGGTACAAACGACAATGTTTTTAAAGATTTACAAAAAGATAATATTGTTTCATTGATAGGGGAAAAATATATGCATAGAACATTTGCAAGAGCAGTTGCACAAGCTAAAGAGCTGCATAAAAGATACGATGAAGAGTAAAAAGTTGAAATTTTATAAAAATGTTTAAAATAGGAAAGTTTAAAGAAAAAGTGGTGACTCCAAGGGGATTTGAACCCCTATGGCAAGGATGAAAACCTTGAATCCTAACCATTAGATGATGGAGCCACGTTGTGTGGTTTGTAAAAACAAACAATTTTTATAACTGGTGTCCCGTGATGGATTCGAACCATCGGCCACATCATTAAAAGTGACGTGCTCTACCAGCTGAGCTAACGAGACAGAAACAAACATGGGTGTTTGTGGATGGGAATTATAGTAAAAATATTTTCTAAAGTCAAGAGTTTTTTAAAAAGATTTGTGATTTATGCGCTATTTGGTATTTATTTACTCCGACTAAGTTATACTACACCTTGTAATAAATACCCGTAATAGGAAAAAACTATGATTTCTAAAATAAACGAGATAAAAAAAGAGGTCGCGAAAGTCGTCATAGGTCAAGAGAAAATGATAGACGGACTCCTTATTGGACTGCTCTGTGAAGGGCATGTTCTAATCGAAGGTGTTCCAGGACTTGCAAAGACAACCACTGTTAAAGCGCTGTCTCAAAGTTTGGGTTTAGATTTTAAACGTGTTCAGTTTACACCAGACTTACTTCCTTCAGATATTTTAGGTGCTCAGATTTATGATCCAAAAACAAATGAATTTAAGATAAAACGCGGACCTGTCTTTACAAATCTTCTTTTAGCAGATGAGATTAACCGTGCTCCAGCAAAAGTGCAATCAGCACTACTTGAGGTGATGCAAGAGCGTCAAGTGACGATAGGTGAAGAAAGTTTTAAGCTTTCTCCTCCATTCTTTGTTATGGCTACTCAAAACCCTGTTGAACAAGAGGGCGTATATCAGCTTCCAGAAGCTCAACTTGACCGTTTTATGCTTAAACTCGATGTTGGTTACAATACTAAAGAAGAAGAGCTAGAGATAGCAAGACGTATTTCAAGTGGTATGAATGAACAGATAAATACAGTGATCAGTCATGACGATCTTATACAACTCAAAGAAGCTGTAAAAGCCATCCATATAGATGCCGAGGTCGAAGAGTATATGATTGAACTCGTAGAAGCATCACGCAATCCTAGTGCGTATGGACTTGAAGACATAGCTGAGTATATTCAATTTGGTGCAAGTCCTCGTGTGAGTATTGACTTGTTTAAAGCGGTAAAAGCGATGGCATTTTTAAGAGGAAAAGATTTCGTGACTCCTGTTGATGTGGCTTATATAGTCAAAGAGATTATGCACCACCGTTTAGTACTGACTTATGAAGCTGAAGCCGAGGGAATAACTACAGATTCTTTAATCGATAAAATTGTCAAAACAGTTCCGATTCCTTAAGAGAATATCATGAGTAAATTAAAAAAGATACTCGTCCGTGCTCGTCGCCAAGTATTTAGTGAGATGAGCGGAAACAATCCTTCCATTTTTAAGGGCGAGGGATATGACTTTGTAGAGCTCCGTGAGTATATGCCAGGAGATGATATCCGCCATATTGACTGGAATATCACGGCCAAGATGCAGACTCCATACATCAAAATCTTTAAAGAGGAACGAGAACTTAATGTTGTTGTCGCAACGATGTTAAATGGTAGTGTCTATTTTGGAAGTAAAAAATTTAAACAAGATGTGATCGCCGAGCTCGTAGCACTGCTGAGTTTCTCCACTCTTAAAAATGGAGATCTGCTTAGTTCTTATATTTTTACGGACAAGATGATCAGTAATTCAAAGCCGACTAAAAAGATGAGCTTTGTAACAAAAAATGTCGCTCAAGTTTTAGAGTTTGACCCGCTTCATCAAAAAGCGGATTATGCGTTAATGGCTGATACTCTGTATAAAAGGTTGAAAAGAAAGTCGCTTATTATTTTGATAGCAGATTTTTTTGAGATACCAGATCTAAGAGTTTTGGCAAAAAAACATGAAGTCATTGCCATAATCGTGCGAGATAGATTGGAAGAACATCCTCCGGTTATGGGCTTTTCCTCACTGATGGACCCTGAGAATGGCACTACTTTAGAGGGCGACTTCAACGAAAAAAGTGTCAAGCACTATGCGGCAAAAGTCCATGCGCATGATAAATCTTTGTATGAAAGTTTGAGAAACGCAGGGATAAGATTTACGAAAGTTTATACCGATGATGTGGCGAGTGTGAGTTTAAAAAGAGTATTTGAGAGAAGATAATGAATCCAGATGATATAAAAATAAGAGATATAAAACCACTTCTAGAAGTACCAGACCATAGTTTGTATCTTTTCATTGCTGTAATAATCGTTTCTTTATTGGTATTTGCAGGTGTACTTTACTTAGCATTCAAGTGGATTAAAGCAAAAAATCGTCTCAATCTTCGAAGAACTACCTATCAAAAACTCTTACATGTAGATCTTAGTGATTCAAAAAAAGCAGCTTACGAGATCACGAGATATGGGCTTGTTTTTAAAGATGATTCACCGAGAAATGAAGAGATGTACTTTAACCTGATAGCTCGGCTAGAAAGATATAAATACAAAAAAGATGTTGGACCTTTTGAGTATGAAGAAAGAAGTTATCTAGAACTTTATAAGGGCATGATTGATGTTTGATGGTTTTTATTTCGAACACCCTAGATTTATCTTTGTCATCTTTTTTTTCATAGCCTGTGCCTCGTTATGTAGGATGAAACTTCCCTCTTTTTACTTTCCCCACTCGCAAAGCTTTGCAAAAGATACAGTAAGCCGCTCAAACTTGCTTTTTATCCTCAAGTGGATTTCCATTGTAATGCTCATCTTCGCATTTATGTCTCCTGTGAAAGATCAGCCTTATGAAATGGCGCCAAAAGAGGGTTATGCGATAGCACTTATTTTGGATACTTCTGATTCTATGAGTATGCATGGGTTTGACAGAGGAAACGTGGACGCGACAAAATTCGATGCTGTTAAAAGTATTGTCAAAGATTTTATTGCAAAACGTATCGATGACAACATTGGTGTTGTTGTTTTTGGCGCTTACTCTTTTATAGCTTCACCTTTGACGTATGATAAAAATATCGTCCAAAAAATTGTTAATCAGCTTTATATCTCTATCGCAGGGCAATCCACAGCTCTGTATGACTCTTTGGCTCAAGGTGTGGATTTGCTGAAAAACTCTAAAGCAAAGACTAAAATTGCCATCCTTTTGACAGATGGCTACAACTCCCCAGAAGCAACTAAAATACCCTTACATGTAGCGCTTGAAATGGCTCAAAAAGAGAAAGTCAAAGTTTATACTATCGGTATAGGAAATGATGGAGAGTTTGATAAAGCTCTTTTAGCGCAGATCGCCAGTACAACGGGAGGCAAAACTTATGGGGCAGCTGATGCTTCAGAGTTAAAGTCTATTTATAATGATATAGATAAACTTGAAAAATCAAAGATTAAATCTCAGAATTTTTCTGATGTGCAGTATTTTTATTTTTATCCTCTTTTTCTTGGATTACTCAGTTTGATGTTTTATATATATTTGATAAATAAAAGGGGACATGAATGACCTTTTTACATCCTGAATTTATCTATTATATGTTACCTCCACTCATTATATTATTTGCACTTTTTTTGACACAAAAGGAGAAACAGACAGTATTTTTCTCAGATGAGGTAATGAAAAAATTGCGGGTAAACTCTAAGAGAATGACTCTTCGCGCAAGAAATGCTCTTTTTTTTGTCGTCGGTATTTTACTTATCATTTCTCTTGCCGAGCCTGTTATCCCTGATGGAAAAGTACAAGTACAGGCGAAGAGCGCGGATATTATGATAGGGCTCGATATTTCGGATTCTATGCTTGCAACCGATGTTTATCCATCACGTCTTGAGCTTGCAAAACATAAGATACTTTCTCTTTTAGCTCTTGCTCCAACTGAGCGCATTGGCGTTGTAGCTTTTGCAAAGGCGGGTTATCTTGTGTCCCCTCTGAGTTTTGATCATGACGCCGTCTCTTTTCTTGTCAAACAGCTCTCCCCTAGCTCCATCACAGAAAAAGGTACAGATTTTATGCAACTTCTTTCAGGCGTTGAAGAGAGTATGAAAGAGCAAAAAAAACGCTATCTGTTGATACTCAGTGATGGTGGAGATGACACGGATTTTAGTGAAGAGATCGCTTATGCAAAAGAACACCATATTACGGTCTTTGTTTTAGGTATGGGAACCTCTTCAGGGGCTCCGATAAAAGCTGATAATGGTTTTGTGATGCAAAAGGGAAAGATAGTCATTTCCAAGCTTAACTCTTCTATCTCATCGCTCGCTACAGAGACAGGAGGCGTTTATATCGAGGGTGTAAACACTGACCGTGATATCCAGAAGATGCTAAGCGAGATAGAAACAAAAGTACAGCAAAAAACGCTTAAATCTCAAGAGATTACAAAATTTATACCACTTTTTCATATTCCTATCGGATTCGCTTTGTTTCTTTTACTTTTAGCAATCAGTTCTATGAGTAAACGCGAAGTTGTGCATGTGCCGAGTGCTTTTATTATTGCATTTGTTTTAGGGGTGGATACACCATCACATGCAGGACTCTTAGATTTTAAACTTCTTGGTGATGCAAAAAAAGCATATGAAAATTCTGATTTTCTTCAAAGTACCTCTTTGTATAAAAAATATCTCAAAGATCATGATGGCAACGAGATAAAGTACAATGTGGCTTCTTCGCTTTATAAAAACAAAAAATATTCTGAGGCTGCAAATTTTTACAAAAAAGTGAATTTTACGGACAAGGAGAAGCAGGCAGGAGTTTTATATAACCTTGCAAACAGCTATGCAAAATCAGGCGAATTGCAAGAAGCTGTGGACACTTATAAGCAATCACTCGCACTTAAAAGTGACGCAGATGCAAAAACGAATAAAGAGCTCATAGAGAAACTTTTAAAAGAGCAGCAAGAAAAAAACAAGCAGAATAAAGATCAAAATAAAACAGAGCAAGATCAGTCAAATAAAGACAAAAATAATCAAGATAACAATCAGCAGAATAAAGATCAAAGCAAAGAGAATCAAAATAATCAAGATCAAAACAAGCAAGATCAGCAAAATCAAGAGAGTAGTGCAAACAAGCCAACACAAAATGGTATGAGTAACAATGAGGAGCAAAAATGGCTTCAAAGGCTTAACTCTGGAACTCCAACACACATGTATAAGCTAGGCACGACGAAAACACAGAAGGATAGTAAAAATGAAAAACCTTGGTAAGATAATAGTAGCTCTAATCTTAAGCACAAATCTTTTTGCAGGTGTGAGTGCTGATGTCGATCAAAGTGCTATAACTCCGGGAAATATTGTCAATTTCAGCTTACATGTAAGCGATATCAGATTTCAAAAACCATCTATCACTACACTTTGTGGGGTAAGTATTTTGGGAACTTCATCTCAAACTAGCGTCACTGGAGTAAATGGAAAGTTTACCAAAACACTGACCCTTACATACAGTTTCGCACCTGAACACTCTTGTGTTATCAACCCGATTTTGATTAAAACAGATAACGGAATTCTCAAAACTGCACCCATTAAAATTGATGTCCACCCGCTTTCAAAAGATGCGAAAGAGAAGTTTTCACTCGAATATACGAGTGATAAAAAAGAGGTTTACGTGGGTGAGCCTTTTAGTGTAACACTTATTTCTAAAATTCGTCGTGATATGAAGGTCCTTGATTCTAAGTTTGAGGCATCAGATATGAATGGGCTTTGGATCAAAAAACAGCAACAAGAACCTGACACTGTTGATGGAGACTACGTTGTGACAAAGATCACTTACGTCCTTGCCGCACAAAAAGCAGGTGAATTGATACTCAAGCCAGCGACTATGAGCTTAGCACAGCAAGCTATGAAAAATGATTTTTTTGGTGGCGTAGGAAATGATGTAATATGGAACAGATATATCTCAAACAGCTTACATGTAAATGTTAAAGCATTGCCTGCGGGAGTGGATCTTGTCGGCAGTGATATTAAACTGAATATGAGCATAGACAAAACAAAGGTCAATCAAAACGAAGCCGCAAATGCGACTCTTACTTTAAGTGGAGCTGCAAATTTTGAGGATATCGGAGCGTTAAAACCTTTCGTGGCAAATGTTTCCGTGTTTGTAGATGACGCTAAAGTTGAGCACTTTATAAAAAGTGGTATGTATCATAGTCAATACACGAAAAAAATAGCATTTGTAAGTGAGAAGAGTTTTACGATTCCACCAATAGAGATCAAATATTTTGATACCAAGACACATGAAATAAAAATACTTCGTAGTGAGTCTTTACATGTAGATGTTGTTGGAAATAGCGGTGCAAGCGCAAAAGATGAACCACTCAAGATCCAAAAGGGCGTTCTTGATAATCCAAAAGGGTTCTTAGAAGATTTTACTGAGTTCACTTATATCGCTATGGGAGTTTCAGCTTTTATCGGATTTTTACTTGGCGCTGGATTTATGATCGTTAAGCCATATTTACGTCGAGAGAAAAGTGAAGGACCTGTTTCACACAAAGACACGAAAGCACTTCTTGCAAAACTTATTGAGTTTAAAGAGGATGACGAAGTGCGGGAAATGATAGAGATTTTAGAGAAAAAAGCTTATCTTGGCCAGAATGTGAGCATAGATAAGAAAAAGCTCCAAGAGCTAAGAAAAAAATATAAGTTCTAAGAAAAAATATTATAAAGAGTGTTTGCGTCTTGCATCTCTTTGTGAAGTTCTGTCCACTCTTCATCTTGGATATGTTGTTTGAAATTTTTCAGTTCTTTTTCAAAAAGTTCTATCGCTTCAAGAACATTCCCTTTGTTTTGCTTAAACACATCCTCCCACATCGCAGGCGAGCTTTTCGCCAGACGGCTCATAGACCGAAATCCACCGGCTGCAAGGGTTAAAATATCATCTCTGTTTTCCTGTCTTATAACTGTATTTGCAAGAGAATAAGAGATGACGTGCGGCATATGACTGATAAATGCGGCATGACGATCATGCTCATGCGCGTGCATGTAGCTTATCTTCATAGAAAGCGCTTCAAAAAGCCGTATAGCTACCTCTTTTTGATGTTCTCCACTATCTTCAAGATCACAAAGTACTACCACTTTATCAGTGTAGAGCTCTTCGATGGCCGCATATGGTCCAAAAAATTCAGTTCCTGTCATCGGGTGTGCGGCTACGATATTTTTACGGATCTGCTCAGGTATGGAGTTTACAATCTTCTCTTTTGTTCCTCCAAAGTCGATAACAGTCGTATTTTCATGGATATCTTTTAATTGTTGGATGATGGAGATAATGCCATCAACCGGAACAGTAAGGATAATTAGGTCGCATTTTTTTATCTCTTGGAAATCAACAATTTGCTTTACAAGGCAGAGATCAAGAGCCTGCTTTTGGTGCTCTTGATTATGATCGCTACCGACGATTTCTTTTATAAATGACATATTTTTTAGACTCAGTGCTAATGAACCGCCCATTAAACCAAGCCCGATTATTCCAACTCTCATATTTTCTCTTTTTTTAGTCTTATGATACACTGAAAATACTTGAATTTACGTAATATGAACTACTTGTGTCGTACTATTGTCAACTGCGGAGTTAAATTCAGTAGTTTTTTCTCTTTTAACAGCATGAAGTACATATAAGAGAAATGATAAAAAAGATACTTCGTTACTATGATACATCTAGCTTTAAGATAGAGGATAGATTTGTAATATAGATAAAACAATATATACTTATAAAAATATTTAATCTCTATCTGAAACAACGGTTATTTTAACATCAAATTAATTTAAAGAAATATATTTATAAACGACTGCATA
>JAVHRU010000089.1:0-9730 GCA_036171835.1 Sulfurimonadaceae bacterium | reverse complement strand
ATTAACTAAAAATTCTGTGATTATGTGTTAGAATCATAGAATAAAATTACAAATCCTAAAAAAGGCTACTTTATGGTAAAGAAATGTCTTCTATCATTCACAGCTATAAGCTGTATGTTTTCATCATCAGTTTTTGGTTTAACACTTAAAGAGAGTGTTATTGAAGTATTAAATACAAATCCGGTGGTTCAAGAACGACTCAAAAACTATAGAGCAACTCAGCAAGATCTCAATATCGCAGAATCGGAGTACTATCCAACAATAGATTTACGGGCTACCGCGGGAACTAATTATGCGGGGAAACTATATGATCATGTAGCCAATACCAATTATACAAATTACGAAACATCATTACAGTTGACTCAAAATCTTTTTGACGGTTTTGGGACGATGTATAAAGTAGATTACCAGGAAGCTAGAATACTAGCGGCGGCTTATCACTACGTAGAAAAATCAAATGACAGCGCCCTTAAGATGACAAATGCTTATTTAAACGTTATGCGTTCTTATGAACTTTTGAAAATAGAAAAAGAGAATGTACTGATCAATGATGACATCTATAAAAAAGTTAAAGACCTTTATGATGCTGGTCTCACAACTGCTTCTGAGGTTAAAAAAGTAGAATCATCCCTCGCCCTTGCTCGCTCAAACTATATCGTGCAGGAAACAAACACGCATGATACCGAGTACAATTTTAAACGTCTTTTAGGGCGTATGCCAGAGCGAAGCGAGATGCAACGTCCTAATTTTGATTTTCCTATGCCTCAAAGTGAAGAAAGAGCAGCACTCTATGCGGTAGATCACAATCCTTCTCTTCTTGTGAGTCGTTATAACATCAAAGGTGCTCAAGCTCTTTGGAAGCAAAAGAAAAAAGACTACTACCCAAAAGTAGATATGGAGGTAAGTCAGTTTTATAATGATGCACAGAAAACCAATGCTTTTGACCAGCCCGATGATCGTTTTCGTGCACGTCTAGTACTGACATATAATCTCTTCCGCGGTGGTGCAGACAGTGCAGACATACAAAAAAGTGTCAGCAGTATTGACCAAGAGATAGAGATTAAAAGAGATCTCAAACGTCAGGTCATTGAAGGTTTGGAACTTTCATGGAATGCGTATGAGAATATAGGTAAACAGCTTCAAGTCTTAAGAGAATACAGTGCGTTTAGTGATAAAACATTGGAACTTTATAAAGAGGAATATGATTTGGGACGTAGATCGTTACTAGATCTTCTTTCATCTCAAAATGATGTTATCAATGCTCGTTCTCAGATTACTAAGGCTGAATACGATTATCTTTTTGCTAAATACAGAGTTCTTGATGCAATGGGACTTTTGGTTATGGCGGTTACAGGAGATGAGGCAAAATATACATCACAGGTAAATCTTTATACTAATAGCGAAGCAAAAGAGATTTTAGATACTGTTCCTACAAAACTTGATGTTGATCATGACAATATTTCTGATAACCTTGATCTGTGTGATAACTCTTTACATGGAGATAATATCATGCCTGATGGTTGCAAAAAAAGTGCGAAAGACAGTAATAGTACTACAATGATAGAGGTTCAAAAGCAATCTTCAAGTACGCAAAAAACAGAATTGAGTAAGGAACAATAATATGAAAAAATTACTTATAAAACCAATTTTATTATCTTTAGTTTGTTCTTTTTCTTTATATGCTGGAACTTATGATGATAGTTATTCTCCTTTGATGGATCAAAATGCAAGTGCTAATGTCAAGCCAGATATTTTTATGGATGGAGATTTTAAACAGATCAAGCGTTTTGATATGCTTTGGTTTGATGGAGATTCATTAAGCTCAGAGTATAAAACTCATCTCAAAGAGATCATAAATAATATTAAAGAAACTACTTCCAAAGGTGACAAAGTCATAGTCACCGTTATAGGGCATACGAATGAGCCAACAGATGATATGAATGAAGTATCAGTCCAGTCACGTGCCTATGCAAGTAGAATTCAGCACTGGTTTCGTTACTCTTTAGACTCAAAGACTAGTATGGAAAAAAGTAAAAAGTATGCTTTGATGATCCAAGATGCTCTTGTTGATGGCGGTATCGATAAAAATGTGACCGTTGTAGAGTATAGAGGCGGTAAAGATATGTTCTTTAACGATGCAACTACACAAGGACGAGATCTTTCTAACCGTGTTATGGTTACGATGTATGTTTTAAGTCCTGAAAACAAAGATAGTGATGGAGACGGCGTTTTAGATAGTCAAGACAAATGTCCAGATACTCCAAAAGGTGTAGCAGTCGATGAAAATGGATGTGCTATTGCAGTTGCTCCAGTTGTTTCCAGCGCTGTAGTAATAGATAGCGATGGAGACGGTGTTGTTGATACTTTAGATAAATGTCCAGATACTCCAAAAGGTTCAGCTGTTGATATGGATGGCTGTCCATTGACTCAAAATTTACATCTTAATTTCGAAACAAATTCGACAAAGATATTACAAGAGTCTTATTCAAAAGTTGTTCTATTTGCAGATTTTTTGAAAAAAAATCCAACTTATAAAGTAAAAATAACAGGTTATACAGACAGCATTGGAACACATGAAGCAAATATGAAGCTTTCTCAGGCAAGAGCAATTTCAGTGAAAACAGCCCTTGTCAATGAAGGTGTAGATGCTTCAAGAATCATGGCTGCTGGGCGTGCTGAGCTTGATCCTGTCGCAGATAATATAGATGCTGCTGGACGACAAGCTAATCGTCGTATTGAGGCAAAACTTTCACATTAACAAGGCTTACATGTAAGGTAAAACTACTTACATGTAAACACTAACACAAGGTACCACATGAGTGAACAAACCACTGTTATTAAGCAAGATGCATTATTACAAATATTAGTGCTTTACACGAAACTTTTTCATAAACCTTTTACGGCAGAAGCTATGATGGCTGGACTTCCTATACATAATATTCAAGGGAATGAGGAACTCTTTTCTCTTGAAAAATCAAAATCACTTTTTTCTAGAGCAGCAGGACGTGCTGGGCTTAAAACTACTTTGGTTGAACGTAAAATAAGTGATATTCTTCAACTTCAGCTTCCTATGATTTTACTTTTAAGTAATGACAATGCTTGTATTTTAGAAAAATTTTCAGAAGATAAAACACAGGCAAAAATCATCTATCCAGAGGGAGAAGGGCTTGAAGCGTGGGTAAGTTCAGCGGATCTTGAAGCTGAATATCTTGGCTTCGGATTCTTGATCAAAAAAGAGTTTCAGTATGATACACAAAGCTCAAATACGATCAAAATAAGACAAAAAGATTGGTTTTGGAGCACATTAAAACTCTCAGGAAGTATCTACAAAGATGTGCTTTGGGCATCGCTTCTTATTAATCTCTTTGTTTTGGCAACCCCTCTTTTTACGATGAATGTTTATGACAGAGTTATTCCGAACAATGCAGAGGAAACGCTTTTAGTATTTACTCTGGGCATAGTTTTTGTCTATATATTAGATTCATTTCTGAAATTTACACGTTCTTATATGCTTGAACTCGCTGGGAAAAAGAGCGATATTATTATGTCCTCTATCATTTTTGAGAAGGTTCAAGATCTCAAACTTTCAGAACATCCACGTTCAGTGGGTTCATTCGCAAGCACATTGAAGGATTTTGAATCTGTTCGTTCATTTTTTACGACAGCGACTATGACGGCGGTTATTGATCTACCTTTTGCCATTATATTTTTAGCAGTGATCTACTATATAGGTGGAATACTTGTTTTGATTCCAATTATTACGATGTTGCTTATGTTGGCATATGCTTTTTTTATAAAAAAACCACTCCAAGAAAGCATTGAGAGTGCTTATGAGGCAAGTGCAAAGAAAAATGGTATTTTGATCGAGACACTCCAAAATATCGAGACGGTAAAAGTAATGAGAATGCTTGGTAAACGTCAATGGGAATGGGAGGAAGCAACAGGCGAGATAGCCGCAAAAAATCTTAAATCAAGACTGCTTTCTTCGTCTATCCCGACAATCACAAATCTTTTTATCCAGCTCAATACTGTGTTTATAGTCGTGGTTGGAGTCTATCTTATAAAGAATTTTGAACTGACAATGGGTGGGCTTATTGGTGTTGTAATCCTTACATCAAGAACAGTCGGACCTATAGGGCAGGCCGCGGCACTTATTACAAACTATTCAGATGCGAAAACAGCTTATAAAAACTTAAATGATATTATCTCAAAACCTTCTGAGCGCCCAGCTGCAAAGCAGTTTTTACAACTTCCACAGATGAGTGGCAAAATAGAGTTTCAAAATGTAAGTTTTAAATATCCGGACTCTGAAATACCGGCTTTGGACAATGTAAGCTTCGTTATCAATCCAGGTGAAAAAGTAGCTATTATCGGGCGTATCGGCTCAGGTAAAAGCACGATTGCTAAGCTTATTTTAAAATTATATGAACCTGATAGCGGTGCTATTTTGATAGATGGTATAGATATCTCTCAGCTTGATCCGGCGGATCTTAGGAAGTATATCGGGTATGTTCCTCAGGATATTCATCTCTTTCGCGGAACGATTAAAGATAATATTGTTTCATCAGAACGCCATCCAAATGATGCAGATATTTTACGAGCGGCAAAGATAAGTACCGCAGAAGAGTTTATACACGCACATCCAAGAGGCTATGATATGCCTATTGGTGAACGTGGTATGGGTCTTTCTGGCGGACAAAAACAGAGTGTTGCAATTGCAAGAGCATTGATGCAAAACTCGTCTATCATGCTTATGGACGAGCCAAGCAATGCGATGGATCAAACAACAGAAACAAGACTTCTTACGAATTTACAAGAGGAATTTAAAGATAAGACATTTATCTTGATAACACAAAAGCTCTCCCTTTTAGACCTTGCAGACAGAGTGATGGTGATGCATCAATCAAAACTGGCATTAGATGGTGAGAAGAAAAGTATCATTGAAAAACTTCAAGGAGGACTTAATGGATAAGGATCCAAAGAAAAAACTTTCTCCACGAGATTATGAGTTTATGAACAGCCTGAGTGCTGCAATGCTTGAGGTAACACCTACAAGACTTCGCATCGTTCTTTTCTTTTGGATTGGGGCCGTTTTTGTCTTTATTGTTTGGGCGTCTTTTACGCAGATTGATGAAATCGCTAGAGGTGCTGGAGATATCATTCCCAGCGGTGAAAATCAGATGATACAAAACCTTGAAGGGGGAATCGTCGAAAAGATTTATGTTCATGAGGGTGACGAGGTCAAAAAAGATCAGGTACTTGTGAAAATAAGCAATGAAAAATCACAATCAAATTACAGTACAAACTCTATAAAGGGGAATTCACTTGATGCAAAAATCGCCCGCTTAAAAGCAGAAGCTAGCGGAGGCGAATTTAATCCAAGTCCGGAACTTACAAAAACAGTTCCTGAACTTGTTGCTAATGAAAGAAGTTTGTTTCAAACAAACAAAGAGCAGCTAAATTCTAAACTCAACTCTTTACGGGAAAAACTTGAACAGAGTAAAAATCAGCTTGCAGATGCAAAGATGAAAAAAGATCATCTTAAAAATTCGCTCGATATGATCCAAGAAGAGGTCAGGATGACTGAACCGATGGTCTTGAAGGGTGTACGTTCAAAAGTGGACTTTTTAAAACTTCAGCGTGAAGCGAACCAGATCTCTCAGGACTATGCAAGTTCGTCTATCGATATTCCGCGTCTTCAAGCAGCGATAAAAGAGGTTCAAAGTAATATGAATGAAGCAACATATCTTTTTCGAAGCGATGCGAAAACTAAACTTAATGAAGCAGTATCTGATTTTCGCGGCACGAATGCAAACTCAACTGCACTCCAAGATCAAGTTGATCGTACACTTGTTCGTGCTCCTATGAAAGGGATCGTACAAAAATTGTACGTACACACAGTGGGTGGAGTTATCAAGCCGGGAGACAATATCGTTGAAGTGGTGCCAAGCGATCAGACTCTGTTAGTAGAAGTGAAAGTTAAACCGGCGGATATCGCATTTATCTATTATGGACAAAAGGCAATCGTGAAGTTTACTGCATATGATTTTTCGATCTACGGAGGGCTCAAAGGCGAAGTAGTACTTATCAGTCCTGACAGTATCAAAGATGACAAGGGTAATACTTTTTATACAGTCCGTATCAAGACAGATAAAAACTATATCAATTATCTAAATAAACACTTAAAAATCATTCCTGGGATGACGGTAAACGTGGATATTATAACCGGTAAAAAATCTGTATTGGATTATATTTTAAAACCTATATTGAAGACTAAGCAATATATGTTTACAGAGAGATAACTATGCAAATAGTACTTTACAGTGATGATATAAACTTGCTTGACTATTGGAAAGAGAGCATCACTGGAAAGTGCCATATTATTTACGATCTGGAAGATTTATATAAGATAAACTCTAGTTTGATAGTGATAAATCATTCTGCATGCAAGCCTACATGTAAAGATGTATTGCATAAATTGAATGCTAATGATAACAGAGTTTTAGTTTTACATCGTGTTCCTGATTTTGAAACTGCTAAAAATGTTTTGATGCTTGGTGCTGTGGGTTATGGTAATGCTTTGATGCGACAACACTTTTTGATTTCTGCCATCAATGCGATTGAAGAGGGGATGGTCTGGTTATATCCTGAATTTACAACAAAACTAATTTTACAAATCAATGAAAAATCAAATCCAAAACAGGAAGTAAATTTAGAAAAACTTAGTGATAGAGAACGTGAGGTCGCATCTTTATTGAAAGACGGATTTACATATAATGATATAGCCAAACAACTTGACATCACTCCAAGAACAATAAAAGAACACGCAAAACATATCTATTTTAAGCTAAACATTAAAGATCGCCTCGCTCTTGCTCTCTTATTAAGATAATTTTTTTCAACATTGTCCCTATGGACAATAGCTCTTTTTTCTTTTTTCTCCTATACTTAACACATAATTAAAATTATCATTATCTAAAGGATACATTATGAAAACACCTATCGGAGTTATACAGAGCATTGTTGGTAAATTTTATGAGAAAGATGCATCCGGCAACGTCATGGAGTTGAAAGTTGGAGATAGAATAACTGAAAATAAGATCATTTTCGGTGATACAAATAATCCGGCTTCGGCAGCTATTAAGATTACAATGGTGACGGATCACAATCATGTTGTAACTTTGTATGGTTCACAAGAGCAACTTTTTGATGCTTCACTTGTTCAAGATGCAAGTACAGTTGGTGACGTTATTGCGAAAGAGAGCGTATTAACGGCTTGGAATGCTGGTATTTTGACGAAGGAAGATGCTGTTTCGGATGATGCTAAAGATAAAAAAGATGATATAGTAAATGATGAAACGGCAGCAGGAAATAATCAAGTAAAAAGCCATTCTACAGAAGATTTATTTGCTTTGCTTGATGGAAATACCGTTAGGGCAAGTAGTACCTTACGTGATGCCCCATTTGATAATCTAGGAACAACTTCAGATAATAACGGAAGTCCAATAGTACCTAAGATAGATAATCCAAGCCTTCTTCAAAATGACATAGGCAACACAGATGAAGATACAACACTTACAGTTACAGCTGCGAATGGGGTGTTAAGCAATGATACAGATGTAGATAATATACTTTCAGTTGCTACATTTAAAGTTGCTGGAGATAATACTGTTTACAATGCAGATGCGACAGCAACGATCCTTAATGTCGGTACAATTAAACTCAATGTAGATGGTTCATATGTATTTACTCCAGCATTAAACTATGATGGACCTGTTCCAGTTGTAAGCTACACAACCAACACCGGTTTAACAGCAGATCTTACTATTACAATCAACCCGATTCCAATATTACATTCAGATTCAGGCGATGTTTATGAAAGTCATTTGCAAACGGGAACAAATCCTTATCCTTTAAACGCTCCAGATACAGTCATAGGAAATTTATATACTAACGATAGATTAAGCGGTACATCTCTATCTGATGTAACTATTGTGGGTGGAACGACAGATACACTTGTGTCAGGACAGATAACTGTGACGACGTCTCAAGGAAATATACTGGTAGTAGATACGACTACGGGCGCATATACTTATACACTTGTGCATGCACTTGACCACTCGACAGCTATAAATAATATTTTGACGGACAGTTTTACATATACTGTTAAGGATTCAAATGGAAAGGAATACAGTTCACATCTTGATATAGCGGTACATGATGATGCTCCTGTTATTAACGGCGATTCTGCTCTTGTTGTCCCAGTAGCAGCAGTCAATACAAACTTACTTTTAACGTTAGATGTCTCGGGTTCAATGGGAGTAAATTATGTGGGTGTTACCCATAAAACAAGGTTTGATGTAGCAAAAGATGCATTGATAAATACTATCCATGAATATGCTAATGCAGGTAATGTGAATGTCAATTTAACTTTATTTAATGCAACTGCGTTGAACGAAGGGTGGATGTCATCAAAAGATGCATTAACTTACTTGAGCAACTTGACAATGAATGGTATCAATGTCTACCATAATGGAGGTAGTCCATTGTTCCCATATGATTACACGAATTATGAAGCTGGATTGCAAGGAACATATACTAATTATTCTGTCAATCTTCCAACTGCAGATAAAACAGTCGCATTTTTTATATCTGATGGTGTACCAACAAATGAAAACAATGATAATACAGCGAATCTAACAGATGCAACCAATTATGGGGTACATGATAGTATCGGCAGTACGTACTTGGATCAGCCATATTTGACAACATGGAACAGTTTTATTACTAATAATCATATTGACTTGAGCGTTATCGGAATCAGCAATAGCATAACTCCCGAAGCTCAAAATTATTTAAATGAAGTTCAAGCTGTATCTGGCGGAACAGCCACCATAATAACCGATCTTACACAATTAGCTAGTGCGATGGTTCCAGCGCAGGTTACAACATCGGGACAACTATTTGAGTCAAATGGTTCTGCCGGCATCAACTTTGGTGCAGATGGCGAGCATGTAATGCAGTTAACATATTTAGGTGCAAACAATGCTAATGATCATAATGTAGCTTATACATATGATGCATCAAATACTACAGCCAATCCAATACAGACTATACAGCTTAGTGGCGGGGAAAGTATGGATGTAAACTTTAAAACAGGTGCGTTTGTATTACATACGCCTGTTTCAAGTGATGGTAGTGATATTATGCAGAATTTCAGTGTATCAGTTAGTGACACAGACGGTGATACAGTGACTCATAATATGAATCTTTTGATAGCTTTTGATAAAACATATACGTATGACGGAACAACTCCGATAAATGCTGGAGCAGGAATAGATACAATAGATCTTTCTATCGGTGTAAATCTTACTACTGTTGATTTTAGTAAACTTGATAACATCGAAATCATAAATTTGACACCAAATGGCAACCATAGCGTTTTAAATTTAACGTTGAGTGATGTTGTAAGTATGACCGACAGTAATCATACTTTGGAGATCTTAGGAAATAATAGTTCGGATACTGTTAGTTTAAAAAATGGAACGGGAACTGATGCTTGGACAAAGAGTGCCATACAAACAACAGATACTAGTGGGCATACATTTGATGTCTACACAAATAGTGCAGATAGTTCTGTATCGGTAAAAGTGGAAGATCATACGACTCATAATATTATATAACTGACCTTACGCACCAAATAACAATTTCGGCATAAAATATGCTTTTG
>JAVHRU010000088.1:8405-9854 GCA_036171835.1 Sulfurimonadaceae bacterium | reverse complement strand
CAAGTGACTGAAAATCACTGTGTCCTTGGTTCGATTCCGAGATTGGCCACCACCTAAAATTAACTAGCTAACTTTTTACTCACTTCACTAAAAAATACTTTACATGGAATTATAAATCATAATGAGTTAGTACCTCAATGGTATTTCCTCTCTTTACTCACAGGTAGTTTTAACCAAGAAGAACTATTTAATACTGTTAAGAGAATGGACGTTGATTACATGCAAGGATATTATATTGGACTACCTACTTCACAGCTCGTTTAAAAGGTCAGTGAAAAAATCTCACTCTATATCCGTTTAGTGGATATAGACAGAGACATTTGTGTTTTTCATGCGTAGTTTGAGCCACTCTTCGATTTGATTGCGTTCTTTTTTACTCAAGCGTTTACGAGTCTCACCATTGAGGATAAGTTTCGTTTCACTTTTGTTGTTATCTTTTGCTTCTAAATCATAGCCTTGAGATAAGAAAACATTTTTAATATTTGGAAACAGAGTTTCGAGTTCTTGTGGAACTTCTTTAAAGTTTTCACGGCTTGTAGAAAGCTTCTGAATTTGTGTTTTGAGTGTTAAGATTTGCTTATCTTTATTGTCAATTGCGACTTGAGAATTTTTATAGAGCTCTGTCACGATATCTGCTTTAAGAGTTGAAACATTGAGTGTTTCTCTCTCACCATTTTGGTAGACTTTTAAAATAGTATTTTTAAGACCAGCATCATTAAGACGAGCACTAATGTTGTTAAGTTCATTTTTTGGAATATGATCTCCGATAAGAAATACTTTAAGCACACGCGTTTTTGTATCGATTTTTACTTGAGCAACATTGGTATTTTTAAAGTTCATTTGTGCATTGACAAAAGATGTTGCTTGTGCTTTAAAAACTTCTTCACCGACAAGTTGATATGCCAAATAAGAACTTGGTAAGATCGTAGCAATAACGATGATCATGATATAGCGTTGTGCTCGTTTGGCAATATCCGGATCTACATATTTTTTCTTTGTGACACTAAATGCGCGTACGACTAAAAAAGCTGAAAGCGCGATAAAGACAAAGTTAATCGTATAAAGATAAAAAGCTCCAAAAAAGTAGCTCCAATGACCTGTAGCAAGTCCAAATCCAGCAGTACAAAGAGGTGGCATCAAAGCAGTTGCGATAGCAACCCCAGGGATAACATTACTTATCTCTTTTCTAGTTGCACCGACGATGCCAGCGAGTCCACCAAAAAAGCCTATAAGTACGTCCCATGCTGTCGGTGTCGTTCGCGCTAAGAGTTCAGACTGCGCGGTATCAAGAGGCGAGATTAAAAAATAAAGAGTAGAGGTTAAAAGGGCGATGAGTGTAGCAATAGCAAGGTTTTTGAAAGCAGTACGAATCAAAACAAAATCGTTAATCCCAGCTCCATAGCCGATTCCCATAATCGGTCCCATCAGTGGAGAGATCAACATGGCACC
>JAVHRU010000088.1:0-8305 GCA_036171835.1 Sulfurimonadaceae bacterium | reverse complement strand
CCGATAATTGTTTTTACACTTCCTATATATAAAACTGTTCCAATGACACCATCCACTTCTACTCTGTCTTCTGGTTCGTACATATCACGAACATACGCTCCTGCGATGAACTGTGCAGAAACGCCTCTTGTTCCAAGTCCAAGAGAAAGCGCCAAAGATGCAGCGATGGCAACAAGAAAGATTTCCGCAGCAATATTTAAAAGCTCCGTATCGATGCCAAGCTGTCCAATAGCAAGAGAGATAGAGATAATTGCGATAACACCATAAGCTGTTTTTCCAAGAGGGGCAGCATAATCAATATTCATCCCTTTTGCACCATTGATGATCACATTTTTTGCAATATTGGCAATGTAAAAACCAAAAAGGAGTACAAGAAGTGAAGCAAATACATTTGGTAGATAAAGTAAGATTACTTTTAACGAGTCTGCCATAACATTGAGATGAAGCATTTCCGCCGCTGACATAACAAAAGTTATCATTAAAATATAAAACGAAAGTTTAGAGAAGAACACTGCAAAGCTAAGTTTTTCTGTAATATTGAAAAACTTGAGGAATCCGCTCTGTGCTACGATCTGTTCAAGACGTGTTTTTTCAATAAAACGCAGTACAAGATATGCAACAGTTTTTGCTATAAAATAGCCTATGATCAAGGTCACGAGTGCGGCTGCAATGTTTGGTAGCTCTGAAGTGAGTTTGTTGCTTAGTATCGTTAGAGGATCCATAAGTGCGATCGAAAAAGCTTGAGTGAGTTCATCCATGAGTAATCCTTTTTATTATGGCATGAGTCTGCCATTATCTTTTTTGATAGTATACATATTTATTTGAGTATGTGCAGTAATTATAGCCAATTTAATGTTATCAAAGCGTATCCTGCTTATGCTAGAATAGTTAAGATTTACCTATTTTGGAGGATGTGATGTTAGATAGAGAGTTGATGCAATCCGTGTATGATGAGTTACAAAAACTGCGTATAAGTTTACTTGAGGTTCGTAATGAAACAGATACGAATGAGCCGCGCTATAAGAGTCTTTTAAATTTAAATCAATATCTTAAACTCAGAAGTGATGACTATACGAAACTGCAGGAAAAACTTTCTTTACTTTCTCTCTCTTCGCTTGGACGTTCTTATTCGCATGTGGCGGCGAGCATCGACACTTTGCATGATCAGTTGTGCTGTTCTTTGGGCTATGAAGAGATCTCTAATGAGTTGATGGAAGAGTTTCATCATCTTTTTATTCAGGATGCTATTAACATTGCATCAGACAATGCAAAAGCACTTTTTGGCGGAAAATCAAGCTCGAAAATGAGTCGTCAAAAAACCTCTTTGATGATAACGCTTCCATCAAATGCGGCAGATGATGAGGGCAAATTGATCCGAAAACTTGCAACTTCGCATGTCGATATATTTCGTATCAATACCGCTCATGATACGCCCCAAATCTGGAAAGAGATGGCAGATATCATAACATCTGAAAATGAACATAAAGAAAAGCACGAAAAGATGAAGATCTTTGTCGATCTTGCCGGTCCAAAGATCCGCACAGGAAAGATCAGAAAGGTAGATCTTCCTCTTGAAGTAGGCAGTAATAAAACTTCAAAAGAGATCTGGCTTTGCTACAAAGATGAAGAAAGCAGAGGGGAGATGATAGACCCAAAAACTTTGCAAAAATTTCCTGCACAAATCGTGGTGGATAAACATTTTTTCAAATCATTGCAAGAGGGTTCTTTAATCCAGGCATATGATATGAATAAAAAGACGGCAATAATCCGTGTGATTGATACTCATAAACATATTGCAAAATGTATAATAGAAAAAAAACTTTTTTTAGATACAAAAAGTCTCTTAATTCATAAGAAAAAAGAGAGCTGTATTAAAAATCTTCAAACACAGAGTGAACCGATCCGCGTTTTTCTTAATGATCTTGTGAGGATTACGCAAAAAGATCTTTTTGGAAGAGCAGGCAAAAAAGATGAAAATGGCAAGAGCATTGAAGCTGCGTTGATAGCTTGTGGAAGTGATGGAATACTTGAATATGTCAAGTTAGGCGACAAAGTCTTTATCGATGATGGAAAATTGGGCTTAGAAGTTGTAGAGATGGGTGAGAATGAGATTACATGTAAGGTTATCTTAGCCAGAGAAAATGGCGTACTCATCAAAGAAGAAAAAGGGATCAACTTTCCAAGCAGTTACATAAAAACATCCGCTCTCACTGAGCTTGATAAAGACAATTTACTTGAAGTGATCGGCTTTGCAGATAGTCTGAGTATCTCATTTTGTCAAAGCGCACAAGATATCAAAGAGCTTCAAGATCTGCTAAAAATTCACAACAGAGAAGATATAGGAATCATCGCGAAGATAGAGACGAAACAGGCAGTGGCAAATATGCCAAGTATCTTAAAGCAACTTTTAAAATCCAAAAACAGCGGCGTGATGATAGCACGTGGCGATTTGGCTATAGAAGTAGGATTTGAAAATCTTCCACATATCCAAGAAGCACTTTTAGATATCTGTGATGCGGCGCATATACCAGTTATCTGGGCGACACAGGTGTTAGAAAGTAAGATGAAAAACAATCTGCCAAGCCGCGCTGAGGTCACGGATGCTGCGATGTCGAGCCGTGCGGAGTGTGTGATGCTTAATAAAGGTGCATTTACTTTTGATACCATCGATGTTTTGACATCCATCCTTCATGATATGCATTCGATCTTTAAAAAGAATAAACAGCTGTTAAAAAAAGAGACGATGTGGAATAGTTAAAAGTATCATATCTTAAGGGAAAAATAAAGTTTGATATTATGTTGTTTTTTATACAACTAATATAAAAAATTGTTATACTTAGCCAAGGTTTCTGAAATTAAGTTGGTTGGGGGAAGCAGATGAAAAAATTAAATGATGATGTTAATTATAAAAAACTACTGCGTGCTCCTTACCAACTTATATCAATCATGGTTTTGGTAGCTCTTATAGTGACCAATGCTTCTATTTACGGTTTATACAAGATAGGGCTTGAGCAGCAAAAAAAACGTTTAACTGAGATTGTTAATAGTCAAGCCGTGATGATCGATATGATGATCGATTATCAGATTCAAATGGATCATATCCACTCTCCTGCAGATGCAATATCACAAGCCAAAATAGAGATTTTAGAGAAGCTTACATATGCACATAAAAAGTTTGTAGGTTTTGGAGAGACCGGTGAATATACTTTAGGAACGCTTGATAACAACAAAATAGCATTTTTACTGAGTCATCGTCATAATGAAACGGGTAAAGTAAATTTTGTACCGATTGATTCTCAATTGGCTGCGCCGATGCGTATGGCACTAAAAGGTGAAACGGGGACGATCATCGGGCTAGATTATCGCGGTACGGAAGTCCTTGCAGCGTATACACCGATCGAGCATTTTAAATGGGGAATCGTCGCAAAAATAGATTTAGCAGAGATTCAGGCTCCATATAACCAAGCGGCAATAGTTGGATTTTTTATTAGTATTATAGTTATAACTGTAGGTGGTTTTGTCGTTATATTTTTTACTCATCCTCTTCTTAATGCGCTTGAAAAAAGTAGATTATACAATCGTACACTGTTTAATAAATCGTCTATTGGTCTTATGTTGACAGATATGGACGGCAATATATTGGATGTTAATCCTGCGTGTGTACACTTGATCGGGTATGAACTTGATGAAATTTTAAAAATGTCATATTGGGATCTTACACCCTTGAAATACGCAAGTCAAGAACAACAACAGTTAATGTCACTTGCGCAGGAAAATCGTTATGGACCATATGAAAAAGAGTATATACATAAAGATGGACATATAGTCAATGTTAGACTCTCTGGGTGTTTATTGAAATACGATGGAAAAAAATATATCTGGTCAAGCATAGAAGATATTACTGAAAAAAAACGTTTTGAAATGGCACTGCAAGAAGCATCTCTTGTCTTTGAACATACGCATGAAGGCATCGTGATAGCAGATGCAAAAAATAATATCATAAGAGTGAATGGTACATTTACAAAAGTCACGGGTTTTACTTCTCAAGAGGTTCTTGGAAAAAATCCCCGTTTTTTACAATCAGGTATTCATGATGAAAATTTTTATAAAAAGATGTGGAATATTATTGATACCAAGGGTACATGGTATGGAGAAATTACAAACAAACGTAAAAATGGCGAGTATTTCACAACATTACAAAGTATAACCGCTGTAAAAAATGATGAGGGGTTGGTTAGCGGCTATGTGTCTGTGTTCTCAGATATCAGTGATCGCAAGAAGTATGAACTTCAATTGGCTCATCTTGCAACTCACGATCCCTTGACATCACTTGCAAACAGAATGAGCTTTAATAACAATTTAGATAAAGCTCTCCAAATAGCAAAAAGATATCATAATAGAGTCGGTGTGTTATTTATAGATTTGAATCATTTTAAAGAGGTTAATGATAGGTTAGGGCATGAGATAGGAGATCACCTCTTAATTGAAGTCGCAAAGCGTTTGACTTCATGTATAAGAGAGGAAGATACCGTTTCGAGGCTTGGTGGTGATGAATTTGCAATTATTTTAACGGAATTAACTAACGCGCAAAATGCTTTAAATATAGTAAAAAAGATCCTTTTTCATGTAGAACAAGCTTTTACGATTTATGAACACTCACTTACACCCTCTTTGAGTATAGGCGTGAGTATCTACCCTGAAGATGGAGAAACTCGAACAATACTTTTAAATAATGCCGATAAGGCTATGTATATAGTCAAAAAAAATAAAGAAAAAAATATGAGTTTTATAAAGAGCTGATTTAACGCTTTTGATAGCTTTTTTATAATATTATTTTGCTTATATTTACAGTGCTTTACATGTAAGGAGATTTCAATGGTAAAAGTTGCTGCTATTCAGATGAGCATGGGCGAAGATAAAAGCCAAAATGTGCATAAAGCCCTAAGACTTACAAAGGAAGCCGCGGCAGAGGGAGCAAATATTATCTTGCTGCCAGAACTCTTTGAGGGCTTATATTTCTGTAAAGATATAGATGAAAAATATTTTTCTTGGGCACAGGAGAGAGAAGGTCATCCCCTTTTAAAAACATTTTCCTCTTTGGCAAAAGAGCTTGAAGTAGTGATCTTGGTAAGTTATTTTGAAAAGAGCAATAAGGAATATTTCAACTCTTTAGTCGTTATGGATGCCGATGGTCGTGAACTTGAAAACTATCGTAAGACACATATTCCAGATGGCCCAGGATATGAAGAAAAGTTTTACTTTAAACCAGGAGACAGTGGTTTTAAAGTGTGGGATACAGCTTATGGACGCATTGGTGCGGGTATCTGCTGGGATCAGTGGTTCTGTGAGACGGCTCGTGCTTTGACACTCAAAGGGGCAGAACTAATCTTTTATCCCACAGCCATTGGAAGTGAACCTGAGATACATGTAGACTCAAAAGATCACTGGCAGAGAGTTCAGATGGGACACGCTTCGACAAATATCGTGCCTGTCATCGCCGCCAACAGATATGGGCAAGAGCAGGGAGAGAGTTGTAGTCTCAACTTCTTTGGAAGCTCATTTATGACAGATGCATCGGGCGCAAAGATCGCAGAAGCAAGTCGTGACAAAGAAGAGATACTTTATGCAGAGTATGACTTAGAAAAAAATAGAGAGTTTCAGCACTATTGGGGACTTATCCGCGATAGACGTCCTGAGTGTTATGGGGATTTGGTAAAGGGTTAAAGTCTCCCGCATAAGCGGGAGGAGAGAATTTATTTTTATTGTGTTAGCTGTGCATCTTGATCTTGCAGATAAAGTGCGTGATACGGCCCAACAGGAAGCGTTGAAACTAATCTCATATTTGCAACCCTTGCATATTTTACATAGTCAGCCGCCGCTGTGCTTACAGCAGTTGCAACTACTTGTATCAATAAGCCAGCGATACCGCCACCACTGTTATTTCCGCCACTCAAGTCTACTACGACAGTTCCACTGTGTTGCCATAGTACTTCTGATGTTTTAGTTGAGACTATTTTTGATTCAATAGAAACAGTAAGATTAGATGCTAGAACCATATATGAGACATTCCATTTTTTGATCTCTGTAAAAAGAACGGCATCTGCTCCAAAATACTCTTGAAATTTGTTCATTGGCAGATTATAAAGAAGTTCCGTGTCATAGACACCTTCTTGCTTCATAACATCACTGACCATCTCTACAGGAAAAGTATAATATCCCAGCTGTGCAAAAGGCATTTCGACCGTTGTCATGTAGTACTCTTTTGCCTCGGCATCGGTACTTTCATTCATCGGAGGCAGGATAAGAAGTGATCTTGGTTTTTGGTCATACATCTTAGGATAAGCAGCACCTTTTGAGATGGTTGCAGGTCCACAACCGCTAAAGAGAAAGAGTATAAGAAGTAGCGCGCCAAAGGCAGTTAAATTTTGAAGTCTCATTTTTTATCTCCCTCTTGTGCGTGGATTTTTTGAATCATGCGATCCATAAAATGGGCAGATTCTGGATAAATTGTTTTTTCTTTCGTGAAATATTCTATAGCCTTTTGGTTATTACCACTTTTGAGGTAGATATAGCCAAGATCAGCGTACAGCCCTGGAGCCACTCGTCCGGAACTACTGTCCCCCGCATTTTCTATTGCTTTTTCTAAATTTTGTTTATATTCTAAAGCAGATTGTTCACCCACATTTTTTTTGTAGTGATAATAGCTGTCACTATAATCTTCATAGTTATACAGTGGTTTTGGCTGGCTTGAACATCCAGAGATCAGTATCATCATAACTGCAGAAGTGATAAGAGTCAGCTTATTTGATAGCTTCATTATTTCACTTCCATCTCTTTAGCGATTCCATCACCTAAAAATATTTCTCTATTGACGATGATTTCATTGTTTCTATACACGGTGACCACATGTTTTCCGGGTTTGACCTCGTACTGATTGTCGCGTCCAGATTTGACGTCAAACTGCGCCCCGCCATCGACGGATACTTTGACATCACTCACATTCCCGTTAAAGTAAAGATAAGATTTTTTATCTCCCGTTGCCACACCTTCTTTATATCCACATCCGCTAAGACCGATTAGTAGTAGCAAAGCTACTATTGATAATATAACTCTCATTTTTTATCTCCTATTTGTATATAAAGTCCAGAGAAATCTTTTGAAGAAAGGTAAGAACTTAGGTTTCCACTTGTGACTTTAGCTGTAGAAACTTCACTTTCTGGTGTATCTCCCATAGTTGCCGTGATCTCTAGTGAGCCTAGTTTTTTACCTGGAAGTCTCATCATCATGTTAGTTTGCGGATTTTTTACCTCTTTGCCTTTTTGGTATACATCAAATCTATCACCGATTTTGATATTTTGACTTTTACCACCGGATGTGATGAGTTGTCCATCTTCGTATCCTAAGATGTATCCACGCCATGGTTTATCAAGCATATTTTCTATGATATTTGAAGTGAGATCTGAGATAGCTGCATCGATAGCTTTATCGTTGAGTTGTGCATCATAACTGCCTTTTGCACCAACGCCCATAACTGTTCCTGCTTCACTGTAAGCTGTTCCTTTTCCCTCTTCAGAGTAGATGATCTGTCCCGTGGAGACATCGACAATGCGGATATGGACTTTTGCAAAAGTCTCCTGTTTTTTTACACGGCTGAAAAATCCAACATCGCTTGTCTCTTTACGTCCAAACTCTGTGATCGATCCAAGTATAAGATAATCAGCGGAATTATCAAGTTGTGCAGAGTGATTCATCTTGAGTTCTTGCTCAATTTTTGACATATCTGCGCGTTCAAGCATGATAAATCTTCCAGATTGAAAAAGCTGAGCTGAAAGAATATCCATAGCTTGCTTGCCTATCTTATCATTGTTTTTGTCGATAAAAAAGCTTTGGCCATATCTAGTTTCATCAGAAAAACGCCCAATTGCGACTTTTCTTTTAAGCCCAGAAGGTTCCTCTTTTTTGATCTGTAATGCTTTACTGACCTGTGGAGCCGAAGCAGTCGGCACATCATGCACTTCTGTTTTTTGCATAGTGGCACAGCCGCTGAAGAGCAATACACCACATGTAACGAGACTGAGTAGTTTAAATGACATAGCATAACCTTTTATTATTGAATTTCACATTTTATATTAGTGAAAGATTAGAATAACAAAGGATAGTTTAAAAGTGGCTTTACATGTAAAGGATTTTGTGGATGCTTGAAAAGAAAAAAGAAGGTTCAAATGTGACGGGTGTCACATTTGAGAAAAATTTCTTAGAAAGAAACTTGAGCAGTTAGCATATACTCGTTGCCGTTTGGTTTTAC
>JAVHRU010000087.1:0-10087 GCA_036171835.1 Sulfurimonadaceae bacterium | reverse complement strand
TTATTTGTATAATTTATAGTTCGAAGATTCAAATGTGCGCATAAAAAACACTCTATTATTATGTTAAAATTGCATATCTGTATAAAAGGTAAAATCTATTGATAAATTTTGAACCATATCCATTTGAAAAGCTAAATACGCTACTAAAAAATAGTACTCCAAGTACCGCTTATGAACCTATTGTTTTAACTATCGGCGAGCCACAGTTTGAGACTCCGACATTTATCCAAGAGGAGCTTTGTAAAACTGCTTCTCAACTAAGAAAATATCCAAAAACAGGCGGTGAACCGCTTTTAGTTGAAAGTATGAAAAATTTTGTCTTAAAAAGATTTCATGTAGCCTTAAGTGATGAGCAAATTATTCCTACTTTTGGGACTCGTGAGGTTCTGTTTAACTTTCCACAGTTCTTACTTTATGATAAAAAAGAGCCTGTTATGGCTTATACAAATCCGTTTTATCAGATTTATGAAGGTGCGGCAATTGCATCTCGCGCGAAAGTTATCCACATTAACTTAGAAGAAAAAAATGGGTTTAAACCTCTGATAGATGAAGAGGTTCTAAGTCAATGTGATCTTGTGATCATCAACTTTCCAAACAATCCGACAGCTTCTGTCTTAACAGTTGAAGAGTTAGGAGAGTGGGTAAAACTGGCTCTAAAGCACGATTTTGTTTTGATGAATGATGAGTGTTACAGCGAGATTTACACTCATATGCCAGTGCCATCACTCCTTGAAGCTTCTTTACATGTAGGCAATTTGGATTTCAAAAATGTCCTTGTTATCAACTCTATCTCAAAACGCTCTTCGGCTCCGGGACTCCGCAGTGGTTTTATCGCAGGTGACGCAAGCATCTTAAAAGAGTATTTGGGTTATCGAACTTATGTTGGATGTGCATCTCCACTTCCTCTTCAAAGTGCGGCAGCTGCGGCTTGGAATGATGAAGCGCATGTAGCAGTCTCACGTGAGATCTATAAAAATAATTTTGCTTTGGTTAAAGAGATCCTTGGATGCGAAGTTTCAGATGCTACCTTTTATGTTTGGCTTAAAGTGTATGATGCTTTGAGCTTTACATGTAAGCTTTATGAAGAGTATAACGTCAAGGTTTTACCAGGAGAATTTTTGGCGCGTGAAGATATAAACGGAGTAAATCCTGGAATCGGATTTGTGCGTATAGCACTTGTTGAAAGTGAAGAAAAAACTAAAGAAGCGCTTTTGCGCATCAAGGAGTGTCTAGCATGAGAGATATAAAAGAAGAAGTATACAAAGCTCAAGAAGAGGGCGATATCGCAAAACTCTATGTGTTAGAACAGCGTGCACAGGATGAACTCAGCGAAGATGAAGTGATGCGTTATTACTCAAATATCTTAGAACTCGCATTAGAAAGACTCACAGAAGTGCTTGAAAAAGCGATCAAGATGGATATTAATGAGGTTCAGGATTTTGCCACACTTCGTGCTTTGTATGAATATGCAGTTGAGCATTATAGTGCTGGAAGTAGTCATGATGCTTCTGCACTTTTTGAAGTTTTAAGTGGTTTAAGTAACAGCCAAGAGTTTTCAAAAGCGATGAAGATTCATCAAAAAGCTGCAGATGCAAAGATCTCTTTGGATGATTTTATCAATGAAATAGCAGATGTAGATAAAACACAGCAAAACGGCACTTTTTATGTGAGTGCATTTTCATCAAAAGCTGATGAACTTTTAAATGATACTAAGGCAGGGAAATAAATGAAAATTCATTTTATAGGAATAGGCGGAATCGGGATCTCTGGTCTTGCCCAATATATGCACTTTAAAGGGCACACGGTCAGTGGCTCGGACATCAAAGATACGATCATTACTAAAAAACTCAGATCAATGGGTATTGAGATCAATGTTCCTCATTTACGTGAAGCAATTACAGATCAAGACCTTGTCGTTCATTCTGCGATCATTCGTCCTGATAATCCCGAAGTTCTTGCTTCTAATGAAAAAGGTATCCGTGTTGTCGCGCGCCGCGAAGCACTTTTAGAGATACTTGATGACAGAAAAGTTTACGCAGTCGCCGCAGCGCACGGAAAAAGTACGACGACTGCTATTTTAGCAGCCATCATGCATGGTTCGGCGATTATTGGCGCTGAGTCAAAAGAGTTTGGTTCAAACGTGAGATATGACAAAGACACAGATTTGATGATCTTTGAAGCTGATGAGAGTGATGGCAGTTTTATCAACTCCAATCCATACTGCGCTATTGTCATCAATGCCGAGCCTGAGCATATGGAGTATTATGACTATAACTACGAGCTTTTTTATCAAACTTACCGCACGTTTATAGAATCAGCAAAACATAGAGTGCTCAACGCTGAAGATCCATTTTTAGCACAGCTAAGCGACATAGAAGCAACACGTTTATATCCAAGTATCGATATTAAAAATATTGAATATGTTTTGATAGATGATGAACCGCATACAAAATTTGAACTCAAAAATATGGGTGCATTTTGTGTTTGGGGATTTGGCGAGCATATCGCTGTGGACGCTTCACTTGCAGTTTTGGCGGCTTTGGAAGAGATGGAACTTGAAGATATTCGTACAAATCTTTTGAACTTCAAGGGAATTAAAAAACGTTTTGATATTATCAATATTGAAGAGGAAAGTATCCTTATTGATGATTACGGTCATCACCCAACAGAAATCAAAGCTACGATGCAGTCGGTTCGTGAATACGCACGTCTTAAAGGGTTTGACAAGATTACAGCGATCTGGCAACCACATAAATACTCAAGAACTTTGGATAATCTTGAAGCGTTTATCAGCTGTTTTGACGGATGCGATGAGCTTATTATCCTTCCTGTTTGGGCGGCGGGTGAAAGTGCGCGTCATATCGATTTTAAAGAGAAGTTTGCTCGTTATAACCTCACAATGGCTGATAGCATCAAAAGAGATAAGGGCAAAGTAGATCTTGTGAAAGAGAATCACATTATCAAAACTTTAGATCACGGTATCATCGTAGGCTTTGGTGCGGGTGATATCACGTATCAACTCAGAGGTCTTGTTTAGTGGCTTATCTTTATGCTCTTGTCGTCCTTTCTTTGCTGTTTGGAGTCCTACACTATTTCACAGAACTGACGATAAAACAAAAGAGTGCAGTTTCACTCACTCTTGCAAGTGCTATCTTGGCAGGATATCTCTATAATACTCATTCTGCGGATGAGCAAGAGAAAATTCTGCGTGTTGTAAAAGATTTTCAAAATGGAAAAAACCTTACATGCGAAGTGCCCCATGGGTATAAAGGTAAAGATATCAACTCTAGTAACTATACGCTAAGCATCGGAACTTACACATTTATCGGTAAAGAAAACAGCTCTTCTCGCGGAGATATGGTAAGCGCGTCTTCATGTCAGTAACAAACAATACTCATTTTGACAAGCTCACCGCACAGCTAGATCTTTCTGCGCATATTAACTCTCTACAATCTTTTTTCTCACGTGAGCAGTCTTTATATATAGAAGGCGATCAAGAGAGACATTATCGTTTTATCAAAGAGCTTGAGAAAATAGAGTTTAAAGCACCTCCGAAGATCATCCATTTTGCGTCCATTATCATGCATTTGAAAAAACATGGAGTTTTGCGCTTTGATCAGATCTTTGAGATCGTAAAGCTTGTTCGTTATATCAGATATTTTAAAAATCGTGAGATTCGTGGAATGTTTGGAGAATGGGTCGATAAGGTTGTCATTCCTGAGAATTTCATAGAGATAGACAGATATTTTGATGAGAGCGGAAACTTTGAAGAGCAGCTCGATGCCCAGCTTTTTGGGCTGGCTCAAAGGATCAAAGCCCATAAAAATGAGATAAGTGCTTCGCTTAAACGTCTTTTACATGGACAAAAACTTGGTTCATATCTTGTAGATACTCAGGTACATTACTTAAATGAAGAAGAGTGTTTACTTGTGCGCGGCGGCTTTAATCATGTGCTCAAAGGTAGCGTTATGGGGCGCTCTACGGGCGGATACTTCTACGTTTCTCCAGATGCCATCATCAAAGAAAAACAGGCAATCCGTTTTATAGACCAAGAAAGAGAAGCGCTCTTTTATGAGTACGCAAAACAGTTCTCTTCAAAACTCTCTGAGATGCTTCCATTTTTAACTTATATAGACAAAGAGTTTGACAGATTTGATCATTACCAAGCGCGTATTCACTTTGCAAAAAGTAAAGATTTAGCGATATTACACGCTCAAAAGAACTCAGATATCATCATGCATGAGTTCAAACATCCAGCCCTTGAACACGCAAAAAGCGTGAGTGTTGATTTTACGAAAAAAGTGCTGATGATAACGGGTGTCAATGCCGGTGGAAAGACGATGTTACTCAAGTCGATCCTCTCTAGTGCTTTAATGGCAAAATATCTTATCCCGATGAACATTAATGAGAACCGCTCATCTATCGGGAGTTTCAAACATATCGATGCCATAATAGATGATCCTCAAAATGTCAAAAATGATATCTCTACATTTGCTGGACGTATGAAAGAGTTTGCTCATCTTTTTGAACATCGCTCAACTTTAGTTGGAGTCGATGAGATCGAGCTTGGAACAGACAGCGATGAAGCGGCGGCTTTATTTAATGTTATCCTTGATGAGCTTATCAAAAAAGATCAAAAGATCGTCATAACTACGCACCATAAACGTCTCGCTTCACTTATGGCTGACCGCGATGATGTGGAGCTTTTAGCGGCTTTGTATGATGAAGAGCGCCGTTTGCCGACTTATGATTTTCTCCATGGTGTTATCGGCAAGAGTTATGCTTTTGAAACGGCGAGTCGTTATGGCATAGCACCGCATATCGTAACGCGTGCCAAAGAGGTTTACGGACTCAACCATGAGAAACTCAATGAACTCATTGAACGCGGTTCGACAATGGAGCGAGATCTTAAACAAAAACATAAACTCGTCGATGAAAAACTTGATGATCTGCAAAAAAAAGAGCAGAGAGTCAAAGAGCTTGAAGAATCTCTGTATGTAGAGCTTAATACTCAAAAACAAAAGCTTAAAGCCGAGTTTGACATTGCCATCAACGAAGCAAAAAAAGCGGCAACCGCAAATGATACAGCAGCAATTCATAGAGCAATGAACAAGGCAAATAACGCTCTTCCAAAAGAGCCGATTGAACCGCCAAAGAAAAAAGCCTTTAACTTCAGTGCAGGTGATAGCATCAAATACCGAGGTCAAAGAGGTACTATCGTTTCTTTAAAAGAGAAAGAGGCGATGATAGAAGTGGAGGGGATGCGCCTTCGCGTGAAGATCTTTGATCTCAAACCCTCAGGCAATGAAGCGGTGAAAAAGCAAAAGAGCGAGCTTACTTTACATGTAGATAAAAAAAGTGGCTTAAAATGTGATCTGCACGGTCTTCGTGCAGCGGAAGCTGAAGAGGTTTTAGACAAGTTTATCTCCGATGCTCTGATTCAAGGCTGGGATGAAGTTTTAGTCTATCACGGCATCGGCACTGGCAAACTTTCCTATGCTGTAAAGAACTATCTTAGTGCTCATCCAAAAGTCAAAAAATTTGAAGATGCACCGATACAAATGGGTGGATACGGGGCAAAACTTGTACATCTTTAGGAGAGAATCGTGAATTTTGAAGAGTATGAAAAAGCAGTTGCAGAGCTCAATAATTATGCCTATTATTACTATGTGAACGATAATCCGATAACTACTGATGAACTCTATGACAAACTTTATCATGAGGTTGTAGAGTTTGAAGAAAATAATCCAGCTTCAGTGCTTGAAAATTCTCCGACGCAAAGAGTAGGAGATTCTGTCTCCGAGAGGTTCAACAAAGCTTTGCATAAAAGCCGAATGTGGAGTTTAGAAGATGTTTTTAATGCAGATGATTTGCAGAAATGGCTGACACGAGTTTCTAAGTTTGATGAAAATGTCACTTTTTACTGCGAGCCAAAGTATGATGGAGCGAGTCTCAATCTTTTGTATGAGGGCGGAAAACTAACTCAGGCGATTACTCGCGGAGATGGAACTGAGGGCGAAGATATTACCCAAAACGCAAAAACGATTAAAACGATTCCACTGAGTATTGATTACAAAGAGTCCATCGAGATACGCGGCGAGGTCGTGATCTTTAAAGCAGAATTTGAGCGTATCAATGAAGAGCGTGCCAAGAGTGGTGAAAATCTTTTTGCAAATCCTCGAAATGCGGCAGCAGGAAGTTTAAGACAGTTGGATTCAAGCATCACGGCAAATAGAAACCTTGTATTTTTACCTTATGGAATCGGTGAAAATAGTTTGGATATCTCACTTTTGAGTAAAAGAATGGAGTTTATCTATTCACTTGGCTTTAAACAACCGCCATATCGTTCTACATGTAAAGATTTTGAAGCTATCGAAGCGGTCTATGAAAAGATGAAAGATGAGCGTGAGAGTTATGAGATGATGCTTGATGGCATGGTCGTTAAAGTCGATCAGATCGAGGCACAGCAAAATATGGGTTATACGGTTAAAGTTCCTCGCTGGGCAGTCGCGTACAAGTTCCCTGCAGTTGAGAAGATTACGACTGTGAAAGATATCATCCTTCAAGTGGGACGCAGTGGAGTTATTACGCCTGTTGCGATTGTAGAGCCTACAAACATCGATGGAGTCGTAGTCGAGCGTGCGACTTTGCATAATTTTGATGAGATACAGAGAAAAGATATCCGTATTAACGATAGAGTCATCATCCTTCGAAGCGGCGATGTTATACCAAAGATTATCAAAGTTTTAGAACTTGATAGAGATGGAAGCGAAGTAGAGGTCTTACGTCCAAAAGAGTGTCCTGTGTGTGCCAGCGAGCTTCTTGATGAGGGCGCACTTATAAAATGCCAAAACCTTACATGTAAGGCTAGAGTCGTTAATTCTATTATCTATTTTGCATCAAAGCAGTGCCTCAATATCGACGGTCTTGGTGATAAAATAGTTAAAGCTCTTTTTGAATCAGGCTTAGTTGAGAGTGTGGAAGATATCTTCTCTTTAACACTTGAAAAACTATTGGCGCTTGATGGATTTAAAGAGAAAAAATCGCAAAATCTTTTAGATTCTATTGAGAATGTCAAAGGGTGTGACTGCTGGAGATTTATCAATGCTCTTGGAATCGAGCATATCGGAGAAGTGGCTTCAAAAACTCTTTGTAATGCGTTTGGACTTCTTTTTGTGGATGCTACAAAAGAACAACTCATTGCACTTGATGGCATCGGCGAAGAGATGGCTGAGGCTATTTTAGAGTTTGTGAGAGTTAACTATGAACACATCTTACGATTGCAAACTTTTTTAAATCCGAAAGTCCCAGAGCCTAAAGCAGAAGTGCAAGAGAATCCGTTTAAAGAAAAAACTGTAGTATTGACGGGTTCAATGAGTCAGCCTCGTGATGAGATAAAAAAGATGCTCGAAGCATTTGGAGCAAAAATCGTCGGCTCAGTTTCAAAAAAGACGGATATGGTAATATATGGCGATGATGCGGGAAGTAAGTATGATAAAGCCCTTGAGCTTGGAGTGCAAACCCTTAGCGAAGATGAGATGAAAGAGATATTAGATGTGTAATATACAAATAAGGAGAGAGTTAAAAATGAGAATAGAGGTACAGTTTTGATACGTTTAGATCAATATTTAGTAGAATCAGGTAAAGTTGAAACAAGAAATAAAGCACAAAATATGATCAAAGAGGCTCTTGTCTCCGTCGATGGTGTGATAATGCTCAAGAGCTCGCTTAAAATAGATCCAGAACTCTCTAAGGTAAAGATACAAGAACATAAAAATTATGTGAGCCGTGGAGCTTTTAAACTTGATGCATTTTTAGATGAACTAGATATGAAGATCGAAGGTCGCAATGCTTTGGATATTGGGTCATCAACGGGTGGATTTACACAAGTTTTACTTGAACGTGGAGTCTTACATGTAAGCTGTGTAGACGTAGGAAGCGATCAGTTACATCATTCACTTCGCAGTGATGAAAGAGTGAGTGTCTATGAAAATCAAGATATTCGAGAGTTTGAACCAAATGAGAAGTTTGATTTAGTGACAAGTGATGTCTCTTTTATCTCACTTTTACATATTTTAGATGCTGTGGATACACTGGCGAGTAACACAATAATACTTCTTTTTAAGCCTCAGTTTGAAGTTGGTCGCGAGGCAAAAAGAGATAAAAACGGTGTTGTTACAGATGAAAAAGTGATACAAAAAGCAATGATACATTTTGAAGATGCTTGTGTTATAAAAGGCTGGAAGCTTGTGTTGAAATCAGAGTCAAAACTTACAGGCAAAGAGGGAAATCTTGAATACTGCTACTGCTATAAAAAATAGCGATACCATCGCCATCGGCGGGTTTGATGGCGTACATGTAGGACATCAGCATCTTTTTGCTCATTTGGGAAAGCATGGTTGTGTAGTCGTTATAGACTCAGGATTTGCAAATCTCACTCCAAAAAAAGAGCGAGAGAAGTTTACGCATTATCCACTTTACTATTTTGGCCTTGAAAATATTCGTCATCTTGATGCAGATGGATTTATAACACTTTTAAAAGAGGAGTTTCCTCTCCTTAAAAAGATCGTCGTAGGCTATGATTTTCATTTTGGAAAAGAGAGGGCTTACTCTTACGATGACCTAAAAGAGCGCTTTGATGGTGAAGTGATTGTCGTTGATGAAGTCAAGGTAAATGGTGAGTCAGTACATTCTAGAACGATAAGACAAAAACTCTCTCATGGAGATATAAAAACTGCCAATGCACTGTTAGGCTATAACTATACAATACAAGGCAATGTGATAAAAGGGCAGGGAATTGGAACAAAAGAATTAGTTGCTACTATCAACTTACATGTAAGCGATTTCATGTTGCCTAAAGAGGGCGTATATACGACTGTGACGCGTATAGATGATGAGGAACATTTTCATCCATCTATCTCTTTTATAGGACATCGCGCTTCAACAGATGGAACTTTTGCTGTGGAAACACATATCTTAGATGGCAAGATAGAGTGTACAAAACATGCGAGTATCAGTTTCATCAACTTTGTACGCGAAAATATAAAATTTGATTCAATCGATGACTTAAAAAAACAGATAAACAGAGATATAAATATCTCAAAAAGTGAGCTAAAGATGTTACAACTATGAGTGAATTAAAAAGAGTTTTTTTACATCGTCATGAAGCGATAGATTTTGAATTTACGCAAAATAAAGAGGATTTTATCGTTGAAGAGATCTTTGCAAAACCTTTTAAACAAAAGGGCAGTTTTCTCATCTTACATGTAAAGAAAGTCAATATGACGACTTGGGAGATGATAGAAAAGATCGCTGCTTTTTTAAACATTCATGAGAGTTCAATCGGATATGCAGGGCTTAAAGACAAATACGCGACAACGACGCAATACCTGTCAGTGCCGCAAAAATATGAAAAAGAGCTCAAAAAATTTCAAGATAAACAGATAACAATCTTAGAGATTTTTAGAGATACGCAAAAGATAAGTATCGGTGATCTCTCCGCCAACCGCTTTAAAATCAAACTGCATAAAGTGGATGATATAAAAGCTGGGAAAATAGAAAAGATTGCTAGAAACTTGGAAAAGACAGGCTTTGCAAACCATTTTGGATATCAAAGATTTGGTCAGGATTCTTTGACTCAGGCAAAAGAGATGATAGAGGGAGAACTTTTTATTAAAGATAAAAAGGTGAAGAAGTTTTTGACAAGCGTCTATCAGAGTTATCTTTTCAATGAATGGCTTAATGAGCGCGTAGAAATAAGCCAAAAAGAGAAATCAACTACTCTGACACTCCTTGATGGCGATGTGATGCTAGGACGTGATGAAAAGCTTTTTACTCCAAAAATACCTTCGTTAAAAGATTTTCTTAGCAGAAAAATAGTTCCAACAGGCTTGCTTGTAGGACGTGAAGTTTTTAGAGCAAGAGATGCAGCAAGAGAAATAGAAGCTAAATATGATGATGAGCTTCTCGCGGAAAAAGGTTTACGTCGTCGCGCATGGATATATCCTGAAATGCTTACATGTAAGTATCTGCAAAAAGATGGAGATTTTGAGCTCTCTTTTGTTTTACCAAAAGCCTCATATGCTAC
>JAVHRU010000086.1:0-10108 GCA_036171835.1 Sulfurimonadaceae bacterium | reverse complement strand
TATAAAGTGTTAGAATGAGAATCCATAAATTTTAAACGTGAAAGGATCTTTAGTGAATAAAGAGAACTATTTTATTTTACAAAGAACGTATATCATAGCACTTGCTGTACTTGTGGCTTGGAGTACATTTGCGTATTATATATCTGAAAAAATTGTTAGAGATCAAGAAACCTATGTAAAACTGATCAATCTTAGTCAGAAACAGTGCATGCTTTCTCAAAGAACAGCCTTATATGCATCCTATCTTTATGTTACGTCTTCGCAAAAAAATAAAGAGCAGCTTAGCGGTCTGCTTGTTTCAATGAAAAGCGATAATCAGGAGATCATTGAAAATATTACCTCAGAAAATGTGAAAGATTTTTATACTAAAAAAGATGGTCTGGAAGAGCAGTTAGAGACGTATATCGCATCTTTAGATGATTACATGTTGAGACCAAATGTTATAAAATTAGCTGTGATCAGTGCACAAAGTGAAGAGCTACTTCCTGTTTTAAATCAAGCAGTTACAATGTTTCAAGGTGAGAATACAGTACTTGTCAATAAAGCAAAACAGATGACATTTTATATCTACATCGGAACACTTTTGACGCTATTGGTTATCACTTGGTTTCTTGTTCGTGCGATGACGACAAGGAAAACAGAAGATGAAATAGGATAAAAATAACTGTATAATTCCAATATGAAAAGATTCAGATATCTCCTTAGTATCATTTTTGTTGTTGCTACAATGCTTAGTGCGATGCACCATCATAATGATTTTAAGACCCATTCTGACTGTCAGATATGTACCCTTCAACAAAATATTTCAAGCGGTGACACGCCTGTAGAACCCGTTTATCTTCAAGAGATAAGCAACTTTTCTTCTCCTGTGCTCGCAGAACTTTTTAGCTTACATGTAAGCACTTTACAAACCAATCTCAACGCCCGCGCACCTCCTTTTTTCTCCTAAATTTCATTTAAAAAAATATCAACACCAAATTAATTTAGGAAAAAAACTATGAAAAAAATAGTATCCCTTTCTATGCTTGCGTCAGCAATTTTATTTGCAGATAGTGACTTAGATCAGTTAAAGTTGCAAATCCAGCAGCTTCAAGAAAAAGTACAAAATATTGAGAAACAAAACGCGCAAAAAGAACAAGCAAGTATAGATGCTAAAGTGGCAAACGACACTTCGTCAAGCTTTTCACAAGCGGCATATTTGCCAGATATCGGGCTTGTTTTAGATATGTCGGCACTTTCCAGAAATATAGACAATACCGCGTATCTCACTCAAGCGATGCCGGGATTTTTACAAAGTGATCCAAATGGTGATTTTCCATTTAACAAAGATAATGGTTTTAACCTCAATTATGCAGAAGTTTCTATGCACTCTGTGGTCGATCCTTACTTTGATGTGTTTGCAGTATTTCACATCCATCCGACTGCTATCGAGGTCGAAGAAGCGTATGTAAGAACGAGAGCGCTTCCATATTCACTGCTTGTAAAAGCCGGAAAGTTTAAGAGTGATTTTGGCCGTATCAATGCAAAACATCAGCATTCATGGGCTTTTTCATCTCAGCCTCTTATCTACGCGGGACTTTTTGGACCTGATGGCATCAGCGATCCTGGTGTTCAGCTTCAGTGGATAGCGCCGACTAACACTTATTTGATGGCAGGTGTTGAAGCGATGCAGGGCACAAATACACAAAGCTTTGGAAATGTAGAGCGTAATAACTTGTATATCGGTTACCTAAAAAGCAGTGTAGATCTCACAGATGATATCTCAGTCTTAGGCGGTATCAGCGGTGTAACAGGGAAAAATCCAAACGGCAATACTAACGTCTACGGTGCAGATTTGACAGTGCGCGCGGAGCTTGGAAACTACAGTTCTTTGGTTTGGCAGAGTGAATATCTCAAACGCGATATGGACAACAATATGACATCAGGTCTGACAAAAGACAAACAAGCAGGAGTCTACTCAGAACTTATCTATAACATCGATGAAAACTGGGCAACTGGTGCTCGTTATGACAGAATTGTACAAAATGATGTGGGTGATATGAGCCTATATGCACCCGCTGGTGTAAATACAAATAACTTAGACAGAACGACAGTAATGCTTCAATACAAACCTTTTGAGTTTTCACGTTTGAGACTTGAGTACACTGACGATAGATCAAAGATTATAGATGGACAAAGAAAAAATATCCAAGAAGTGATGTTAAATCTAACAATCGAAGCCGGTTCACACGGCGCACATGCGTATTAGTACCGCTAAACAATAAAAGGAAAATAGATGAAAAAAATATTATTATCAGTTTTGATGGCGACGGCAGTGTTTGCAAATATCCAAGTAGATACGACTTACGCTACTTTTGGCGAGATCGTTAAAAAAGTAGGAGGTGACAAAGTGGATGTTGTCGTGCTTGGCGCGAGTAAATATGATCCGCACTTTATCACTCCAAAGCCCTCACTGCTTGCAAAACTTAGAAATGCAGATCTGCTTGTCATCAATGGCGCAGGTTTAGAGATTGGTTGGTTGCCGCCACTTATAAAAAGTGCTAACAACGCAAACATTCAGTCAGGAGCAAAAGGATTTTTAGATATTTCTCATTTTATCCCACTGATAGATAAGCCTACAACGGTTTCGCGTGGGTTTGGAGATATCCACGCAGAGGGCAATCCTCACTATATCACAGACCCGCATATGGTACCTACTATCGCAAAAGTGATCGCGAAAAAACTCTCAATGATAGATGAAGCTAATGCTGGAAAATACAATACAAATCTAGCAAAGTTTTTAAAAGAGTGGGATGTTTATCTCAAAAATTTCGATGCGAAGATGCTTACATGTAAGGATAAAAAAGTGATCCAGTATCATGAACTCTTCAACTATTTCTTAAAAGAGTACGGCTTTACGAGTTATGGCAATATCGAGCCACTCCCGGGTGTTTCTCCAAGTTCAAAACATACAATAGAGACGTTAAATACGATGGAGAAAAACGGTGTGAAAATCATCTTACAAGATGTGTACCATGAGAGAAAAACAGCGGACTTTATAGCTGTAAAATCTGGAGCAAGAGTTGTCATACTTCCGCAAGAAATGGGTGCTGTTTCCGGTACAGACACACTAGAAACTTTCTACGGCGATATCGCTTCACAAATATGCAAATAATAGAACTTTTATGGCCGGCCTTCGTGCTGGCTATATCGCTTGTTTTTGTACACGCGATATTTGGAATCGAGATTATAAAACGCGGTGTTATCTTTACCGACCTCGCTATCGGGCAGATCGCAGCTATCGGGATGGCGATAAGCATCGCTTTTATGCACGGGAACGCGCAAACAGAGATGACGCTTTTGTTTGCACTTTTGGGTGCGGGTGTTATAACATGGGCAAACGCTAAACTTCAGCATATTGAAGCTTTTATAGGACTTTTGTATGCATTTGGAGTTTCTGCAATTATGCTTATTTTGGCTCAAAGCGCCGAGGGAACTGAGCTTTATAGCAAACTAAGCGCGGCAGATATTTTATTTGTTTCTTCTTCTGATGTATTTAAAAGTACAGGTATCTACGCGTTTGTAGGTGTTATTATGTTTTTTGTTTATCCTAGGTTGAGCGGGATGAAAAAAGAGATCCTTTTTTTTACGATGCTTGCCATTACCGTGACTTCGTCTGTGCAGGAAGCGGGAGTTTTAGTCGTCTTTGCTCTACTCATCGCACCGGCATATGTTGCAGTCGTGCAGAGCGGATTCAACAAGTTCGCGTATGCTTGGATCTTTGGTTCACTGAGTGTTATCGCGGCACTTTTTCTCTCATATACTTATGATCTTCCAATGGGATACACCATTATATTTACACTTGTAGTAACATCCATAATGCTTGTAATTGGATACAATTATGCATGGCAAAGAAAAATAAACATTCAATAAAAATAAATACAAAAATAAGACATTTTTTCGGCGACGATCCCTTTGATGTAGGGATTGAGCGCGTCGATGAAAAGACACTTATAGAGCTTGCTCACACCATTGGTCTCTTCGATGTGGAGTTTAGTAAAAAAGAACTTCTGCGTGCATTGCGTCAGCTCTGGTCTACCGGAGATACGATGGTGCGTGATGACATCTTGCATTTTTTTCAAGCAGATAAAAAGCTTTATCCTCCACTCACAGCGCCTGAACCCTCAATGGAAAAAGAGGAGAAGATAGACTCTCTTTTAGAAGAGTTTAAAGATCTCTCACCTGATGAGCGTTTGCAGATATTTGGTGCATTTTTAGATGTAAGAAGTAAAAAAATCACTTACGCAAAGATAGAATCAAAACTCAGACATCTAAGATTTGAAAAGAAAAAAGAGCGTCTGCAAAAAGCCCTTGATGGACGTTTTGATCTAGAAGACAGACTTGAATTTAACGCTTCCATAGCTATAACAACCAAAGAACAGAGTTTTAAAAAGATAACAGTTTTAAAAACATCTGTTATAGATGTAGATGAGCTTATGAGTGAAAATGACGAACATCTCATCCAAAAAATAGAATCATTAAAGATGACTGCAACTTTGAGAAAGCAAAAAGAGGTGGATGAGTTTATAAAAAATCTTAAATCTCCACACCCATATCTCAGCGATCAACAGATACTCACTGCTCTAAAAACCGCTTCTCCGAGTGCTGATTTAAAACTGCCGCCTCTAGGGGAAAATTTATTAAGTAGCATTTTAAGAGATCATTCAAATATTGAAAGCTTACATGTAAGCCAAGATGACGTTGTATTGATCTCAAAAGAGAAGTTTGATTTTAGTGATCTTGATATCGAGATAAAATATGAAGTACACGTTGTTATAGAGTTAGAAGAACTTTTCAAACTTATCTGGAATGGGCAGGATCTTTCACTCAATACTCAAATAGAGATGGCAAAAAAAGAGCAAGAAGATGAGTTTGTAAAAGAGTTCAATCTGCTTGTAGATGAGTGTCAAAAAGCTTCGACACTTCTACAGCTTCCCAAACAAGAGCTCCTTGAGATAGTGTTTGAGCACCTTTCTCCGTATCTTTATAACACTCTGAGTATCTCTGCAAAAACACATAGAAAAATCATTTACGCTTTTAATAAGCAGATACAAGAGGAACTTTTAAAACGCCAGAAACAGATGCTTCTAGCGCGTACTATTCGCGATTTTAAAAATCTCTTTCCTATTGCTCGTTCTATAAAAAGAGAACTTATTTTACACATTGGGCCGACAAACAGCGGAAAGACTTATGAAGCGATGCAGGCTTTGAAGAAAGCGGACACGGGATATTACCTCGCACCTCTTCGACTTTTGGCGCTTGAAGGATATGAAGATTTAAATGCCAGTGGAGTTGATGCTTCACTTGTCACGGGCGAAGAACAGCTTATCAACGAGGAAGCGACACATATCAGTTCTACTATCGAGATGTTGAACTTTGATGTCGATGTGGATGTCTGCGTTATCGATGAGGTTCAGATGCTCGACGACCGAGACCGAGGCTGGGCATGGGCAAATGCTATCATTGGTGCACCTGCAAAAAAGATTATCATGACGGGTTCTATCAACGCAAAAGATGCTATCGTCGCGCTTGCTGAGTATCTTGGAGAGAAACTCACCATCATAGAGTTTGAGAGAAAAAATCCTCTTAAACTCCTTCCAACTGCGACGGCAATAGCGGATGTTATGCCAGCAACCGCTATCATCGCGTTTTCAAGAAAAGATGTGTTGCGTTTGAAACAAAACTTTTCCCGCAGTTACAAAGTGAGTGTCGTATATGGCAATCTTTCTCCTGAAGTTAGACGTGAAGAAGCACGAAGATTTAGAGAAAAAGAAACAGATATCCTTATCGCTACCGATGCCATCGCAATGGGAATGAACTTGCCTATCAAGACTATTCTGTTTTCCAAGGTCATCAAGTTTGATGGAGAAAAAGACCGCTTTTTGACACCCTCAGAGATTCATCAGATTTCAGGACGGGCGGGAAGATATGGCTTAAATGAAGTGGGATATGTCGGTGCACTAAAAAGTGATGCCTTACATGTAATCGAAAAAAATATGTCAAAACCTGCAAAACCTGTAGATATACCCTTTAAAGTAATGGCAAATCTTGACCACATCAAACTTGTCGGCTCGATACTAGAAGAGAACTCTCTTACGAAGATTTTAGAGTTTTTTGTTGAAAATATGAAGTTTAATGGTCCTTTTACCGCGGCAAATATTGAAACAATGCTTGAAGCGGCAAAAATAGTCGATGGATATGATATCGATATCGCGGCAAAATATCATCTCGCCTCTGCTCCGCTGACACTAAAGTCTCCGTTTATCATGGCTTCATTTGAGCGTTATGTACATAAGTTAGAGCAAAAAGAACCTATCATGTATTTGCCTCCTGAGATGAAAAGCGAGTTTGCGAGTACAATGGAAGAACTCCTTGAAATAGAGGATCGTGTTAAAGAGATCACACTTTATTTATGGCTTAGTTACAGATTTGATGAGTTCTTTATAGATGCGGATAATGCAAGACATTTTAGAAGTGTACTCAACAGATATATAGAAAACTCTCTCAAAAATAGCCACTTTGTGCCAAGATGCAGGATGTGTACAAAACCGCTTCCTCTGAACTCCAACTACGGTATCTGTCAAAGCTGTTTTCGAAAAGAGTATAAAGTTAAAAGGCATGGGTAGATATAAAATCTAATAACCGATTATGCTATGTTATGCTTTAATAGAGTTTATATATTTTTATGGAAGGTCGTCTGATGTATCTACAGGTTTTTAATCTTATTAAAGATTTAATTTTTATTCACGATAGTGAGTATAAAATTGTTTTTGCAAATGAGGCTTATCTTTCATTTTGCGAAAAAAAACTTGAAGAGGTGGTCGGACATCCTTATTATGAAATCCTGCCTTTGCATGACGGTCCGCTTGAAAGCTGTTTGAAGTCGTTGAAAAGTGGAGCTTTTTCCGAACATAGTGAGACTCTCATACTAAATCAACAACCTTATTTAAGCAGGTCTATAAGAATGCAACTCCCAAATTTTTCTCTTCCTGTTTCTATCCATATCCTTGAAAATTTGAACTTTTTACCGAAAAATCGAGATATTTCTGAGAATGTGCCGCTAAACAGTTTCGTAAAAGATCGTCATTCGAGCTATCTTTTTTCTTATCAAGAATACAATCAAACAATATCCCAGCTCAATGATATTATAGACACAATTGAAGATCTAATTTGGCTTAAAAGCAGTGATGGAGTTTATCTCGCATGCAACCCTGCGTTTGAACGTTTTTTTGGCAGTAAAGAAAAAGATATTGTTGGAAAAACAGACTACGATTTTGTTGATAAAGAACTTGCTGATTTTTTCCGTGTAAATGATCGCTTGTCGATGGAAGCCGATGGACCAAGCCGCAATGAAGAGTGGCTGACGTTCGCTGATAACGGATATAGAGGTCTTTTCGAGACGGTTAAAACACCTTTGTATGATGATGCTCATAATTTGATCGGTATCTTGGGAATTGCACGCGATATCACTAATCTTAAAAATCAAGAAAATAGATATCGTACCTTGTTTGAAAGAAACGGTACATGTACGGCTATTATAGAAGCGGATGGGACTATTGCTTTAGCTAATGAGCAGTTCTCAGAGCTTGCAGAATCATCGAAAGAATCATTGGTTGGAACCTCTTTTTTAAATTTTGTAGATGACGTAGATAAAGAACGGATGAAAACCTATCATCTTAGACGTTCATTTGATGAAACAATACCGGATCGGTATGAATTTAATTTTGTTTCTGCCAAGGGAAAAAAGGGACGGGGATCTATTACTGCTGTTTATTTGCCAGATAGCGGTCAAACAATAGCTTCTATGATCGATATAACTCAGCAAAATAAAGACAAAATATCTATACAGCGACTGACTCAGATGTATGCAACTTTGAGTCAATGTAATCAGGTGATTATCCATGCACTAAATCCCCAAGAGCTTTTTGAGCAGATCTGTAAATATGCCGTTACCCTCGGTGGGATGAGTATGTCATGGATAGGTCTTGTCGATAAGCAAGAGGAGATGATATGTCTCGCTGCTTCTTACGGAGATGTGCATCATTATCTTGATGAAATCGAAATTTCTACCCGCGGGGATGTTCTTTTTGGACAAGGACCTACCGGTACTGCCGTTCGTGAAAAACATCCAGTTTGGTGTCAGGATTTTATGAATGATCCTTCTACCGCGCCATGGCATGAACGAGGAAAGAAAATGGGCTTGCAATCTTCCGCTTCGATCCCTTTTTATCAAAATGGCAAAGCTATAGGATCCTTCACTCTTTATTCAACAACCCTGAATGCATTTGATACATTAAGTCAAAAATTAATTCAAGAAATGACAACAGAACTCAGTTTTGCTATGGACAATTTTGATCGTAAAGCGAAACAACAAGAGGCACAAAATCGCTTAATAAAAACAGAAAAACTCTTAGAAGATATGAGTGCAATGGCTCATGTAGGAGCATGGGAATTTGATGTAAAAACAGGGGAAGGGGAGTGGACTGCTGAAGTTGCCCGTATACATGATATGGATCCAACTGATTCAACCTCTTTAGAAATAGGACTCAGCGTATATCACGGTGAGTGGCTTCAAAAAATCAAAAATGCTATAGATCTAGCTATTATGGATCATACTCCTTATGATTTGGAACTTCAGATGAGAACGCTCAAGGGAAATGATAAATGGATACGTACCATTGGTACTCCGGCTATCGAAAATGGGGAAGTCATTCGCATTCGCGGTTCAATACAAGATGTTACGGCTCAAAAAACAGCGCAGGATCAAGTTGAGTGGTTGGCGCATTTTGATGCTTTGACGGGATTGCCAAATAGACTATTACTTAACGATAGGGCTCAGCATGCGATTAGTATTGCTGATAGAAAGAACACTTCAGTAGCTGTAATGCTTCTTGATCTGGATCATTTTAAAAATATCAACGATACGCTTGGACACTCTGTGGGTGACACTCTTTTGGTTGAAATTGCTTCACGCATGAAGTTAATTACACGATATGGCGATACTCTTTCTCGTCAAGGGGGTGATGAGTTCGTTATTCTGCTTCCAGACGCTGACGTTGATGGAGCTATTCATTTCGCTGAAAAGGTGACACATATTATCTCTCAAGTATATCAGATTGAAGATCATGATCTTACAGTTACTCCATCCATCGGAATTGCCATGTACCCGATGGATGGTAAAGATTTTCAGACTTTATTTCAAGCCGCTGATGTTGCGATGTATCGTGCAAAAAATGATGGGCGCAACTGCTATCGTTTTTATACTTCTAAACTTCAAATAAGTGCAGCTCGTAATCTTCAAATTGAAAATGCTTTACGTCAGGCAATAGAAAATAATGAATTAGAGGTTTATTATCAGCCGCAGATCGATGCGATGACAGAGAAATTAGTTGGAAGTGAAGCTTTGCTTCGCTGGAATCATCCAGCACTTGGAATGGTTTCTCCAGCAGAGTTTATCCCTATTGCAGAAAGTAGTGGACAAATTATTGCCATTGGCGAGTGGGTGCTTCGTACTGCCTTGGAACAACTAAAAACTTGGATAGATGCAGGAATGGAACCTTTTCTTATGGCTATCAATCTCTCAGCTGTCCAATTTCGCCATCCTAAACTTATCTCTCTAATTTTAAGTGTGTTGCAAGAGAGTGGAGTTTCATCCGAGTATCTTGAGTTGGAGCTTACAGAAAGTATTACGATGCAAGATCCAATGGATGCTATAGCTATTATGAATGAGCTTCACAGTCATGGGATACGAATGTCGATCGATGATTTTGGAACTGGATATTCATCTTTGAGTTATCTCAAAAAATTCAGCGTATATAAACTGAAAATAGATCAATCCTTTATTTGTGATATTAATGAAAATCTTGATGATAGAAATATTGTCAAAACAATAATCAGTATGGCTCACAATCTTAACATGATAACGATTGCGGAGGGTGTGGAGACAAGAGAGCAGTTAGAGTTTTTACAACAAAACGGCTGTAATGAGATACAAGGATATTACTTTAGCAGGCCGATCCCAGCGAGTGAATTTGAGGTTTTCGTAAAACAGCACATCGCAAAATGTTAA
>JAVHRU010000085.1:22485-34934 GCA_036171835.1 Sulfurimonadaceae bacterium | reverse complement strand
GAGGGTTCACTTAAACGTCTTGGCACGGATTATATCGACCTTTACCAGATGCATTGGCCTGATAATATCGTGCCAATTGAAGAATCACTTCGTGCTTTTGACTCACTTGTGCAAAGTGGAAAAGTGCGTTACATCGGTACTTCAAATGACACGGCATACGGTACATGTAAAGCTTTGATGAGTTCAAAACATGAGAAACTTTCTCGCTTTGAGTCGATCCAAAATAACTTCTCACTTTTAAACAGAAGATTTTTAGATGAGCTTTCTACTTTGGCTAGAAATGAGAAGATCTCACTTCTTCCATATTCTCCACTTGCAGGCGGAGTTTTAAGCGGAAAATACAATCAAGCAAAAGAGGGTGAGGGAAGATTTTTTGAGTATGTCCACTCTACAAATCCTCGTAATAGACTGATGGCACAAAGATTTATGAACGATAAGACTCTCGCTTCAACGCAAAAATATCTTAAAATTGCACACGATGCCGGACTTGATCCCGTCACCATGGCCATTGCATGGACGAAACAGTTTGATTTTGTGGCTTCGACGATTATCGGTGCAACTTCGTCACAACAACTTGATGCAAGTTTAGCTGCGATGGATCTTGTTTTGAGTGATGAGGTTTTACATGCGTGCGATAAAGTACACAGTGAAATACTTTATCCAATGGGCTAATGATGAAAAACATACTATTTACTCTGCTTTTCGCAACAATTTTTCTTTTGAGCGGATGTAGTGTTAAAAACTACGAGATGAATGAGTCAAAGATCATCGTGATAAAATCTCCGCAGATCAAATATGGCGATCTTGGATATATCCGTGGACATGGAAATTCGCTTAAAATTGAACTTTATGAGATGGGAAATGTCGTTAAAAGCATAGAGATAAATAATTTTATTTGTGTAGATGATGGCTGTATGCTTAAAAATGTGTTTAACAAGAAATATCTCAATAGCAATTATCCATCAGATATTTTAGAAAATGTGATCCTCGGACATCCTATCTATGATGGAAAAAATCTAAAAAAAATGTATGACGGATTTGGGCAAAAGATCAAAGATGAAGATGTTAATATTGACTATGAAGTGACTCGTCAGAGCATCAGATTTAAAGACAGTAAAAATGGTATTTTGTTGAAAATCTCCTCTCCGTCAAAATAATTTTGAAGTTCAAAATATAAAGGAATACTATGAAATATGTAGGCGCACATACATCTGCGAGCGGCGGCGTTACAAATGCTGTTCTTAATGCAGAAAAGATTGGAGCAAAAGCATTTGCCCTCTTTACAAAAAATCAAAAAAGATGGGACGCAAAGCCGCTTGATACAAAAACTATTGATAGCTTTAAAGAAGCCTTACATGGTAGCGGTATTTTACCTAAACATGTCCTACCACATGACTCATATCTCATAAATCTTGGACATCCTGAAGATGAGAAACGTGCCAAATCGATGGAAGCTTTTTTGGATGAGGTGCAAAGATGTTCTCTTTTGGGGCTTGATAGACTCAATTTTCATCCCGGAAGCCATCTCAAACAGATAAGTGAAGATGAGTGCATGGCGCGTATCTCCGAGGCGATGAATATTACGCTGGATAAAACTTCAGGTGTATCACTTGTACTTGAAAACACAGCTGGACAGGGAAGCAACCTCGGCTGGAAGTTTGAACACCTCGCGCAGATCATCGACAAAATCGAAGATAAAAGCCGTGTGGGCGTGTGCATCGATACTTGTCATATGTTTACTGCAGGATACGATATAAGAACGCGCGAGGCTTATGATATCACTATGGCACAGTTTGAAAATATCGTGGGATTTCAGTATCTTAAAGGGATGCATATCAATGACTCCAAGCCTGAACTCGGCTCACATGTAGACCGTCATGATTCTCTTGGAAAGGGAAAAATCGGGCTTGATGCTTTTAGATTTATAATGAATGATGAGCGTATGGATGATATTCCACTTATCTTGGAAACGATAGATGAGACGATCTGGGCGGATGAGATTAAACTCCTTTACTCTTTTGTAGATTAAGTTTTTTTTATATAGAATGTCCGGAAATAAAATACAATAGGGATTTTTTTGAAAAAAATAGCTTTATTATCGTTGGTTGCAACGACTGCTTTACTGGCAGGTGGATACAAAATACCTGAAAGCTCAGTCAATGCAGTGGCACTTTCAAATGCGTATGTGGCAAATGCAAACGGCGCAGATGCATCATACTATAATCCTGCAAATATGGTTTATAGCGAGAATAAAGGCGGAGCGATAGAGGTCGATTTGACTTATATCGGGCTTTCGAAGATAAATTATAAAAGTGCGAATGGTGTTTATGATATTGATTCAAAAGCTGAAAATTTTATAGTCCCAACACTTCACTATGTTTCACCTGTTGTCGGTGATTTTAGATTTGGTCTTTCGATTGTCAGCCCAGCTGGACTCTCAAAACGATGGAGTGATTCACCTGCTTCTTTGTATTCTAAAGAGTTCACTCTTCAGACAGTTGAGCTCAATCCGACAGTTGCATATAAAATTAACGATCAGTTTTCTGTTGCTCTGGGGGCAAGAGGGATCTACTCAAAAGGCATAGTTAAAAATGCGTACTACAATATGGAGGGAACAGGGCTTGATTACGGTTACAATCTTGCAGTGACACTCAAGCCAGAGAAAGATACAAACCTAGCTTTGACGTATAGATCAGAAGTTGATCTACATGTAAAAGGTGATGATACTAAATTAGCAAGTGGCGTAAAAGTGCTTCTTCCGGTTCCTGCAACTTTAAGTTTTGGGGCATCTCATGTATTTAACAGTGTAACAACAGTTGAAGCAGTGATAGAGCACATTTTTTGGTCAGCGTATGAGAAGCTTGATTTTGATTTTAGTAAGTCTACAATAGAAACTATTTATGGCACCCCAAAAGCAAAAAACTGGAAAGATACAGATACTTTCCGTCTTGGAATAACTCATAAATATCAAAAGATTACTGGTATGGTCGGGTTCGCGTATGATCCTTCTCCCGCACCGAACAAGACAATTGGATACGAACTTCCAGATGCTACGGGTAAGATCTTTTCCCTTGGCGGACGTTATGATATAAGCAAATCACTTAACGTTGGAATAGCAGGATTGGTTTCTTTTAAAGATGATAGAGCGGTAAGCAATAATGATAATGGATTAAATGGAGAATTTACAAATGCTCGTGCATACTTAGTATCACTTGGAATGGAATATAAATTTTAATGGCTTTAAATTATCCATATAAAAACTTTTATGAAATGGCAGTGGCAAATGCCGCTTCTAATCCAAAGAAAAAAGTTGTCTTTATTGATGATGAGAAGATAACCAATAAAGAGTTATTGGAAAAGATTGATTCTTTTGCGAGATTTTTAGAGCTTTGCGAACTCAAAGAGAACGAAAAAGCAGCACTGATTTTACCCAACTCTTTGGAATTTTTGGTTGCTGTTTTTGCCATAGGGAAACTCGGTGGAATCGTCGTACCAATCAATAATATGCTAAAACGGGATGAGATTTCTTATATTCTGGGTGACTGTGAAGCAAAAATAGTTATCACTTCTAAAGATTTTGCAAAAGAAACACAGAATATCGGTGCTAATACACAAGTAGAAAAAACTATCTGGATAGATGAAGTTCCCTCACAAGATGACAATAATTTTCTTTACGTCGAAAAAGAACACAGAACTTCACATACAAATAACACTATGGGAGTAAGCAGAGATCTTAATGATCTTGCCGTAATATTTTATACTTCAGGTACGACTGGACATCCGAAAGGTGCGATGCTTAGTTACAGAAATATCTTCTCAAATCTCGTAGGAGTGATGAAGATTTTTGATATACGCCAAAAAGATAGATTTATTCTTTATCTTCCGATGTTTCATGCTTTCACCTTTTCTGTGATGATGATATTACCTGTTTTTGCAGATGCTTCCATTGTTATCATTAGAAAGCTTTTACCATTTAGCAATATTATCAAGCAGACATTGCTCAAACGTGTCACGATATTTTTAGGTGTTCCTGATATTTATAATGCACTTATCCGTGCTAAATTGCCATGGTATTTTTTGTGGTTTAATTCGATAAGAGTATTTATCTCAGGTGCTTCAGCTTTAAGTGAAGAAACGTTAAACAGATATACAAAAGTATTTAAGAGGTCAAAAATGCTTGAGGGATATGGTCTTAGCGAGTGTTCACCGGCAGTCTGTGTAAACTCCATATCGGCGCAGAGAGCCTATTCAGTCGGACGTGCAATTCCAGGTTATGAAGTGAAAATCGTAGATCATGAGATGGTAGAAGTTCCTTATGGAGAAGTGGGAGAGATCATAGTCCATGGTGACTGTGTGATGCAGGGATATCTAAACAATCCACAAGCAACTGACGAGACGATCATTAACGGCTGGCTCAAAACAGGCGATCTTGGCAAGATGGATGTAGACGGTTTTGTGTACATCGTCGATCGCATTAAGGACCTTATCATCTCAAAAGGGATCAATATTTACCCGCGCCAGATAGAAGAAGAGCTAATGAAACTTTCTTATGTTAAACTTTGCGCAGTGGTTTCTAAACCAGATACAAATAGCGGTGAAATCCCAGTGGCATTTATCGAGCTTGTAGAAGATATAGATAAAATACATATCACACAGGCAAAAGTAAAAAGTGATTTGAAGCATACTTTGGCAAACTTTAAGATACCAAAAACGGTTCATTTTGTGGATGATTTACCAAAAACAGCAACAGGAAAGGTACTTAAACGCGTTTTAAAAGAGCGTATAAGACAGGGAGAAATTTGAAAAACGTAATAAATTTTATAGAGCACGAAGATGTCATCAAGAGTGAACTTTTTTCACAACTCAAGTGTAGTGAAGCAGAAGTAAAGATACTCCAGCAGTTAGTAAAAAAGTTCCTTCAAGGTAATGAAGATATGTTGGTCTTAGAGGTCTTGCAAGATCTTTACGGTGCAGATGATTATACTTATCTCGATCATTTAACAGATATAAAAGTACTTTTGGAACTAGGTTGGATCAATCAGCGAACATTTACGCCGGTAAAGATCAGCGAAGTGATAAACCTAGAGCTTTTAAATGGAGTAGTAGGCCTTACATCATCTTTTTTAAGACTCCTAGAAGAGGGAAGTTTAGAACTTTCACTGCCAGATGTGAAGCCTTATGCTGACCATTTGGAGTATCTGCAAGATCAGTTTTTTAGAATTGAGATGTATCAAAAGATGAGTGCTATTCGTCATAATGTCCATGAACACTCTCTTGGAATCGACCGTATTCAAAACAAGGTCAACCTTCTTGAATCAAGAATAGCGGAGAGAATTAAAGAAACCGCAGAAGATATTGTTTTAGACAAGTTCATTAAACAAAAAAAACTCGAGAAAAAAGAGGAAGTGATCTTTTTGGCACTTCTTCGTGAAGAGTATAATGCAACGGATACCTCTTTACGTGAGATGAATGCCCTTATAGATTTGATCTCTTTTGATGATTATGACCGTATTAAAAACCGCTCACTTTTAGAAGATGGTTCAAAACTTATCGGTGAAGATATCATCGATTACGAAGAGATGCTGAATCCTTTTGGCGGAATATCGCGCTCTTTTTATATTACAGATGAGATTTTACAATCGATCATCCATCCGCAAAAAAAGAAAAAGGTAACAAAGCTCAAACTTGATATGTTGATAAAAGATCAAGATATTTTTGAACTTATCGATCCTGAGACAAATCTTAATGATGTGGTTTTACATCCAAAGACACGAGATACACTTGACAATTTGATGCGTCAAGTGGACAAAGAGGTTGTTGCCCGTCTTGTTGCTTGGGGGATCAAAGATAAAAAAAGTGGCATTGATGCTCGCATCATTTTTTATGGAGCTCCAGGAACAGGGAAGACAATGACCGCGCACTCTTTGGCAAAATCTCTCAAACGTCAAGTGCTAAGTTTTGACTGTTCAAAAATCCTTTCCATGTATGTAGGCGAGAGTGAAAAAAATGTCCGTAAGATATTTGATACTTATTATGAACTGACATTGCAAACAAAAACGGAACCGGTTTTACTACTCAATGAAGCTGACCAGTTTTTAAGTGCGCGTTCAAGCGGTCCTGGTGGCGGAGCAGAACAGATGCACAATCAGATGCAAAACATCTTTTTAGAGCAGATAGAAAAGTTTAAGGGGATTCTCATCGCTACGACAAACCTCTTAGAAAATATTGATGTGGCATTTTCAAGACGTTTTAATTATAAAATTGAGTTTAAAAAACCAAATGAAAAACAGCGTCTGGAACTATGGAAGAAAATGCTTCCTAAAGATGCTCCGTATAAGAAAGATTTTGATGTTGAGAAGCTTGCGTCATATTCTTTAACAGGAGGACAGATCAATCTTATTATCAAAAATACGGCTTATAGTGTGGCGATTAAACAAGAACCACTCTTTAATTTGGATGATTTTATCTCCCACATAGGAAAAGAAAAAGAGGGGAGTTTTGATAGTGAAAAATCTGTTGGATTTTTAACAAAATAAATTATTTTATCTATAATTTGTTACGAAATTACACTTAATACTCTTATCTGAGATTATAGTGTTTCTCTTCGTGACACTGTTACTGCTTGTTACCCTAAACTCTTCTTGCTTTAATACTCTTTTTGCTATAGTGCCCTCAACTGTTTTTTCAACGCTTTAGTGTAATTTTACGTAATATAATGTAAACTCTTCACAGTGTTTGATAACAAAAAATAAACGAAGGTAGGATGTATGGAGCATATTCACACTGCAAATACATATTTTGGGGTATTTGTACTATTTGCACTCACATTTGGTGCATTTTTTACTACAACGACTATCGCAAGACTCGTAAGCCGTGCGATGGCGGCAAAAGATACGGAAAAGATAAAACTCTCTGTTTATGAGTGTGGACCTGAGATAACAAAACAGCCAAATAGACTCTCTCCACAGTTTTACCTATTCGCGCTTCTTTTCATTCTTTTTGATGTTGAGATCGTCTTCATGTTCCCTTGGGCAGTAGATTTTAAATATCTTGGTTGGTTCGGATTCGTCGAGATGCTGACGTTTATCTTATTGCTTGCAATTGGTTTTGTATATGCATGGAAAAAAGGAGCCTTAGAATGGCACAACATAAAGTAAATTATACGCAAAATGCTGGTCTTCCAGTAGCTCTTACTACAATTGACAAAGTCGTAAACTGGGGTCGTTCAAACTCTATTTGGGCACTCACTTACGGTCTTGCATGTTGTGGTATCGAGATGATGGCCTCAGGCGCATCTCGTTATGACTTTGACCGTTACGGTACGATCTTTAGAGCTTCTCCTCGTCAAGCAGATGTTATGATCGTTGCTGGAACTTTGACAAAAAAACATGCAGAGTTCATAAAACGTCTTTACGATCAAATGACAGAACCTAGATGGGTTATCTCTATGGGTTCATGTGCAAATACAGGCGGTATGTTTAACACGTATGCAACTGTTCAAGGTGTTGACAGAATTATTCCCGTTGACCTTTATCTTCCAGGATGCGCACCTCGCCCTGAAACGCTTCAGTATGGTGTCATGCTTTTACAGAAAAAAATCCGTGCCGAAAAAGCGATTAAATCTCAAAAAACTAAGAGGTTGATGTAATGAGAGCCTATACACCAAAAGATGATGTACAAGCAAAATCGTACTATACAGACAGATTTTATGTTTCTCCTCAAGTTGCTAAGCAAGATGTTTCAAGTGATGAAGTTTTTGCCGCAGATTTAGAAGCGATCAAAGCAAAATTTGAAGTTCTTGAAGCGTATATCCAAGTTGAGCAGATGGTTGTTTACATCAATGCAAAAGATAATGTTGAAGTACTGAAGCTTGTTAAAGAAGAGCTTGATTATACTCAGCTTTCAGAAATGAGTGCAATTGACTGGGTAGCAAAAAGTGCACAGTTCGAGATCTTCTATCAGATGCTTTCAATGGGCAAAAGAAAACGTATTCGTATCAAATGCTTCATAAGTAAAGATGAAGCGATCAACAGTGTAGAAAAACTTTTCCGCAGTGCTGACTGGTCTGAGCGTGAGATGTATGATATGTTCGGAATCGAAGTAAATAATCATCCATTCCTAAAACGTATCTTGATGCCGTATGACTGGGAAGGCCATCCACTGCTCAAAACTTATCCTCTTGAGGGTGATGAGTTTGCCGCGTGGTATGAAGTAGATAAAATCTACGGTAAGGAAGCTCGTGATATCATCGGGCCTGAAATCCGCGATACAGCGCGTGTTGACCGTTATGACAGTGAGCGCTTTGGACGCTTAGGACATGAAGTTCCTAAGGGCACGAAAATTACTGGAAATGAGCCTAAAACTCCTCTTGCTTATCAAGAAGAGGGCGGCGTGTTTATGATTGACAGATTTGATGAAGAAAAATCAGTAATTATTACAGATAGGAACAGGTAGACTTATGCAACATCAAAACAGACTAAGACCATTTTTTGAAAATATTACGTTTGATCGTGACGATAATGAGATGATTCTAAATTTTGGGCCGCAACACCCATCAGCTCACGGTCAACTTCGTTTGATGCTTCACCTCCAACAAGAGATGATTACAAAGGCGCATCCAGATATAGGATATCTTCACCGCGGTATGGAGAAGATGGCTGAAAATATGATCTATAACGAGTTTATGCCAACAACTGACCGTATGGATTATATCGCTTCAAGCTCAAACAACTATGGTTTTGCACTTGCTGTTGAAAAACTCATAGGTCTTGAAGTGCCTCGTCGTGCTAAAGTTATTCGTATGCTACTTTTAGAGATCAATAGATTGATGTCTCACCTTTTCTGGTTAGCTACAACGGCACTTGATATCGGTGCTATGACGGTGTTCCTATTTGCATTCCGTGAGCGTGAATACTTAATGGACTTGATTGAAGATTATTGTGGAGCGCGTTTGACGCATGCGGCTATCCGTATCGGTGGTGTTCCTCTTGATCTTCCAGATAACTTTATAGCAGATATGAGAAGATTCCTCGATAAATTGCCAGAAAATATCAAAGACTATGAAGATCTTTTGGATACAAACCGTATCTGGAGAATGAGAATGGAAGGTGTGGGCGTGGTCTCTAAAGAGATGGCACTTTCATGGGGATGTACAGGTCCAATGCTTCGCGCAAGCGGTGTTGCTTGGGATATTCGTAAAGAGGAACCATATGAGCTTTACAGCGAAGTAGAGTTTAAAGTTCCTGTTTCTGACAAGGGTGACAACTTTGCTCGTTACCGTATTTATATGGAAGAGATGAGACAATCGGCTCATATTCTTTATCAAGTAGCGGACATGTATGAAGAAACGATCAAAAATAATCAAACAGATTTGATGGCTCATTCACCAAAATATATCTCTGCTCCAAAGATAGATATCATGACGCAGAACTACTCTTTGATGCAGCATTTTGTACTTGTAACACAAGGCATGCGTCCTCCAGTGGGTGAAGTATATATCCCAACTGAATCACCAAAGGGTGAACTTGGATTTTATATAAATTCTCAGGGTGGTCCATATCCATACCGTTTAAAACTTCGTGCGCCATCATTCTGGCATACAGGTATTTTAACAGACTTACTTCCTGGACACTATATTCCAGACGTTGTTTCAATTATTGGTACTACAAATATCGTATTTGGTGAGGTTGATAGATAATGAAAAGATATGATTTACGTCATCTAAAAGATGGTTTTGAACCTAGGATGAAAGAGCTTCTCGGCTCTCACCCAGATAAAGAAGTCGCGATATTTTTATTTGAAATTGGTGATTTTACTCCGATTCAGCGTTCTGCTGATCTCGTAAAAGAATCAGGATGTGAGCTTGTAAACTCATTGAAATTTAACGAAGTCGACTGGACTATCGTAGTTAAAAAAAGTTAGGAAGTTATTGTGAGCAAAGTCTATTTTTCCACTTGGAATGGTGAATTTATCAACAACATAAACAAACCTGAAGAAGCGTGGGAAGAATCAGCATATAACCTGCCAGCGCAGTACGATGACCATAGAGAGTCAAAAGCTTTCATTGGTTGGGATGGTCTGGCAATATTCAATCAAGATGTTGATGTTATCCGTCTTGCAACTGAATATGCAGCGCAGTACCAAGTCTACTCAGAAGCGTGCGGACGCTGTGCTCCTGGGCGCTGGGGTGGAAGAATCTTGTATGATATGCTTGATAAGATCGCTCGTGGTGAGGGTGAACTCTCAGATATGGATCACTTAAAAGAGATCAGCAAAAGTATGCAGATCACTTCAAAATGTGAGATTGGAAAAACAGTTCCAAACCCTATTTTAGATATTATGACCCATTTTGAAGCAGAGTTTTTGGTTTGTATCAATGAGAAAAAACCATCGAAACATTATGATGCGACTATCAATTACATTGCTAAAATTACAGCTCCATGTACAGATGCGTGTCCTGCACATGTGGATATTCCCGGATATATCGAGGGTGTTAGAGATCTTCGTTTTGATGATTCTTTAATGGCAACACGCCAGACTATGCCTCTTGCACATACTTGTGGACGTGTTTGTCCACATCCTTGTGAAGATGCTTGTCGTCGTACTAACCTTGATGAGCCGATCTCGATTATGGAGCTTAAACGTCTTGGCGCTGATTATGAAACTGATCATGGATTTGGATTTTTTCATCCTGAAGTTCAAAAACCAAGTAGCGGTAAAAAAGTCGCTGTTATAGGTGCTGGTCCTGCTGGACTTACTACTGCGTATTATCTTGCGTTAGAGGGTATTGAAGTAGATGTGTATGAAGAACTTCCTGTCCTTGGCGGTGAAGTCGCTGTAGGTGTTCCAGAATACCGTATGCCGATTGATAAATATAACAAAGATATCGACTGTGTTAAAGACTTAGGCGTTAACTTTATTGTTAATTCAAAAGTCACAGCAGATATGATGCGTCAATTTGAAAAAGATTATGATGGGATTATGGTCGCAACTGGAACGAGAATATCAAAAAAAGTTTACTGTGATAATGAAAGAGGTGAAATTCACGGATATTGGGGTGCTATTGATTTTCTTGATAAAGTAAATCTCTTTGAAAAGTATGGATATACAATAACTAAAGAGGAACAAGAAAAAAATCTTTTAACGACTGATTATGTGGACTTGACTGGTAAGATAGTTGTTTGTGTCGGTGGTGGGTTTACTTCTATGGACGTTGTACGCTGTTCAATCCGTGCAAATGCTAAAAAAGTGTATATGATTTACCGTCGAGATGAAAAAACTATCATCGGTAATACAACGTATGATGAGTACCACGAAGCTGTTGAAGAGGGTGTAGAATTTCTATTTCACTCGGCAGTTGCAGAGATGAGAGATGAAGACAATATCTTAAAATCTCTTCTTATTGATAAGTATGAACTCGTTGCTGATCCTAACGGCGGACGCGCTCAGCTTGTAAAAATTGAGGGTGCTTCATATGAGATCGAAGCTGATTATCTTGTTCCTGCAGTTTCTCAGAGTGCAGATTTGAAACTTCTTCCATCAGAGTGGGAGTTAGAAATGACTTCATGGGCGACTATCAAGACAAACGGTAAAGATTATATGACATCTCGCAAGGGAGTTTTTGCTTCAGGAGACTGTGAATATGGTCCTATGACGATTGTAAATGCAGTCGGCCAGGCAAAACGTGCATCTTCAGTTATGGCTAGATATGTACAAACAGGGGAAGTAACTCTCACAGATGATGAGATCATGGAAGATCACTTGCGTAAACTTCGTGTCTATGACAAAAAAGAGAAAGTGACCGGTTGGCTTCCTGGATTACCTCGCGAAGTGAGCATAAAACTTGATGTTGATGATCGTAAAACAAACAACAAAGAGGTTAACTTGGGCTTTACACAAGAAGAAGCAATGAGTGAAGCTGACAGATGTATGCGTTGCTACTATATCGCAATGACAGCGGTTTAAGGAGATTGGATGAATAATTTGATTAACTTTACGATTGATGGCAAAGCAGTAAGCGCGAAAAAGGGTGAAACGATTTTGACGGTAGCACGCCGTGAGGGAATCTACATCCCTACGATGTGTTATATCTCTAAAACAACTCCTTGTGCGTCTTGTCGTATGTGTGTCGTAGAAGCTGCCGGAGTTGATGGACTTGTTCTTTCATGTAATACTCCTCCGACAAACGGAATCGAGATAACGACAAGTAATGATGTTTTAGAGCAAGAACGTACAAACATTATGAAACTTTATGATGTAAATCATCCTTTAGAATGTGGTGTTTGTGACAAATCTGGTGAGTGTGATCTTCAAAATAAAACTTTAGAGTTTGATGTTGCACAGCAGAATTTTTCAGCAAAGGATCAACATCGCCAGATTGAAAATTGGGGTCTGATAAACTATGATCCAGCTCTTTGTATTTTATGTGAAAAATGTGTCCATGTATGTAA
>JAVHRU010000085.1:2499-22385 GCA_036171835.1 Sulfurimonadaceae bacterium | reverse complement strand
AAACAAGCCGATGGAATTATCGTTATCGGATCAATGATAGCAACAGATAATCCAGCAGTGCGATATGCAATCACAACGGCTGCAAAACATAATGGCGCTAAAATTATTTATGCACATCCAATAGAAGATGTTTTGATGCAAAATACCATTACACAATTTTTAAAATACGAAGTGGGAACAGAAGAAGGTGTGATGGCTCTTCTTGCTAAATATTTACTTGAAAATGTAGAACTAAGTGATGAAGAAAAAACATTTTTTGATGAAATGGATGATGGATATTTAAGTGCAGAGAGTAACATCGGTGAAGAAGAACTCTCTTTGATGATGAAATCACTCAGCAGAACAAAAAATAGGGTTTTAGTAGTAGGTAATGATCTTATTGCTCATAAAGAGGCTCGAAATATTGCAAAACTTGCAGCTGTCATAGAAAAATACACTGATATCTCTGTTTTGGTTGTACCACGTGATGTCAATACGCTGGGAGCAAGCCTTACATGTAAGCTTGATAAGGATGATAACTCTCTTGAAAATGTCGTTGGATATAACGATAAAGGAAGTTTTGTTATCTCAAGTGTTGGTGAAGCGGATTTAGCTGCTCCCGCACTCAATCAACAAGAGGGAACATTTGTAAGCATCGACAATCGTGTTGTTCCTACAAACTCTGCTTTGGCATTTGGCGGATATGAACTTCTTGATCTTGCAAAAGTTTTTGGCATAGGCAAGAAAGACACTATAGACTTTACTAAAGAACTTCCAGTTGAGAACGGTTTTAAAGCAGTTGAATTTGATCTCCTTGAAAACTTCCTTGCACCTTTAGGCGAAGATGTCAGAGGCTATTTGCTGGACGTTGTTGAAGTAGAAATGGATGGATCATTAGATGAGCTGGATTCACTTCCAGAGTTTAATGGAACGATCATCTATAACGTCAATCCTGTATTACAATTTAATGCTTATACAAATATTACGAAACAGCTTGAACGTGAGACAACACTTCGCGGTTCTGCTCAGTTCGGCGCAGCAGCGCGTGTGAGTGATGGAGATAAAGTTGAAATAAGTTTTGCAGATAAAACATTCATCCGTACTTTCAAGCAAGATAAATCTTTAAAGGGTACAATCGCATTAAATCCTACTTTTGATTTAGACGAAAGTATCAACAGTTACAGATTTCAAAAATCTAAAATTATGAGAGTGAACCATGAGTAATATTACGATCAATATAGATGGCCGTGAGATACAAACACAAGAGGGAGAATTTATCTTAAATGCCGCTCGCGCAAATGATATATTTATACCGGCTATCTGTTATCTTACACGTTGTAGTCCAACTTTAGCTTGTCGTCTCTGTCTTGTTGAAGCAGACGGCAAACAGGTGTATGCATGTAATGCCAAAATCAAAGATGGTATGAATATCATCACATCTACTGAGAATATTGAAGCAGAACGCCGCGCTATTATGGAGGTTTATGATGTCAATCATCCTCTAGAATGTGGTGTGTGTGACCAATCCGGAGAGTGCGAACTTCAAAACTATACTTTAGAGATGGGTGTCGATTCACAAAGCTACAGTATCAAAGATGTTGAGAGAAAAGATAAAGATTGGGGGCATATCCATTATAATCCGGGTCTTTGTATAGTCTGTGAGCGATGTGTGACTACATGTAAAGATATGATCGGCGATAATGCTTTAAAAACCGTAGCTCGCGGTGCGGATGCGATCGAGAATGAGTACAAAGAGAGTATGCCAAAAGATGCTTATGCGATGTGGAATAAGCTCAACAAATCGATTATCGGCCTGACGAGTGGCGAAGAGATGCTCGATTGTACTTCATGTGGCGAATGTGCGGCTGTTTGTCCAGTAGGTGCACTTGTCGATACTCATTTTATATACAAATCAAATGCTTGGGAACTTCATCAAGTTCCTGCAACATGTGGTCACTGTAGTGCGGGATGTCAGATCACTTATGATGTCAAACATACAAGTATTGAAAATTCTGATGGTAAAATTTATCGCGTTATGAACGAATGGAACTATGTTTCACTTTGTGGCGCTGGACGTTATGGATTTGACTATGACAACAAAGTACAAGCAAAAGATGAAGTAGCTTTTGCAAAGGCAGTAGAAGCGTTTAAAAAAGCGGATACTTTAGCGTTTACTTCTACGATTACAAATGAAGAAGCGTATATCCTTCAGTCATTGAAAGAGAAGTTTGGTTACAAACTTGTAAACGCGGAAGCAAAAGCATTTCAAACATTTTTGAAAAATTATAGTGAAGTAAGCGGCACATCTTTGTATGGAAGTGACTTGACGCAGACTCACGCAGCTGATTTTATAATTTCTTTAGGAACAGCACTCAAAAGTGACAATCCAAATGCAAGATACGCATTTAATAATGCTATCAGTATGAATAAAGGTGCAGGTCTTTATTTCCATCCACTAAAAGATCCTATCATTGATGGAATAGGCAAAAACGTGATGAGTATAGCGCATGCGCCACTTACTGAAGAAGCGGTTTTATATCTTTTACTTGACCTTTTTGCTGACAAATCAAAACTTCCAACTTCGGTAGTTGAATACATTGCAAGCTTTCACTCTCTAAAAACTGTGACAGTTGAAGAGACAATCAAAGAAAAAGTAGTCGAGATCGTTAAAGTCAAAAAAGTGAATGAAGAAACGGGTGAAGAGGAAGAGGTAGAAGAGGAAAAAACTTCTATGGTTCCTAAAAAAATCTCTAAAGAGGTTCAAGTCGATGAAAATGCTCTTTTAGAGATTGTTGATGCACCTCAAAACTTTAGTGAAAGTCTAGAGAAATTTTTAGCGAAAAAAGAGAGTTTCTCTCTAATCGTCGGACCAGATCTCTATACACATCCAAATGCTAAAAATTTAGCACGTCTTGTGGCACTTTTAGAAAAATATAGTGCATTTAAACTGGTAATGATTCCAAGTCTTACAAATACTCTTGGTGTTTCACTCATCTGTGATCTTGATGATGCAAGAGGAACTTACACGGTGGGTTATAATACAAAAGGCGACTTTACTCTAAGCGCACTTGGAAAGGGCGATCTTGATATGCCGGCACTCAACCAGCAGGAGGGAACACTAACAAGTATCGATAAGCGTGTAAATCCAACAAATGCTGCGGTTGGGTATAAAGGCTATGAGCTTAATGATATAGCAAATGCTCTTGGACTTAGCGCTAAATTGACAGTAGATTACACAGTTAAATTGCCAGCATGCAAAGGTTTTAAAGCAGAACTATTTGACAATCTTCCAAATCGTTATGAGAATGATGGTACAGAAGTTCGTGGATATGTACTAGATATCCTTAGCACTGAAACATCTGCTACTGAGTCAGTTGAAGCGATAACAGATGCTAAGTTAGATGGAACTATCATATACCTAGCAAATCCGGTTCGTCAGTTTAGTGAGTTTACTAACGTCTCTGCGAATCTTAAAGAGGAAATCGGGATTTATATGAGTGAGTCTTATCTCAAAACAAGTGATTTCAATGCGGGTGATACTGTAAAAGTGAAGACACAAAACGGTGAGTTGAGCACAAAAATCATCAGTGACAACAAAATCGAAGGGGAGATAGCGACTCTTCCAACTTTTGATTCAAATCTAAATTCACAGGCTCTCTTTAGCGGCTACCGCTTTAGTACAGCTACAATACAAGGGGTGTAAGTATGGATATGGCATATTTAATTGAAACGGTTGTAAAAATCGTTGTGATTATGTTGATTTTTTCTGCTTTAGCGGGACTAGGAACATATTTTGAGCGTAAGGTTCTTGCATTTATGCAACGCCGTTTAGGGCCGATGAGTGTTGGACCATATGGGCTTTTACAAGTTGCAGCTGATGGTATCAAGCTATTTACAAAAGAGGATATTATCCCTCAAAATGTAGTAGCTCCAATATTTAAGTTCGCGCCTGTAATTACTGCAGCTACTGCGTTTATGGCAGCTGCGGCTATTCCATTTTGGCCTCAGTTTACAGTGTTTGGTTACACGGTTCACCCGATTGTTGCAGATACAGAAATAGGTTTGTTGTATGTATTGGCAGTAATGGCAATTGGTCTTTACGGTCTGCTTCTTGGTGGTATGGCTTCTGCAAATAAGTTTTCTCTTATCTCAGCAGCGCGTACAGCAGCGATTTTTATATCGTATGAAGTTGTAACAGGTCTTTCACTTCTTGCACCAATTATGATTGTAGGTTCTCTTTCGCTTATTGATTTTAACAACTATCAAGCTGGCGGTGTGAGCCACTGGTTGGTATGGACTCAACCAGTTGCATTTATCCTTTTCTGGATCGCTGCTTTTGCTGAAACTGGACGTACTCCGTTTCACTTGATCGCAAACGACCATGAGATTATCGATGGTTTTGGTACAGAGTATTCAGGTATGAGATGGGGTCTTTTCTTTATTGGGGAATATGCAAATATGTTCTTCATCTCATTTGTCATTGCATTAGTATTTCTTGGTGGATTCGGAGATGGTGGCTTACTCGGTGCTTTAGCACTTATTGGTAAGGTTTCATTTTTCTTTTTCTTCTTCTTGTGGACAAGAGCTGCATGGCCAGATGTAAGACCGGATCAATTGATGTGGCTATGTTGGAAAGTACTTATGCCATTAGCTGTAGTAAACGTAGTCGTTACCGGCTTAGTGATGATGTTTTAAGGGGCCATGATGAGTAATATAGAACAGTTTAAAAACAGAAATGTAAGCGAAGAATATTTTCTAGTTGACATTGAAGATTATCCTACTGATGGTTGGGGGAAATTCAAGCGTGTTGTAAAACGTACTTTTCAAGGGGAACTTTTTGTTGGTCTTTGGGTTGTACTTCGTGAGATGATAAAATTTGATATCCATACAGTTCAGTATCCAAAAGAGAAAATGCCTATAGGGCCTCGCTACCGCGCAGTTCATGAGATGAAACGTCTTTGGGAGTCTGGGACTGAGAGATGTATCGGGTGTGGACTTTGTGAAAAGATCTGTATCTCCGATTGTATCCGTATGGAAACAAAAATCGATGAGAACTCTCGTAAAGAGGTTAGCGAATACAGCATTAATCTTGGGCGTTGTATCTTCTGTGGATACTGTGCAGAGGTTTGTCCTGAGCTTGCGATCACTCACGGTGGAAGATATGAAAATGCAAGTGAACAAAGAGCACACTTTGTTATGTATGAAGATATGTTAACACCAATCGATATGCTAAAAGCTGGTCAGCAACAAGAGTTTGAAGGTTTCGGTGCTATCACACCACATGAAGATGAGCGTGTCAAAAAGACACCTCTCGCATATTAAGGAGTAACAATGTTTGAAGCAATCGCTTTTTATCTGTTTTCAATATTAACAGCTGTTATGTTTTATATCACTGTAACAACAAAACAGGCGCTGTTTGCATTGACTGCATTGGCAGCAGGAATGATTTTTATATCAGCATTCTTTTTTATTTTAGGTGCTGATTTCTTGGGAGTTGTTCAGATTATCGTTTATACAGGCGCTGTTATGGCCCTTTATGCATTTGGTATGATGTTTTTTGATACGACTAGAGAGCTAAAAGAGAGAAGTGGATCATCGCTTATTACGGCTGGACTTTCTATTTTATCTGCAGTTTTTGTCGTACTTATCTTTGTTGCTCCAATTGTGAGTACAAAGATTCAAGTAACTGCTCCGCTGATCGCAGGAGCAACAAACTCACAGTCTGTTGGTATGGTTTTGTTTACTAAATATCTTGTTCCATTTGAGTTAGCAGCCGTGATGCTGCTTGTTGCTATGATAGCTGGAATTGTTTTAGCTGGGAAGAAAATGGATATATCATTGACACTAATGGCAGAAGAAGAGATTATGATAGCTGAAGAAGCTAATAGAAAGGTGCTACTATGATGGAAATCGGTTTAACACATTATCTTGTCCTTTCAACAGTTCTTTTTTCAATAGGATTGTTGGGTGTGATGAGGCGTAAAAATCTTTTAATGCTGTTTTTTGCAACTGAGATATTGCTCAATGCAGTCAATGTGGGATTTGCAGCTATTTCTCACTATTACAATGACCTAACAGGGCAGATGTTTGCATTTTTCATAATAGCTATCGCTGCATCAGAAGTAGCTGTGGGACTTGGACTATTGATCGTTTGGTATAAACGTCATGGTAATATTAATCTTGACGATATGTCATCAATGAGAGGATAAAAGAATGGAATTATACTTATATATAGCACTGTTTTCACCGCTTGTTGGTGCGCTATTTGCAGGTCTTTTTGGTGCTTCTCCAAAAACGCTGCTAACGGGAGTTGTAAACTCTTCTTTACTTTTTGCATCGTTTCTCTCGAGTGCAGTTTTGCTTGGATATGTACTCAATGGACAAACTGTACATGTAGAGATGATGCAGTGGATAGCTGCGGGGAATCTTTATATCCCTTTTGGTTTTGTAGTCGATCAAGTCAGTGTTACTATGATGATGGTTGTTACTACGGTTTCTACAATCGTACATGTATATTCTATAGGCTACATGGATCACGACAAAGGGTTTAACCGTTTCTTCTCTTACCTTTCAGCATTCGTTTTCTCGATGATGGTTTTGGTTATGAGTGATAACTTCGCCGGTCTTTTCATTGGTTGGGAGGGTGTTGGTCTTTGTTCTTGGTTACTGATTGGGTTTTGGTACCATAAAGAGAGTGCTACTTGGGCGGCAAATGAAGCTTTCATTATGAACCGTATTGCCGATCTTGGGATGCTTATTGGTATCTTCTTGATTTACTGGAATACAGGTTCACTTCAATATGACAAAGCGTTTGCTGTTATGCCAACACTTGATAATATAACACTTATGTATATAGGCATGTTTTTATTTATAGGCGCAATGGGTAAATCTGCTCAGTTTCCTCTACACACTTGGCTTGCCGATGCGATGGAAGGTCCAACTCCTGTTTCTGCACTTATCCATGCTGCGACAATGGTTACTGCCGGAGTTTATCTTGTTGTTCGTGCAAATCCTCTTTATCATATGATCCCTGAGATGGGACTCTTTATCGCAAGTTTAGGTGCATTTGTTGCAATGTTTGCAGCGACTATGGCTCTTGTAAATCGTGATATGAAACGTATTATTGCGTATTCAACACTTTCACAACTTGGATATATGTTTGTGGCTGCTGGTCTTGGCGCTTACTGGGTTGCATTGTTTCACTTGATGGCTCATGCATTTTTTAAGGCACTTCTTTTCTTGGGTGCTGGAAATGTTATGCATGCGATGGATGGTGAACTTGATCCATTTAAAATGGGTGGACTAAGAAAAAGCATGAAGTGGACATTTATCATGATGACACTCGCTTCTGTGGCACTTGCCGGTATATATCCATTGGCGGGATTCTTTTCTAAAGATGCGATCTTAGAGGTTGGTTTTGTTGAACATCACTATGTTATCTACACAGTACTTTTACTTACAGCAGGTATGACAGCATTTTACTCTTTCCGTTTAGTTGCTCTTATCTTTCATGGTGAAGAGAGATATAAAGTATTTGGTTTTCATCCGCATGAAGCATATAAATTTGTACTTATTGCGATGAGTCCACTTGCTATTTTGGCTGTGATTGCAGGTTCATTTAAATCAACATATTTTGATATGGTGACAAAAATTCTACCAAATACTGAATATCATATTCATTCTGAAGTGACAGAATGGACGATGATTATAGGAACTCAGCTCTTTGTTATCCTTGCTATATTTTTTGCTTACAAAAAATATATCAATTTTAAGGGTGAAAATAAAGAATTTGAAAAACGTCTTGTATATAAAGTATTGATCAATCAGTACTATATTCCATACTTTTATGAAGAATATATAACAAAACCATATAGAGAACTTTCAACGGTATTCTGGAAAAAAGTAGATATGAAAGTTGTTGATGCAACTGTTGACTGTATCGCTAATGGGATTTATAAGGCGGGTGAAAATACTCGTGATATGCAAAACGGGAATCTTTCAAGTATGCTTAGATGGATGGTTGCCGGCACAGTTATACTGTTGTCTTTAGCGGTTGCTTTTGGATTAGCAGTGAGATATGCAGATGAAATTTCATCTATATTATCAGGTTTAGGAGCTTAATAAATGTTAGATCATATATTGTCATTATTAATATTTTTTCCAGCTATTGCAGCTATTATGGGCTTTGTTGTCCATAAAGATAGTGCAAAAGCGTTCGGTGTTGCAGTCTCTGTTATAGAGTTTGTAATCTCTTTATATTTGTGGTTTGCATTTGATACAAATGTTTCTGGCATGCAGTTTATGGAGAACATATCTGTTGTGCCGGCATTTGGTATCAATTACCTTGTTGGAATAGATGGAATATCTTTATTCATTGTCATTATGGCTTCATTCTTTACGATGATTGGTATCGCTTCTCTTGGTGATATGAAAAAGATAAAGAACTTAGTTATCACTCTTCTCTTTTTACAAATGACGATGGTTGGAGTATTCGCTGCTCTTGATGCTATCTTGTTTTATGTATTTTGGGAACTTTCTCTAGTTCCGATGCTCTATATTATCGGTGCTTGGGGTGGTCCATTACGCATTTATGCTTCTGTCAAGTTTTTCTTATACACATTTACAGGTTCACTTGTTATGCTTGTTGGTATGCTTTTTATGGCATTTTTATATAATCAAGCAACGGGTGTTTGGAGTTTCTCGATTTTAGAGTGGTATCGTTTGATACTTCCTTTAAACTATCAGTTGTGGTTGTTTGCAGCATTTTTTATCGGTTTTGCTATCAAAGTTCCTATGTTTCCATTTCATACTTGGTTACCATATGCACACGGTCAAGCACCAACTATTGGTTCTGTAATCCTTGCAGCGGTCCTTCTTAAAATGGGAACTTACGCATTTATCCGTTTTTCTCTTCCGATGTTCCCTGATGCAGCAGCATTTTTTATGTTTCCAATCGCGGCAATTGCGATCATTATGATTATCTATACAGCAATGGTTGCATATGCTCAAGAAGATATCAAACAAGTTGTTGCATATTCTTCAGTTTCACATATGGGTGTTATCATTCTTGGTACATTTGCTTTAAATGTTGAGGGAATTACAGGTTCTGTATTTTTAATGATCGGTCATGGTATCGTCTCTGGCGCACTCTTCTTTTTAGTTGGTGTGATTTACGACAGACGTCATACAAAAATGATGAGTGAGTTTGGTGGTTTAGCTTCAGTTATGCCTCGCTATGCGACGATATTTGGAATTATGATGATGGCTTCGGTAGGTTTACCTTTGCTTGTCAACTTTGTTGGTGAGTTTTTGAGTCTACTAGGTTTTTATAATCAATCACATATCGCAACTCTTCTAGCAGGAACGGCGATTATTGTTGGTGCCATCTATATGTTAAGTTCATATAAAAGAGCATTCTTTGGTGAAGTGACAAATGAAGCAAATAGAAAACTTCCAGATGTGAATTCAAGAGAGTTATTGGCTCTTATTCCTTTGACTATTATCGCTGTTTGGCTTGGAGTTTATCCAAAACCACTCTTAGAGCCGATTAATAACAGTGTAAAATCAGTTGTTATGCTGATGCACGAAAAAGCAATAACACCAGAGGGTAAAAGCCGTATACCTTCACTTGAAAATAAAGTTGCGATGCAAACACCAGAAGCGGAGGTAAAATAATGCTAAGTCATGTAAATATTTCTTTAGAGTCACTCAATATTGCGACGCTAGTACCTATGCTTATACCTATTATGGGGGCACTTTTTATTCTAGTTTTGGATCTGTTTAAAAAAGATCAGAGTAAATCTATGTATGTTATGCTGAGTTTATTATTTGTGATGCTTGACTTTGGATCATTGATAGATTTTTCTATAGATTTCAGTACAAACGGAACTATTCTTGGCTATTTTGATATGATGCTTATAGATGGATTGGCACTTTTAGGACAGTTCATCATCGTTGGCGCTTCTATTTTGTTTATACCACTTGCGCTCACGTCAAAACGTTTCCATGAATTCTCATATCCTGAATTTTTTGCCCTTTTCTTGTTCATGATCTCTGGTTTTCAGTTTATGGTTGCGACAGATAATCTTATTCTTATTTTTATCGGACTTGAAATGGCTTCGTTAGCTCTATACACGCTCATCGCTCTTCATAATAGAAGTAAATCTTTTGAAGCTGCTGTAAAGTACTTTACAATGGGTGCACTAGCTGCTGGTTTCTTTGCTTTTGGATCTATGGTGTTATATGCACTTACTGGTTCTGTAGAGATTCATCAGATGGCTGCGGTATTTAATGCAGATGAGTTTGCAAATCTTCCGTTTATTCTAGTCGGTGTTGTATTTTTACTTGCAGCTTTAGGCTTTAAAGTTTCTCTTGTTCCATTTCACACATGGGCACCGGATGTTTACGAGGGTGCGAGTGCGTCAATGGCAGGTTATATGTCTATCGTACCAAAGATAGCAGGTTTTGTTGTTGTTATGCGTATGTTTGAATTTTTAATTCACAGTGGTGTCGTATGGCTCAACGTCGTGCTTTACGTCATTGTTGTAGTAACAATGACAGCCGCAAATATTTGGGCACTTGTTCAAAGTGATGTAAAACGTATGCTTGCATATAGTTCTATCTCTCATGCAGGTTTTGTTATGGCAGCTGTTTTAATTGGTACTACTCAAGCGAACTCAGCACTCTTTTTATACTGGATTCTTTTTACGTTTACAAATCTTGGAGCATTTAGTATGCTTTGGATCTCTCGTCAAAAGAATCTAGCTGCTGGTCAGAGTTCAGATCATTCCTATAGCAAATTTGCAGGTTTAATAAAAATTGCTCCTCTTTCTGCAACAATCATGGCACTTTTCATGCTCAGTTTAGCTGGAATCCCTCCATTTGCACTTTTTTGGGGTAAAATTTATATGATCTCTGCAGCGGTATCTTCTGGTTATATTGTTTTAGCATTGATTATGGCACTCAACTCTGCGATTGCAGCGTATTATTATTTAAAACTCATCATCTATATGTTTATGAAAGAACCTGAAATAGATATTGACAATAAAGTGTATACAATGAATAGTTCTGTTGCTCTACGCACCATTATAGGTATCGCGGTCATTGGTACTGTGTTTGCTTCAGTTGTTCTAAATTCGTTGATTGAGTTTATTACGGCATTTGTATATAATAGCGGATATTAATAGTAAGAATCAAAGGGAGTAGTAATATAGTGTTAAAACGGTTGCTACTCTTTATTATACCTTTATATCTTAATGCCCTTGAAATTAGTTTTCAAGCTGGCAAAGAGAATTTCAATAAATATACTCTCTTGCATGTAAAAGCAAGTGATCCATTTATTTGTGAACCTCAAACTGATGATTTTAATAATATTACAAAAGTTATTTGTGCTTTTTCAAAAAGGCCTGAGCAGACCTTAAAATCACTTGGTGATGATTTTTTTAAGGTTATTAGTGAGGTGAAGAAGGGCACTTTTTTTCTTATAGTAACACCTGTTCATAAGATGAAACTTCTTCCTGATGTTGTAAATGTTGCAAGTGAAGATACATTTTTTCAATCGAAAGTGCGCTTGTCAAGATCGTGGGTTATGGTCGGCTACAAAGAGAAGTTTACACTTTTAGAAGACAAAAAAAGTTCAGAAAAAAACTTGAATCTCCCTATTACATTTCCAAAATATGAGCCGCTTTATGTCGGAAGTTTAGATATTGCTGGCAATCCTGTACATATTAGACAAGCTGGTGATGTCAGCGGATATTTAAAAGCTAAAAAAAGTTTTGATAAAAAAGATTATGCGGCAACTGTGCAGGCAATAGATGATGTTGTAAAGTCTTTCCCGGATTCTATCTTTATGAGCGAACTGCTTTATTATAAGATTAAAGCTCTTTCAAAACTAAAAAAATATGATGATGTGATCTCACTTTCAAAAATATACTTGCGTAGTTATGCATCAGATGAGAATGTTCCCGAAGTTCTTTCACTAACAGCGATGGGATATAGTCAACAACATCAAAAGAGTGACGCCGATTATTTTTATGACAGGCTGTTTTCTGAGCATAGCGATTCTGTATTTTCCAAGAAGGGGATGATCTATAAAGGAGATCAGCTTTTAGAATCAGGTGATTCTAAAAAGGGTATAGAATATTATCAAAGGGCTTTGGATGAGACTAATGATATAGATACAGCAGCAACAGCATCCCAAAAAATAGCCAACTACTATCTCAGTGGAACATCTGCAAAAAAAGCCCAGAGTTATATTGATAAAATACTTCAAGCAGATCCAGCATATTTTCTCAAAGATATAGATGATTCATTAAAATTTGCAACTCTTCTTGCAGATAAAGGGATGTTTTCAGAAGCATCGAAAATATCACAGATTCTCTTAGCTTCAATCAAGAAAAAGGATGCAAACTACGAATTGCTTCTTAAAAATAGCGGTGTATGGCTTGCAAAAACAGAAGAAAAAGCTGAGGCAATGAAATTGCTCAACAGATATATTAAAGAGTTTCCTCATGGAACGTATATTGATGTTGTAAAAACGACAAAAGATTCTTTATTCTTTGATGTGAATGATGGAAACGTAAGTGCGAATCTAGCAAATTATGATAAGTTGATTAAAAATTATAAAAATGATTCTATAGGACAAAAAGCAATTTATAAAAAGGCTCAATTGTTACAGCAAGGCCAAAAATATGCAGAGGTTTTAACACTCAAAACAGCATTAAAAGCATTGGATAAAAAATTATATCCAAATGTGGATGATATGATCAATCAAGCAGCGAGTGCACTCATTAAAATAAAGCTTAAAGAGGGCAAGTGTAGTGAAGTTGTAAGTATATCGAGTGAATACAAGATCAAACTTGCAAGTGACTTTGATGATGATCTATACAACTGTTATATGAAAATACCACAGCTTACATTGGCAAAAGATATGGCGGCAGCTAACATTAATTCTAAGACATTGACGCAAAGAATCAAATGGATGCATAGGTATGCAAATGTGAGTTTTCAGACGGGAGATTATAACAACGCCATTAAAATGGGTAATGATGTGATCATACTGATTGGCAACGATAAAAAGAGTCCATATATAGATATTTATAGAACACTATTTGATGCATATCAGCGAGTGGGAGATGATAATAAAATGATCGTTATGATGACAAAAGTTGTTGATGCTTTTGGAGAGAACTTTAAAGATATTGAACGATATGTACAGATGATGGGACTAGCAACTCGTATGAAAGATGATAATATTATCATAACATATGGAGAGAAGGTAATGAATCTTCAGAAAAAAACATCTAGCTATACACAGTCGCCTTATACTGAGTTTACAAGTTATCAGGCATATATGAATAAAGGCAATAGTGCAAGAGCGTTGGATATTCTTTATTCTCTTGACAAAAGAGCCCTAAGCAAAGAACAGCGCGCAAGACAGAAATATCTTCTTGGATCACTGTTGCAGAAAAAAGGAAAAAGTAGCGAGGCAAAGGCGCAGTTTAAAAAATCTATAGAGGTGAATAAAGATTCTCCATGGGCAAAACTTGCAAGTGATGCTATGCAGCTACTGTAGATTTGAATTTATAATTATCTCAAGCTCCTCAAGCGGGGCGGAGATGAACTCTTTAAACTGAGTACGGTTAAACGTCTGTTGGCGCTTTGCCAACTGCGCAGTGTGTGTCGAAATGTTTTCAAGCATCTTCTCTTTGCTAACATATCCATCAAGATACTCTAAAACCTCTAAAATCCCAATCGATTTCATATTGTTTGGTTCTCGTGCATATTTATGTTCCAAGAAAGCCACTTCATCGATAATGCCCATTTGCAGCATTTTTTGCGATCTTATATTTATACGTTCTCTAAGAATCTCTCTATTGACATCAATAGTATAAATATCTAAATCTTCTATAACAGGTCTTGGTGGATTTTTGGAAAACCACTCTGATGGAGTGAGCCCTGAAGCCTTGTAGATAAGCAGCATTTTCTCTATTCTATATCGATCATTGGAGTCTATATTCTTCATATATTCACTATCGACATTATGCAAGAGCGTATAGCAATCGCTTACATGTAAGAGCATATTATCCACTTCTGCTTTTACTTCTTCACTGATTTTTGGTATTTCTGAAAGACCTTGAAGCAAGGATTTGAGATAAAAAGTACTTCCTCCAACGATAACGAGGTTTTTACCTGTATCTTCAGCTATTTTTTTTGCATTTTTATAGATATCAATAAATATCTCTACGCTAAAACTTTCATTTGGAGAGATCTCATTGATACCGAAATGCTTTACATGTAAGAGTTCTTCATGCGAGGGTTTTGCAGAAGCGATATCTATCTCTTTATAGATACTGAGTGAATCTATGGAGAGTATATATGCGTTATGTTTTTGGGCAATTTTAAGTGCCAAATCACTTTTCCCAGATGCGGTCGGACCGATAATAGCAAGTTGTTTCATAGCAAAATTATATCAGTTAAAAGGTTATTTTGATAGAATAAGAGAAATAGAATTTTATTGGATATTTATTGCGAAGATATATACAAAAACTAAAAGATTTTAATGAACTCGTGATGTTTCAGCACTCGATTTTCTCCTTGCCTTTTATCTTTATTGCTATGGTTGTAGCTGCAAACGGCTGGTTTGGATTTAAACTTTTAATCCTTGGAGTTTTGGCGGCAGTAACTGCAAGAAACTTTGCGATGGGACTTAACCGCTGGGCAGATAGAGAGTTTGATTCTTTAAACCCTCGCACTGCTTCTCGTCCCAGTGTTGATGGCAGACTTGATGCAACCTCTATTTTTATATTTACTGTGGTAAATGCTTTAGCTTTTGTTGGTGTTGCGTATATTATCAATGAACTTGCTTTTTTCCTTTCTGTTCCGATTTTATTTATTCTTGGAAGTTACTCTTATTTTAAAAGATTTAGTGAGGGTGCACATCTTGTGCTTGGCATCTCTCTTGGTTTGGCACCTCTTGCGGGTGTTGTGGCAGTGCAGGCAAATATTCCTGCATGGTCGCTTTTACTGAGTCTTGGCGTTATGTTTTGGGTGGCAGGATTTGATCTTTTGTACTCTTTGCAAGATATAGATTTTGATAAAAAGAATGGACTTTTTTCTATTCCATCAAAATACGGTGCAACTGCAACACTGAAAATATCTGCTTTCTTTCATTTTCTGACGATACTTTTTTGGACTTTATTTGTAGCAGTTGCAGGACTTGGGTTGTTTGCTGTGTTCGCAGTAGTCTTTAGTTTTTTGATGCTTTCTTATGAACATTATCTTGTAAGAAAAGATTTTATAAAGATAGATAGGGCATTCTTTACTGTCAATGGTTATCTCGGTATTGTCTTCTTCTTTTTTATCATTTTAGACAGGATATTTGCATGAGTATACGTTTTGTTCCGGCACCTATTGCCATACGTTATAGCCCTGTTGCCGAAAATGAAGAGTTGTTTTCACGTGAGTATCATAAGTTGAGTCAAACAGATGAAGATCCTATCTCTCAATGGCTCAAACTTGCAAAAGCCAGAGGAGAAACAACTCAGAGTGATCCTGTGCTGTTAAATCTGGTTGTAGAACTCCATAGAAAACTTGATAATCTTGAAAGATTTTTAAAGGATGAAGTACCTGTGCGTCTTCCTCTGGCTGAGGGTTCTGATATAGAGAGTATAGGCTTTTCACATTTTAAACTGACCAAAAATATCTTACATGTAGGCACTGAATATTATGGCAGAATTGAGATGCCGGTGTATCCAAAGCGAGATGTTGGGGTTTATTTTAGAGCAATCGAGCCAAATGTGGCAGAGATTATGAAAATGCATGAGCGAGACGAGAAAGAGTGGAGTACCTATCTTACAGCAAGAGAGCGTATCTTGATTCGTGAGATGAAAGAGGGTAAAAATTGACAGCAACAGAGATTATTTTTATAGCTATCGGAGCTGTTTTACTTTATATTTTGTATTATATTTTTACAAAAGATGCAGAGCTCACAAGGCATATACGTTCTATTGCAACAGCGGTTGAAGATGTAAACCGTCAGATTTATGTGCTAGAGAGAAAACTTTATGAGATGCAAAAAAATGCGACATCCAAAGATCCTCAAAGAGAAATGAATGATGAGGAGATATATGCAGAAATAGAGCGAAGCGTATATGATCTTATGAATCCGATCTCACAAAAACTCTCTATGACAGAACAAAATCTCTCTGATCTCGCATCTGCAGTAGATAACAGACTGTCAAATCTTGAGGGCGGTATCCGTCAGATATCTATGCCCTCATCGGTACATGGCAATGATGATGGCAAAATCACTTCACTTTTTCAACAGGGTATCGATATCGATACTATTTCCAAAGAGTTACATCTCTCAAAAGCCGAGGTTGAATTCGTGCTCAAAATAAATCAACTAAGATAGAGTATCCATGGCAGATAGAAGACTTTTCGTTTTAACTTCAGTAATGATCGTAATAGGCATCTTTATGTCTTATTCACTTACATCATATACAGTGATCCTTTTTGATGTTGGTGAGTTTCACTTCCTGATTCGTCAGGCCTTTTTTGGAATCTTTTCGATTTTTATTATGTGGTATCTGGCTCAGCTTGATCCCGATATTTGGCTGCACAGACTGGGACTGAGTTTGTTTGTCATCTCCATGTTTTTAATGATCATCATGCCCTTTTTACCGGCAAGTCTTGTTTCTGAGGTCGGCGGTGCGAAGCGATGGATTAAAATCGTAGGGTTTTCTTTAGCACCAGTTGAGTTTTTCAAGATAGGATTTATTTACTTTTTGGCATGGAGTTTTTCAAGAAAGCTCGGTCATCACGGCGGTATGGGCGTAAAAGAGGAATTCTTACGATTCTTTCCATATGCTATTGTTTTTGTCGCTGTTATGTTTATTATCGCATTTTTACAAAATGACTTGGGACAAGTTGTCGTTCTTGGGCTTACACTTTTGTTTATGCTTATTTTGGCTGGAAGCAGTATGAAATTTTTTACTATTTTACTCTTTAGTACTCTTAGCTTCTTTGTCTTTTTTATTATTACGGCAGAACATAGAATTTCGCGTATCATATCTTGGTGGTCAATCGCGCAAAAATCTATTTTACAGCTCTTTCCAGAATCGATAGCCTCACATTTAAGAGTTCCCTCATCGACTGAACCATACCAGATAGGTCACTCACTCAATGCGATCCATAACGGAGGTATCTTCGGTACAGGTTTGGGTGATGGAACATTCAAGATGGGATTTTTAAGTGAAGTTCATACGGATTTTATTTTAGCAGGAATCTCAGAAGAACTTGGATTTATTGGTTTGACCGTGGTAAGTCTTCTTTTTTTAGGGATTTTACAGCGTATCTTTAAGATCGCAAATCGTTCAAGAGACTCTGTCTATTATCTCTTTAGTCTTGGTGTCGGCCTTCTTTTAGCGTTTGCATTTTTGATAAATGCTTATGGTATCAGCGGACTTACTCCGATTAAAGGGATCTCGGTTCCTTTTTTAAGTTATGGAGGTTCTTCTATTATCGCAGCTGCGATAGGAGTTGGGATGGTGCTTATGGCTTCAAAAAAAGTTGAACTAGATGAAAAAATAGTAGAAATACCCAAAAAAGGGGTAGATGAATGAAGTTTTGTATCACAGGCGGCGGTACAGGCGGACATCTCTCTATAGCAGATGCACTTTGTAATGCGGCGATCGAGCGTGGACATGAAGTGATATTCATCGGTTCTACAAACGGACAAGATAGAATGTGGTTTGGGCAACACAGCAGTTTTTCACATGTATATTTTTTAGATACGACAGGTGTAGTCAATCAAGGAAAACTCGGGAAAATAAAAGCACTCTATAAAATCTTCAAGGCCTTTTTAAAATCAGGAGAACTCCTAAAAAAGCATAAGGTTCAAGCCGTTATTAGTGTCGGTGGATTCTCCGCTGCACCGGCTTCTTTTGCTTCTATCTTCACAGGCCTCCCGCTTTTTATCCATGAGCAAAATGCTGTTATAGGAAAACTCAATTCCGTGTTACGTTCACGTGCAAAACTTTTTATCTCAGCTTATGAAGAGGATTCCCTCATCGCGGGTTATCCGGTAAAAGAACAGTTTTTTCAAACAGCCAGAGTGAGAGATGAACTTAAAACGATCATCTTTTTAGGCGGTTCTCAAGGTGCTACAGCAATCAATGATCTTGCTTTACATGTAAGCCCGATTTTAAAAGAAAAAAATATTCATATCATTCATCAATGTGGTGAGCGAGATTATGAAAGAGTCAAAGCCGAGTATGAAAAGCTAGGCATTGAAGTAGAACTGTATTCATTTACAAAAGAGGTGGCATCACTGATTGCTAGAGCAGATATGGCAGTGAGTCGTGCGGGTGCGAGTACACTTTGGGAACTTTGTGCCAACGGTGTACCGACTTTTTTTGTTCCCTATCCACATGCCGCTGGCGATCATCAGTTTCATAATGCGCAGTTTATATTAAAACATGATCTTGGCTGGTGTGAACGTGAGAGTGAAAACTTGAATGAAAAACTATTGGCAGTTTTAGATGCACCTCTGCATAGTAAAAGTAAAAGACTTGTAGAAAACTCTCATAAAGATGTCGCTCAAGAGATGATTAAACTCTTTGAAGAAAATATATAAGGATTTATAGATGCTAGCAGAGTTTGCCCAGTGGCTTTTAGCGACTGTTTTTGATTGGGGTTATTTGGGAATCTTTTTACTCATGGGAGTGGAGAGCTCTTTTATCCCCTTTCCAAGCGAGATCGTACTTATTCCTGCAGGAATGCTTATTGCCGATGGAAAAATGAACCTGTTTCTTGTTTTTATAGTGGCGATACTTGGTTCACTTGTCGGTGCTTTAGTTAATTATTATCTTGCTATGTTTGTGGGTAGAAGGTTTTTAAATAGATTTGGGAAATATTTTTTTGTTAGCCAAAACTCTTTAATAAAAATGGATAATTTCTTTGAAAATCACGGGCATATTTCTACTTTTACGGGTAGACTTATTCCTGGAATACGCCAGCTTATCTCCATTCCTGCGGGTCTTTCTAAAATGAACCTTAAGCTTTTTTTGATCTATACGGGAGCAGGAGCGGGTGTTTGGAGTGTTATCTTAATAGTACTTGGATATTTCATAGGGAAAAATCAGGAACTCATTGCGATTTATCTTAGAGAGATCACTATCATGGTTGCAATATCGATGCTAGTTTTGATAGTTGGATATGTTTTTTATAAAAAAAAAGAAAGTTGAGGAGAAGTAATATGTTAGAGATAGGAAACAATGCGCCGGAATTTTGTCTGCCAAATCAGGACGATGTTGAGATATGTTTGCGAGACATCAAAGGTAAGTGGATTATTTTATACTTCTATCCAAAAGACAGCACTCCAGGATGCACAACTGAAGCTTGTGATTTTACTGAAGCTATTGTGGATTTTTCAGATTTAGATGCTATCGTTTTAGGTGTGAGTGCTGATTCCGGTGCAAGCCATCAAAAATTTATTGCTAAATATGATCTTGATATCACACTCTTAAGTGATACTGATACAAAAATGATGCAGGCCTATGATGTTTGGCAGATGAAGAAAAACTATGGAAAAGAGTATATGGGAATCGTTCGAACGACATATATCATCTCGCCTGATGGCAAGATTGCAGCTGCATGGAATAATGTCAAAGTACGTGTCAAACGTAAAAAAGATGGAGAGACTATTGAGACTTTACATGTAGATGAAGTAAAAGCAAAACTTAAAGAGTTAAGAGCTTAGCTTTTTTAGCTTAAAGAGTGTTACACCAACAAAGGGCACTTTACATGTAAGCGATAAATGCTTACATGTAAAGAGTTTTTAGAATCTGTATCTTAAATAAGCTCGGATATCTTGAGCTTCTTTTACAGCTTGACTTCCCATACCA
>JAVHRU010000085.1:0-2399 GCA_036171835.1 Sulfurimonadaceae bacterium | reverse complement strand
CCCCATCTTCCCTCTCTGCTGATAAGTGATGGAAACTGTACGCCAACCCATCCAGAATAGCCTGTTTCTGGTGTTGTGCTTCCCAGCATACCCTCACTATTTGGATTCGTTCGAGAAACTGCACCACTGACAAAGAAAGTCGTATTATCCCAGAACTCACCCAAGTCATTGCCGATACCATTAATAACAAAGTTTGCAGTTCCACTGAAAAGTCCACCTACAGTTTTAAAACTTGCATCTGTAGGACTGACTGCGTCAATAAGATTATTTGCATAATAGACCTGAGTTTGCACTTTATAGTGTCCATTGTCATATGGAACAAAGATTAGTCCAGCTAAGTCGATATCATTAGTACTATTGACGTCTTTTGCGTAAGGTGCTGAATTAAATCTAGGAAGTGCATTTGTTCCGCCACGACCTGCACAAAACTTCACATACATCCCAGGAACGCCAGTTACTCTTTCAAGTCCAAATTTTGAACTAAGACCATCAAACTCAACATTGATAGCGTGTCCCATCGGTGAAGATTCAGGATCATTATCACGTAGGTTTACTAAGTGACCATTTGTTGAAGGACGACGACCTATGCTGAATGTCCAAGGGGTATTGAGGCCTAAGAAGGTATTGTTTTTATAGAAAAAGTATGCAGAACGCACTCTTAATGTATCATCATAAGCATTTTCATTTGTGATCCAGTCGAAATTTTCATAGCCAGTTGCATTTACACCGCTTCTAGCACCGTAAGCTTTGTTGTAGGCTAGTTGCCCAGTAAAACTTATATGATCTGTTGCAGCCCAACTCATTCCGAGCCAGAGTCTGTTCGTCATATAAGCATCATTGCCTTTTGTTGAACCATCTGCCATCTTATAACCGATATTTTCAACAGCAGTTCTAAAATCTACATTGAACTTCAGGTGATTTCCGTTTGTCTTTTTATTAAGATCATCGATATCATCTTGCATGTCAGCAATTTTACTTTCAAGCTTGCTAGTAGGACTTTTTGTACTTTTTGAAGGTTTTGCATCTTCTTCGTCATCATCATTTGATGATGAAGCTTTTTTAGCAAGTGGTTTGTCATCTTCATCATCTGATGCGTTCACCATTTTTGCAGTTGAAACAGTTGGTGCAGCTTTTTTTGCTTTGAGATCTGCGATCTCTGCTTTGAGTGCATTCATCTCTTTTTCCATAGCATCGAAGCGCTCAAGCATTGTCGATGCACTCGCATCGTTTACTAGTAGAGTCGCAGCAGCTAAAGAAACTAGTAGTGTCTTTTTAATCATTAAATCCCCTTAATTACATTTTTGTGTTATTTATCTTGGGTGCATAGTAACTAATATATTATAAAAAGTAATTTAAACTCTCTTTATCATAGATTCGATTGTCTTATAATGAGTACAAAAATAATATTAAAACAGCGGTTTTTAAACTAATATCATATATAATCCCACGATTTTCTTTTCTTTAAACAAAAGAAAAACATTGCAAGTATATGCCAAAACGTTGGTGCATCCTTCCTGAAATAATAGGAAAAGATGTCTGGTAATACCCGAGTTAACTGACAAAATTTCTGGCTGAAAAAGCCTTTAAAGGACCTTAAATGGTAACTATGAAAGACCTATTAGAATGTGGTGTACACTTCGGACACCAAACTCGTCGTTGGAATCCAAAGATGAAAAAATATATCTTCGGTGTGCGTAAAAACATCCATATTATCGATTTACAAAAAACATTACGTTATTTCCGTAATACATATCAAATCGTTTTAGATGCTGCTGCTGAGGGAAAAACTGTTCTTTTCGTTGGAACAAAAAAACAAGCGCGCGCAACTGTGAAAGATGCTGCGATCAAATGTGGTATGCCATACGTTGAAAACCGTTGGTTAGGCGGTATGCTTACAAACTTTGAAACAATCCAAAAATCTATCCGTAAACTTGAAGCAATCGAGCAAATGGAAGAAAATGGTCAAATGCAACTTTTAACAAAAAAAGAAGCTTTAATGCTTTCTCGCCAAAAAGAGAAACTTTCTGATTATTTCGGTGGTATCCGTAATATGAAAAAACTTCCAGATATGTTGTTTGTTATGGATGCAGCAAAAGAGCACATCGCAGTTCTTGAAGCACGTTGTTTAAATATTCCAATCGTTGCTCCACTTGATACAAACTGTGATCCAGATCTTATCACACACCCAATCCCAGGAAATGATGATGCAATCCGTTCAATTCAACTTTTCTGTAATGAAATGGCTGAAGCGATTAATGAAGGAAAAGCACTTGCAAATGGCGGTTCTACAACTTCTGTAGAAGATGAATTAGCAGCAGCACAAGAAGCGGCAGAAGAAACAACAACAGAGGAAGCGTAATCATGGCAGAAATCACAGCAGCAATGGTAAAAGAGTTGCG
>JAVHRU010000084.1:0-10257 GCA_036171835.1 Sulfurimonadaceae bacterium | reverse complement strand
TAAATAAGTAGGGCTTTTGTGTTTGTACTCGCATATCTGCAATGGCTCGGCCGATGGTGAAATGATATAAAGATTGATAAGAACTCTCTTGTAGGCCTAAAAGTTGATGCATGATATCATCCAAGAAACAGCCGATTCCTGTGGCACTAAGCCCCAACGATGTGGCTTCTAGATAAAGCTGTTGCCCTATAGCACCACACTCATAATAGAGTTCTTTGTATTTTTTAGGATTCTCATTACTTAAAATAGATGAAAATTTACAAATCATACCAAGAGAAAAAGCTCCATCTTTGGCAATATCTTGAGAACAGGAGATATTTTTGGCAATGGCTCGGTAATCTCCCTCTTTTAAAAGATAAAGATGCTCATAAACCTCGCTCCAAACAAATGAAGCATCAAGATTTTGTTTGAGGTTTACAAGATCATCAGCGTCCCGAAGATAGAGATACAGTCCACTCTCAAAGCCATCTACATCATGCACAAAGATGGCAAAATGCACATCGGCGCTTTCATGATATACACTTTGCAATAGAGTTGTAAACTGCTCAGTTGTGATCTTGGAACGATTGGAATCCATCATCTGAGCACTTCGTCTTTTAATGACAATATCTTTTGCTTCAGCACTTGGATTTCTGCTATTTTTTTGGCTTACATGCAAAGGCAGAGTTGAAGTCGGCGTAAAGTGGGTTGCTTCGTTTATGGTATCTAAAATCTCCCAATGATGATGCGTAGGACTGAGCTTGTTGGCGATTGTACCGTTATGTGGTTTCATACCTTGAAGCAAAGTTTCAAGCTTACACCCAATGTTTTTCTCTTTTGAGAGAAGCAGTAAAACATCACTTTCTTCATTTTCAACCTCTGTAAAACGGAGTTTCTTATCAAATCCAAAAAGTCTGTCCACATCTTTGATATCACACTTGTCAACTAAAGAGATATTCCATCCAAGCATTTTCGCGCTTACATGTAAGGCATGCAATGCGTGTCCAAGATCGAGCTGGGTGTAACGAAATGAACGTTCTCCATATTTCCAAGCTTCACGCCAGATGATAGAACTTAGTGAAACTAAAAAGCTCTCTTGTGGCAGTTCATTCCAAAAAGAGGTGTCAAATTCACTTAAAATTTCTAAAGAATGATCATAAGGCGCGTAATGGGAAATAGTGGTTTTTTCGGAGATGCCGTTTTGGGGAGGAAGGATGATGTACCCTTCAGTCGGTTGCAGATTTCCACTCGAAGCATTACATCGAAGTGCCCAAGAAGTTCCATTTGCACTCTTATATGCAGCAATTGCAAGAGAAAATTGAAATAGCTGAGAGATTGATTCGATGCACAGGGGTGCTTGTGGAATGGCATTTTCTTCCCATAAAAGATGGTAAGGTGGGGTTGTGTTTTCTACCGCCAGAGGCAATTGTACTTTAGTTGCACCTTTGTAATTTCGAAATGGATCGGGCTGAGTCGCCCAGTCCATATACCCTAAAGATGCGGCGTAACGACTTGGATGGTGTTTCGTTCTTTGGTGATACTCTAGTACCCTATTTAAATTATTCATTTTAGGATTATGCAACGAAATTGTTAAAAATATGGCTAGTAAAAAGAGTTTAATTTTTTGTTCAAGCCTGCAAAAAGATTAATTTAATGCAAGTTGCACTATAATCTCGCAACTATTTCAAGACAGGAGCATACTCAAATGGGTGAATTATTTACTTTTTTTGGTTTGATTTCAGAAGACCATACGTTCATATTTTTAACGCACATGCTTTTAACAGCAGTGATCGTTCTTATCTTAGCAAAAGTTGCTATGTCAAACTTACGTTTGATTCCAACAGGAACTCAAAACGTATTTGAAGCATACCTTGGCGGCGTTGTTGCTATGGGTGCAGACGTTATGGGTCAAGAGGAATCTCGCCGTTACCTTCCACTTGTTGCTACAATCGGTCTTTTTGTCGGTGTTGCAAACTTAATCGGTGTTATTCCTGGTTTTGAAGCACCTTCTGCTTCATTGAACTTCACTTTAGCATTGGCACTTTTAGTGTTCTTTTACTATAACTTTGAAGGTATTCGCCGTAATGGTCTTATCACTTACTTCGCTCACTTTCTTGGGCCTGTTTGGTGGTTGGCTTGGTTGATGTTTCCAATCGAGATCGTTTCTCATATCTCTCGCATTATCTCTCTTAGCTTCCGTCTTTTCGGTAATGTTAAAGGTGATGATATGTTCTTAATGGTAATCCTTATGCTTGCACCTTGGTTCTTGCCGATTATCCCATTTGCGTTACTTACATTTATGGCATTCTTGCAAGCGTTCATCTTTATGATGCTTACATATGTTTACCTTGGTGGAGCGATCGCAGTTTCTGAAGATCACTAGAAACTCTATTATGCAAGAATCTTTATTTAACAAAATTCTTAGTTTCTTGCATGGTGCCTCAGTCGCTTTTATAGTGCTGGGCACTTTTGCCACTTTTACTTACTTTTCCCCTTTTGGACTTGCACAAGCTTTATCAATCTCTTTTGTATTTATCTTTATCTCTTTGGTTATTGTTCTTTGGGTTGATTCTCTTAATACAAAAAGAGTGACACTCCGTGAGATGAAAAAACAGACAGAGATTTTAGAAAGAATGGAAAAAACTCTTCATGATAAAGAGCTATCTGATAACTGATCCCGAATTTTACGGGACAGATCTTACTACTTTCACTAAAACACTTACAGATACAATCGATAAAAATAGTATCGACTTCGCTCTTTATAGAGATAAACAAAATCTTGAATATTCGATTTTTGCAGAGGAATTTATCCTTACATGTAAGCAAAAAAATATCCTTCCACTTTTACATCAGAATTATAATTTAGCCAAAGAGTTAGATGCTTTTGGTGTGCATCTGACGTCTGTACAGTTTGATGCTATAAAAAAAGCAAAAAATTTAGACCTATTTACAGTGATAAGTACTCACAATTTTGAAGAGATACAAAGAGCTCAAAATCTGGGTGCAGATGCTGTGACATTCAGCCCAATTTTCAACTCTCCAAACAAAGGAAATCCTAAAGGTTTAGCTCCTTTAAAAGAAATACAAGGTAAAATAAAAATCAAAATAATCGCATTAGGTGGGATCACGACGGATGAGCAGATAAAAGCTGTAGAATCTTGCGGAGTTTTTGCATATGCATCGATAAGAAAATTTATATAAGGTCTATAAACAATGTTCGAAACAGTCATAGGACTTGAAGTCCACGTACAATTAAATACAAATACAAAACTTTTTTGCTCATGTCCGACAAGTTTTAATCACACACAAAATACAAATACATGTCCGACATGTTTGGCACTTCCTGGAGCTCTTCCTGTTTTTAACAAAGAGGTACTTAAAAAAGCTGTAATGTTTGGAACAGCAGTAGGCGCTACGATAAATAGAACATCGTATTTTGACCGTAAAAGCTACTTTTATCCAGACTCTCCATCGGCATATCAGATCACTCAACTCTACACTCCGGTTGTAGAACATGGAACACTTGAGATCGATTTTGAAGATAGCAGTAAAAAGATCATCGGTATCAACCGTGCACACATTGAAGCGGATGCCGGTAAAAATATCCATGATGGTGATATCTCAAAAGTCGATTTAAATCGTGCTGGAACACCACTTTTGGAGATTGTATCCGAGCCAGATATGAGAAGTGCGGATGAGGCGATTTTTTATCTTAAAAAGCTTCACTCGATTGTCAGATATTTAGATATTTCAGATGCAAATATGCAAGAGGGTTCATTTCGCGTGGATGTCAACGTTTCAATCCGTCCAAAGGGTGATGAGAAACTTTATACTCGTGTCGAGATCAAAAATATCAACTCATTTCGTTTTATCCAAAAAGCCATAGAACTTGAAGTAGCTCGCCAACGTGAGGCTTGGGAAGATGGTGTTTATGACAAAGAGATCGTTCAAGAGACTCGTCTTTTTGATCAGACAAAACAGGAAACTCGAAGCATGCGCGGTAAAGAGGAAGCGGCGGATTACCGTTACTTTCCAGAGCCCGATCTTCTTAAAGCTGTGGTCACTGATGAGATGTATGCAATTGCAACACAAATCCCAGAACTTCCCGATGAGAAGAAACTTCGTTTTGTTAATGATTTTGGTATGAATGAATACAATGCTTCTGTTATCACTTCAACTTTAGAGATGGCGAAATTCTTTGAAGAGATGATGAAAGAAGGCATTACTGCTAAAAATGCTGTTACTTGGCTTACAGTCGAGCTTCAGGGGCGTTTAAAAGGCGGTATGAGTCTAGAATCATCTCCTCTTGATGCTAAAAAGTTAGGGACTATCGTGAAGCGTATAGAAGATAATACTATAAGCGGAAAAGCTGCAAAAGATGTTCTTGATTATATGATGGAAAACGGGACAGATGTAGATGAAACGATAGAGAAGCTTAGTCTCAAACAAGTGAGTGACACGGGCGCAATTGAGGCGATGATCGATGAGATATTAAATGCAAATCCGGAGAAAGTAGCAGAATACAGAAGTGGAAAAGACAAGCTTTTTGGATTTTTTGTGGGACAAATCATGAAAGTTTCTAAAGGAAGTGCAAATCCTCAAGCAGTTAATGACCTTTTAAAATCTAAATTAGGTTAATATGGAGCTTTTTAAGCGTTTATTTATTAGGACTATCTTCGCGTTAAATGGTTCAGATAAATATTCGCATGTGAAGCATATTGCTTACAACTTTTTGGAAAACGATCAATTTCGTTTTAAAAAATATATTGACTTCATGATGATAGTCTTGATATTTACGAGTGTTTTTATTCTTATTAAAGAAGTAAAAACAACGATAGATACGGATATAAAGTTTTTTAATGACTATATTATTTCTATCATCTTTATGATTGAATATGTACTACGTCTTTGGGTTTATGACAGTTCCACTGCTATTATCATCTCACAATATGAAAAAGATACGACACTCTCAAGAGACTTTAGACTAAGACGTGCACTCTTTAAAGTGCTCTTGTCCAAATGGAAACATATACGTTCTATAAGCTCGATTATCGATCTTCTCGCAATTGTTCCATTCTTCCATGAACTAAGACTTTTACGTATTTTTATCCTTTTTAGGATATTTAAGCTTTTTCGCTATACGAGAAGCATAAAAACTTTTGGTTCTGTTCTCTCTGCTAAACGTTTTGAGTTTATTACCCTTGTTATGTTTGCTTCAATTATTGTTATTGTTTCTTCTGTTTTAGTATATGTGATGGAAGCAAACGATTCCCATTCAAAAATCAATACTCTTCTTGATGCTTTTTACTGGGCAATTGTCACTATGAGTACGGTTGGATATGGAGATGTCGTAACTGTGAGTGAAGAGGGGAAGGTCGTTGCTATCATTGTTATCATGTCTGGAATTGCAGTGATGGCATTTACAACGTCTCTGGTTGTTTCAGCTTTCACTGAAAAGATTGAAGAGATCAAAGAGATCAAAAGTATTGAAGATATTGCAAAAATAAAAGGGATCTATCTTATTTGTGGATATAAAGAGATAGGTCGTCAAGTTGCACTGAAATTAAAAAGCAATGGTTCAAAAATTATTGTGCTGGACAAAGATGCAAAACTTATAAAAGAGGCTGTAAAAGATGGCTTTTTGGCCTTTGCCTATGATTCTGGCTCCCTGAGTACTTATGAAGATCTACGTATTAATTTTGCAACCCAAGTAAGATCAGTATTATGCTTAGATGATACGGATGTGGAAAATATTTATACTACTTTGACAGTACGTTCTATGTCAAAACATGTGGAGATTATTTCTATATTAGAGTCCAAGCAAAACAGAAAGAAGCTTGAGATGGCTGGTGTGAGTAAGATTATTTTTTCTCAAGAGTTTATCGGTTTGATCGCAAAAGAGTATATCGGCCAGCCTGTTGCATTTGACTTGATCCACGCCCTGCGTTCAGAAACAAATGGAATTCAGATCTCTGAGATATTAGTAGATGATGTTATGCTCCGCTATCATGGAGATTTAACTGAAATAGAGTGTAGAAAATATAAGCTTTTGATGCTTGGAATCTATAAAAGTGCATCCAAAAGATTTTTATTCAATCCTATAGGCAATACACTTTTAGAAAGTGGAGATATGCTTATTATTGTGGGTGATTATGTATTTATTGAAGAATTTAAAAAACATCTTCACAAAAAGAGTTAGGTTATGAAGTCAGCTGTCATATTTGGTTATAACGAATTTGCACTAGAGATCGCACAAAGTTTGAAAACAAAATATAGTGATATTACGCTCTTTGTGCTTGACGATGGTGACAGAAATCTATTGAAGGATAAGGGATTTAAAGTCTCAAAGTTTGATCTTGGTGATGATTGGTCGATGTTTGAAACAGACTATGATCTTGAACACTTAATTGTATTTTGTGCCCTGCAAGAGACTTCAGAAAATATCTTTTTGACTATTTCTCTTCGTGCTACTTTTGAAAACCTTGTGATTATTGCTCTCTCAACTGATCAAGAGAGTGGCAGAAAACTTAAAATGGCTGGAGCAAATAAGATCATTCCTATTACGCAAACGACGGTCAATATTATTACCGAAATGTTGGAACGTCCATTTGTCACAGAGATTTTAAATAATATTTTATATGCGGACAAAGATCTTAAAATTGTGCAATGGACACTTCCTGCAGATGTCGAGTTTATTGGAAGCAATATCGAAGATATAGATTGGAAATACAAGTATGGATTGGTTGTTCTAGCTGTAATACGAGAAAATCTTGATACCTCTTTTATCTACACAAAAAAAGCGAATAGTGAACCTTTAAGAGAAGGAGATGTCTTAGTGATTATAGGATTTAAGTATGATATTACAAGTTTCGAATCAATGTATAAGGGTGTAATAGAATGAAAATAGGTGTCATAGGAGCTGGAAAATGGGGAATGGCGCTCGCATTTGCACTTGCAGAGAAAAATGATGTTTATATAAGCTCCAGAACTCCAAGAGATATCAAAAACTTTATCTCTATAGAAGAGATTTTAAAACTCGAATATCTAGTCATTACGATTCCTGCACAGCAGATATCTGAGTGGCTAAAAGAGAATTTTGTATTTGGGGGACAAAAGATACTTGTGGCTTCCAAGGGGATAGAAGCAAGCAGCGGAAAGTTTCTAAACGAGATATATAGTGAATATCTTCCAGAAGAAAATATCTGCTTTTTATCTGGTCCATCTTTTGCAACAGAAGTAATAAAATCGCTTCCGACTGCTTTGGTGGTTAACTCTACCAATGAGCAACTCAGTGCAAAGTTTGCCTCTCTTTTTCCATCATTTATAAAGACATATACTTCAACAGATGTAATGGGTGCAGAGGTGGCGGGTGCATATAAAAATGTCATCGCCATTGCTGCGGGAATATGTGATGGACTTGGTCTTGGAAAAAATGCGGCGGCTTCGCTTATCTCACGAGGACTTGTGGAGATGCAGAGATTCGGAGTTCGTTATGGTGCAAAAGATGAGAGCTTCATCGGTCTCAGCGGTGCAGGAGATCTTTTTTTAACGGCATCCTCTACTATGTCAAGAAACTTTAGAGTAGGGCTTGGCCTCGCAGAGGGCAAATCCAAAGAGAAAATAGTCGAAGAACTAGGTGAAGTTGCAGAGGGAATCGGAACAGCGTATGCCTTACATGTAATCGCGAATGAGAAAAAAATATATCTGCCTATAGCTATAGAAGTGTATAAAATACTCGAAGGAAAAGACCCAAAAGAGAGTTTGAAAGATCTGCTTTCGAGGTAAAGAGAAAAAAATCGTATCTAAGAGGAGAATATTTTGAAAAGCTTGATATTTGTCGTTTTAGGTATTGTCGGTTTTGTATGGTTCTGGGGATTTGTTTTCTATGCAACAGGTTTTCTTTTAAACTTCTATGTGCCGAAATCCATAGATTCCGGTGTGAGTGATTCTCTTGTTCACGCATTTGGTATTAACACACTTTTGATATTGTTCTTTGGCATTCAGCATAGTGTTATGGCACGCAAATTTTTTAAAAGAGCCATCACAAAATTAATTCCTCAATATTTTGAACGCAGTTTTTATGTCCTTGTCTCCAACTTTGCTATGACAGCAATGCTGTTCTTTTGGCACCCTATCGCAGTTCCTGTCTGGTCTATAGAAAATACCTATATTCAAATATTGATATATAGTGTTTTTGCAATAGGCAGTATCATTCTTGTTTATTCATTGTGGATTATCGATTTTTTTGAATATATCGGATTTCGACAAATCTATTTTTACCTCAAAGAAAAAGAGTATAGAGCACTTGAATTTAAGACGCCGACTATTTATAAATATATTCGACATCCAATGTATTTAGGAACTTTAATAGTTTTTTGGACAACACCGCAGATGACTCTCGGTCATCTGTTCTTTGCTTTAGGCATGACTCTATATACTTTTATCGGAATGGTGTTGGAAGAGCGTGATCTACAAGCTTTATATGGAAAAAGCTATACAAAGTATATGCAAACGGTAGGGAGACTATTCCCTAAAATAAAGAGATGACTTTAGTGTATGAATTCTCGAGTCAAAAGTTATGCTTAAAGAGAAAATTCGAATTATGTTAAAATAATGCAAAATAGAAAGGTTCTTTATTGTGAATGAACAGCTTGTACAAACAAAAAAGATATTTATAGCACTATTTATAGGCTTTATCATCTACTTTCTCTCTTTTACTTTTTTAAATGCTACGCAGAGCTTTTTACTGGGACTTATCGCTTTTTTAGTCGTCTTATGGACAAATGAGGGAGTTCCTCTTGCTGTTGTCTCTTTGATGCCCATAGTACTTTTTCCTGCTTTTGGCATCCTCTCTACAAAAGACACATCTATAAACTATTCAAATCCTATCATCTATCTTTTTTTAGGCGGTTTTTTGATTGCTATTGCAGTGGAAAAAACGGGACTGCACAAGTATTTGGCCCAGATGATACTCTCCTTTTTTCCAAACACTATCAGCGGTATCATCTATTCACTTATCATCACTTCCTCTGTGCTTAGTTCCATCCTTTCAAACACGACTACTGCATTGTTGCTGATGCCCATAGCGCTCTACATTACTGGAGAAGACAGATTAAAGATGCGTTTTGCTCTGGCCATCGCTTATGGAGCAAGCGTGGGAGGTATCCTCACACCCATAGGAACACCGCCAAACCTGATACTCTATGGTGTCATGCAGGAACACTCGATGCAGATGATCCCCTTTTTAAAATGGGTGATGATGGTCGCACCTCTTTCATGTTTAATGATCTTTGTAGTAGGCTTTTTACTTTCAACTGGCGTTAAAAATGTAAAGATGGAGTATCAAAGAGAGCTATTGACTCTGACAAACGAGCAGAAAAAAGTGCTTTATGTGTTAGGAGGTCTAGTTCTGATTTTGTTTACAAATGCGCCTATAGAACCCTACTGGAAAGGTCTTGGACTTAATGAGAGTGCTATTCTCTTAGGTGCTGGCTTGTTGCTTTTTATACCGCCTTTTGCCATCTTAGATTGGAGATATGATAAAGATAAAATACCTTTTAGGATCATGTTTCTCTTTGGGGCAGGTTTTTCCATCGCGGCGGCATTTACTAAAACAGGACTTGCCGATACTTTGGCATCCTATATACTCAGTATCACAACACTCTCGCCGATGCTCATCATCCTCGCAGTGGCTATACTCATAACCTTTACGACGGAGATAACCTCTAATACGGCACTCATCTCCATCATGCTCCCCGTCATCTATGCTGTCGCAGTGAAATCAGGTATAAATATCACTCTTTTTATGATGATAGCAACCATCTGCGCGTCTTATGCTTTTATGCTTCCCATCGCTACTCCGCCAAACGCCATAGCGATGAGCAGTGGAGCAGTCGATGTAAAAGCGATGATGAAATACGGCTTTGTTTTAAATATTGCGGGTATAATTTTAGTCGTTTTAATAGCCCAGTTTTTTTGGAAAAATATATTATAAAAAGGAAAAAATATGATCGTTCATATAGTTATGTTTGATTTTAAAGAGGAAGATAAGTACGAAAATATTTTAAAAGTTAAAGAGATGTTGGAGGCTCTGCCATCAAAGATCGATGAGCTTTTAGAGATGGAAGTGGGAATCGATTTCAATAGAAGTGAAAGAGCATGTGATATGAGTCTCTACTCGACATTTCTAACAAAAGAGGATTTAAGTGTTTATGCAACACATCCCGCTCATTTAGAAGTTTTAACTTTTATTAAAGAAGTTGTTGAAAAAACACGAGT
>JAVHRU010000083.1:0-10290 GCA_036171835.1 Sulfurimonadaceae bacterium | reverse complement strand
TGGCGTTATATACAGCTCACAATCACAGAGGGATTATTTTGAGAGCCAAAACGATGGGCGAATTATAGTAAAAATTCTTTTAAATGTAAAGCTTATCTTCTTAAAGAGTTTAAGCTTCCCGGTCCACCCATCTGACTTACCATATTTTGCAGATCTTTCATCCCTTTAACGCCTGAGAATTTTTTCGCCATTTTCCCTGCATTTTTAAACTGCTTCAAAATACGATTGACTTCTACTTGAGAAAGTCCACAGCCCTTGGCAATTCTTTCTTTACGAGAATTATTTAAAAGTTCCGGATCTTCACGCTCTTTTGAAGTCATAGATGAGACCATTGCTTTTATCTGTTTTAACTCATACGAATTGTCTAAATCAAAATCTTTTAAAGCGTTACTCATGCCAGACATTCCCGGGATCATTCCCATGATGGACTTCATGCTTCCCATCTTTTTCATACTTTCCATCTGGCCTAGAAAGTCGTTAAAGTTGAACTCCCCTTTTCTTATCTTTTTAGTCATCTCTCTAGCTTGTTTTGCATCGATGATATTCGCTGTTTTTTCAGCCAAACCTTCAATATCTCCAAGTCCCATTAAGCGGTTAACAATTCTCTCAGGGATAAAGACCTCAAGATCCTCCATCTTCTCACCGCTACCGATAAAACGAAGTGGCACTTGTACTTGAGAGGAAAGACCAAGGGCAACGCCGCCTTTAGAATCACCATCATATTTACTCAAAATCACACCATCAATACCAATCTGCTCTTTGAAAGATATCGCAGTTTTTACTGAATCCTGTCCTGTTAAAGAGTCAGCAACATAAAAGATCTCATCTGGGTTGGCGACTTTTTTGACCTCATGAAGCTCTTTCATAAGCTCTTCATCGATTGCCAAACGTCCTGCAGTATCTATCAAAACAACATCAAAAAGTTTTGTATCGGCATATTTCAATGCCGCTTTTACAACATCGACTGGATTTTTTGTAGCTTCATCTTCAAATAGTTCAACTTCTATCTGTGCAGTAATCTGGCGAAGCTGTTCAACTGCTGCTAAACGCTGTAAATCGGCTGCGACGACAAGCACTTTCTTTTTTTTCTGTTTGAGATAATATGCAAGCTTACCCGTTGTCGTTGTTTTACCAGAACCCTGCAAACCTGTCATCAAGATAACCGTCGGTGGATTTGGTGCAAAAATAAAACCTTTTTTACCGCCGACTTCCAAGATAGAGTAAAGTGTTTCGCGCAGAGCATCAAGAAACTGATCTTTCCCAATCCCTTTTGCTTTTGTTTTGAGCTCTACATCAAAAATAAGGTCTTTTACGACTTTGTAATTTACATCAGCTTTTAAAAGTGCTTTTTTTAATTCTGCCGTTGCTTTTATCAGCGATTTTTCATCATCATGAAAACGTATTTTTCTTATTGCCGTTGTAAACGACTCGGTTAATGTATCAAACATAAAAATTTCCTAAATAAAATGAATATTATTGGTTTAATTCTAGCTAAACCCTGCTTAAAAGAGCAAACTTTATGATTCGAAGTGCTTGAATGCTGTAGGCTCAGGCGCTTCGAATGTCATACCTAAAAGTACCACTTTTCTTGCATGAAGCATCACACGTTTGTATCTTCGTCCACCGTACTGCTCATCACCGATAATCGGGAAATCGATGCTTTTGAGATGTACTCGTATCTGGTGTGTACGTCCATTATGAATCACACATTTTACTTTTGTCTTTTTACCGTTTACTATCTCAGGTGTAACTTCTGTGCGTGCCGGTTTTCCTTTTTTCGAGATTTTAGAGTAAGCTTTATTACTCTTTTTCTCTGTGATGATTGCCTTATCGATATCAACACTCTCAACTAAAATACCATCTATCCAAGCAGAATACTCTTTATAAACAGTATCATTTTTAAATTCTTTGATCGCTTTTTCACGGAACTCTTCATTTTTAACAAGCATCAAAACTCCACTTGTCTCACGGTCAAGTCTATGAAGCAGTTTTGCATCTTTAAACTGGCGTTCTATCTCATCAGAGTTTACGAATGCCGGTTTATCAACGACGATTAAATCATTATTTTGAAAGATAGGTTTTATCTTTTCAACTTTTTCGACTTTAAAGTTTGTCTTAGAGTCTATATCTCCACGCGCAATCATCACTTTTTTATTGCCCGCGTACACTAAACCTCTGTCTATTAGAGATTTTGCTTCATTATTTGAGATTCCCTCTTGCAGTGCTAAGACTTTATATGCTTTATCTTTTTCCATTAACTGTTCCTAATATAGTTTATTACTCTGTCCAAATTAATCTTCTCATCCACTTTAGATGGAGGAAGGATTTGTGCATTTTGGAGTGCTTTACACACTTCATTATTTTCAACGTACTGTACATGATGTACATATTTAAATAGCTCTTTTTGATCGTGAAAATGTTTGCCCGTTATTATCTTACATCCAAAATGAGCAGGCTCAAGTGGATTGTGTCCACCGACATCGACTCTAAATGCACCGCCTAAAACGGCGATGTCACTTATTTTATAGATATTATTTAACTCGCCCATCATATCGACTAAAACTATCTCTGTAGAGAAACTCTTATCTTCACTAAAACGGCTTACATGTAAAGTGTCCTTTGAGTTTAGGCCATTTTTCTCACAAAAATCTTTTACTAATCTAAAGACAGCATCAAACCTTTCTGGATGACGCGGGACAATTATCAACTTTGCTTTGTTTTCTTTGATATATTCCTGATATCCTTCAAGAATCAATCTCTCTTCGCCTTCATGAGTACTCGCAGCGACTATAGTCAAGCCATCTGGTTTGCTATATACTTTACTCTTTTGTATCTCTTGTGCGAGTTTGATATTGCCAATTATCTCAATATTTTTTGCTCCGAGTGTCTCAAACCGATAAGCATCTATCTCGCTTTGACAAAACACAACATCCACATAAGAGAGCAGTCTTTTGTAAAACCAGCTCATCCTCATATACTTTTTTACACTTTTATCAGAGATACGAGCATTTAAAAGGACAACTTTTGCACCTCTTGCTGACATGACAGCCAACAACATGTACCAAAATTCCGCTTCCAAAACAACAAGAAGTTTTTGAGGTTTTGCCCAAAAAGGTAAAAATATCTCAAAAGGAAGATATCTTAGATCGACACCATATTTTTTTGCTTCATTATGGCCGGTATGGGTAACTGTTGTAATCTTGATCTCTTCTTTATCCAAGCCTTCAAGAATCGGTTTTAATGCTCTTGCTTCACCAAGGGAGCAGACATGAAACCAGACACCATTACTATATTTAAATCGTGGATTATGAAAAAGAAAAAATCTTGCTGGAATAGATTCCCGATATTTTTGCTTGAAAGATAAAGAGATTAGAAGCGGCAGTGCCATAATATATAGCACTGTACTTAAAATATAATAGAGAAAGGAAAATGGCTTCAAGCCTACGCTTCTTCGCCTTGCGCCATATATAATATACGACCACAATGTGGACAAGTGACGATCTCTTCGCCTTTAATAACATCTGCAAAAACTTTATCATTTACATGCATATAACAACCCATACATGCTTGATCTTTTAGTTCAACTGCTGTCGTATTCTTAGCCCAGCGACGAATTTTTTGATAAAAAGCCAAACCTTTTTGGTTCATCTCACCAACAAGTTTCTCTTTTTTAGCAAACACATCACGACGAGCTGTTTCTATGTTGCCTAGTTTAACATCAACATCTGCTTTGATAGTTGTAAGATTTGCATCAATTTCAACTTTTCTAGTACTCATTTCTTCTAATTTTACTTTTTTTGCAGAAACGAGTTTATCTAAACGCGCAATTTCTTCATTTGCAAAAGTTACTTGTTCTTTTGCAATCTCTTCTTCTAATTGAAGTGATTTCATCTCACGTTCAGTTTTGATCTCTGAAGATTTTTTCTTGTTCTCTTCAAGTTTTGCAGAAAGTTCTGCCAAATGGAGTTCATTTTTATGCTTTTTCAACTCTTCATTTTTGATCTCATCTTCTATTGATGAGATTTCTCCATCAAGATTATCTCTTGTTGCAAGAGTCGCCTCATATTTATAGTTTGCCTCATCTATTTGAGGTTCAAACGCATCTATTTCTTTGTCAACTTCTGAAAGATCGATTAGTTGTTTTAAATGTTTGTTCATCTATTTCCTTTTTGGATTCGGTGCGACAATATCCCTATATATATGTGAAAGGGTTTTTTGATTGTGAAATTATAACCGCTAATCCTAAATTTTCCAAATATGTTTTTAAAATTTCTCCAAAAAACTGTTCACTTTCATAATGACCGATGTCTATCATGGAGAGATTTATCGTTTTTGCTTCCATAGCATCATGGTATTTTATATCACCAGTCAAAAAACAGTCGGCATCGATTGAACGCATCAAAGAGGTGCCTGAGCCTGTTGTAAGTGCTACAGTTTTGATATTTTCATGAACTTTGACACACCTTACATGTAAGAGATTAAATGCTTTTGCTATTTTGTTTGCAAAATTATCAAATGTTTCATCCACTTCCATGTAAGCGACAAAACCATCTTTTTTTACAATTTTTAATCCCAATATTTTTGTCGCGACATACTCATTAAGATGCGTTTGATCAAAATTTGTATGCATCGCGATATTTGAGATATTTTTTTGAACCATTTTTCTTATAAGATGAGCCGGATATTGATTAAATTGTAGTTGCTTGAGTCCACCAAAAATAATTGGGTGATGTGTGATTAGAAGAGAGTTTTCTTCTATGGAATCTAAAAGTTTTTCATCCACATCAATGCTAAGATAAACTCTTTCAACCTCTTCGCTCAAATCACCAAGTAAAAGACCAGAGTTATCCCATTTTTCTTGTAATTCAAAAGGCGATATCTCATCTAAATAATTATATATATCTATAATCTTCACAGTTAGTTCCTTGATCGTATACAGCGTACATAGACAGATTTTGTCTTATATCCGGCATCCTCTTTTTTAAACTCAAACATATTTGTACTTTCCATCAAATCTACAAGCTTTTTAAATCCATAATTACGAGAATCAAATTCGGGTATTTTATTTGCGATTTTTTGCCCGACTGAACCGAGGTAGGACCATCCTGTGTAATCAGATGTATCATCAACTGCATTACGAAGGATAGCAAGCAGGCGTATATCTTTTGAAATGTCTTTCGAGATATCTTTTGGATTTTCTTTTACCTCTTTTGGTTTAACATTTTTACTGTCAATTTCACTAATTGTTTCATCTCTAAGATTTTCTGTAAAAATAAACTTGTCACATGCACTGACAAAAGATTTTGGTGTTTTCTTCTCTCCAAAACCATATACAGTAAGTCCACTTTCCCGAAGTCTTGAAGCTAATCTTGTAAAGTCGCTGTCACTTGAAACTATACAAAAACCGTCAAATTTATCCGAATACAAAAGATCCATAGCATCGATGATCATCGCCGTATCTGTGGCATTCTTTCCTGTTGTATAGGCAAACTGCTGCATCGGATGGATGCCGTGTTCAAGCAAAAGATTTTTCCAACCTTTAAGCTTTGTATCTGTCCAATCTCCGTAAATCCTCTTTACACTAGCAACTCCGTAATTTGCGATCTCGTCTAAAAGGCCCTCAATGATTTTTGGCTGTGAGTTGTCCGCATCTATTAAAACCGCTAATTTTTTCTGTTCACTGCTCAAATTTTATCCTTTATATTATTCATCTCTATTTTTGCTTCTTCAAATTCTGGATTAATTTCTATTGCTTTCTCATACATTGTTAAAGCCTCACTATAGCGTTTCATGTCTGAAAGTAAATTTGCATAATTAAAATAAGTCACATCATAGTTTGCATCTATTGCTAAAGCCTGTTTATAGTGCTTTTCTGCCTGAGAGAATTCTCCATCTTTTCGATATAAAGAAGCAAGAGCATTATGGAAAACATCATTATTTTCTTCTACATGTAAAGCTTCTTGATAATAAGAGATCGCCTCGTTATCTCTTTCCTCTTTTCCTGAGATATAACCCAATTTACCAAGTATTTCAGCATTCTTCGGATCTTTTACATTTGCCTCATCCAAGAGTACAAACGCCTTTTTGAGATCGCCGTTCTCAAATGCTTCATCTGCTTTTATTGCAAGCGCCTCTGGGTCAAACGGAGAAAAACCATTTTTACTTCTATTACCTTGCTTTGGCTCTGCCTTTTCATCTTCGAGAGTTTGAATATGCTGGTAGACCTTAAATGAAAAAAATGCAGCCATACCTATCATTAAAATTTGAAACAAACTCATAAAATTCCTTTTTTACAATTCTATCATAAAGGATCCCTCTAAATGAGAATCATAACCATTTTGTAACAATCTCTAGGATATAATAACTAAAATTCAATTTATGATGGTTTATTATGATAGTAAATTTAAAAGATCCAAGTCTTTATAACAATCGTGAGCTTTCATGGCTCCAGTTTAACACAAGAGTATTAAAACAGGCGCAAGATAGTTCACTTGCTCTTTTAGAGAGACTAAAATTTCTTGCAATCTACGGCACAAACCTTGATGAGTTTTACATGATTCGTGTAGCTGGTCTTAAAAAACTTTTTAGTGCCGGCGTGATCGTTTCAGGTGCAGACCGTCTGACTCCACTACAACAACTTATGGATATCAGACAGTATCTACACCAAGAGCAACAGGTAGTAGAGTTTTGTATGACTGATATTTTTAAATCATTAGAACAAGAAGGCATTTTTGTCAAAAAATATAAAGAGCTTAATATCAGTGAAAAGAAGATAGTAACTAAAAAGTTTTTTGAGGAAATCTACCCTATAATTATTCCTATTGCAGTTGATGCAACTCACCCTTTTCCACACCTCAACAACCTCAGTTTTGGAATTATCGTCAAACTTTTAGATAAAGATGACACGACGGTTGAGCGTTTTGGAATCGTTCGTGTTCCTCGCGTTTTATCTAGATTTGTACAGATTGCAGAGGGAACTTATGTACCTGTTGAAGATGTCGTGGCCGAGCATATCGAAGATATTTTTCCAGGTTATCAACTTTTAAAAAGCGTGCCGTTTCGCATCACAAGAAATGCGGATATCGCCATCGAAGAGGAGGAAGCAGATGACTTTTTGGAAATTCTTGAAGAGGGACTCAAACTTCGTAAAAAAGGGGAAATTGTAAGACTTGAAGTTGGTTACAACGCCGATCATGAGATCATAGATTTTTTCAATAGTCATATAAATGTTTTTAAGCGTGATATTTATACCTTTCATACGATTTTAAATCTCTCATCTTTATGGCAGATAGTTGGAAATAAGGATTTTGCACATCTTCTAAATGAACCGTTCAATCCAAAGCTTTTACCGCCGCTTAGTTCAAATGAGAATATTTTTTCTATCTTAGATACGCAAGATGTGACTTTGTATCATCCATATGAGAGTTTTGAGCCGATCGTGCGTATGATCCAAACTGCAGCAAAAGATCCTGATGTTGTCACAATCAAAATGACACTCTATCGTGCTGGCCCACAGTCACCGATAGTACAAGCACTTATGAGTGCTGCAGAAGCTGGAAAACAGGTAACAGTTATGGTTGAGCTTAAAGCAAGATTTGATGAAGAAAACAACCTTATCTGGGCAAAAGCACTTGAAAAAGCTGGTGCACATGTTATATATGGCATTTTTGGATTTAAAGTGCATGCAAAAGCGACACTTATAACAAGACGAACAAATGGCAAACTCAAACAGTATGCGCATCTAGGCACTGGAAATTACAATCAAAGTACAGCAAAAATCTACACAGATATCAGTTATCTTACAAGTAAAGATGAGATTACAAATGACCTCACAAGATTTTTTCACTTTCTAACAGGTTTTAGTAAAAAAGGAAAGCTTGAAAAACTTTATATGGCTCCAGCACAGATAAAACCAAAACTTCTATCTCTCATCGCCAATGAAACGAGAAAAGGCAAAGATGGTGAGATCATCGCAAAAATGAACTCTTTAGTAGATGATGATGTAATCCGCGCACTCTATAAAGCAAGTCAGGCAGGCGTTAAAATAGAGCTTATTATCCGTGGTGTCTGCTGTTTAAAACCTGGGATTACGGGTATAAGCGATAATATCAGAGTCACTTCTATCATCGGAAAATACCTAGAGCATGCAAGAATATTCTATTTTAAAAGTGCCGCACCAAATATTTTTATCTCCAGTGCAGATTGGATGCCTCGTAATCTTATGAGACGAATCGAGCTTTTAACAGGTATTGATGATAAAGAGAGTGCGGATAGATTACTACGAATTTTACAACTTCAATGTACTGACAATACTCTTTCACATGAGCTTCAAAGTGATGGAAGTTACCATAAAGTGAAAATAGAAGTAGATCAACAAGCAATAAATAATCATAAAATTATTGAAGAACATATGATAAAGATGCACAAAGCATTGAAAAAAGAGTCCCCAAACTATGTGCAACAACTTGCAGAAAGACTTCTGAAGGATTCATAATGGTGTATAAATTTAAAGATACTTTACCGACTTTAGGTAAAAAAACTTGGATAGCACCCTCTGCTGATGTCATCGGGGATGTGAGTATCGGAGAAGATTGTTCTATCTGGTTTGGATGCGTCGTACGCGGCGATGTCCACTATATTACCATCGGAGACCGTACAAATATCCAAGATTTAAGTATGGTACATGTAACACATTATAAAAAAGAGGACAAAAGTGATGGCAATCCGACGATCATCGGAAACGATGTGACTATCGGTCACCGTGTGATGCTTCATGGATGCACTATCGAGGATACTTGTCTGATCGGTATGAGTGCTACTATCTTAGATGGTGCGGTTATAGGCAAAGAGTCGATTGTGGGAGCTGGAAGTCTAGTCACAAAAAACAAAGTATTTCCTCCTCGTTCACTCATCATGGGAAGCCCTGCAAAACTCATCAAAGAGCTTACGGATGATGAAGTCAAAGAGCTTTATGCATCCGCTTCGCGATATGTGAAATTTAAAGAGGATTACAGAGTCTAGATGCCGCAGCTTGACCCGCTTATCTTAGTCGATATCCTCGGAATCATCGCTTTTACTATAAGCGGATTTTTAGTGGGTGCTAGAAATCATCTTGATATTTTGGGTCTTATTATCGCCGCTTCACTGACTGCTTTAGGCGGTGGAATCGTGCGAGATACGATTCTCAGCGTCACTCCATTTGCTTTTAAGACACTCTACCCCGCAACGGCACTTTTTACTGTTATATTTTTTGCACTTGTATTTAAAATCCATAAATATGACAGTATAGAAAAAAGATGGCTCTTTGTCATAAGCGATACCATCGGGCTTGTGGCTTTTAGCATCACAGGCGCTCTTTTAGCCATAAATGCAGAGTATAATTTTTTTGGAGTGATCATACTCAGTTTTATCACAGCGATGGGGGGAGGAGTCATAAGAGACATCCTCATCAACCAAGTCCCCGCAATCCTCATAAGCGACTTCTACGGTTCTATCTCGGTCATCGTTTCCATACTGTTACTACTCTTACATGTAAGTGGTTTCTTAAATCAAACGACCATACTTTTAGTAGCAATATTTTCTATCGTGCTAAGGCTTGTGGCTTATAAACAGAAGTGGCATCTGCCGAAAATAGTATAAAGCTTTTCTACGTTCAAATATTTAATTCTTTTTTAATTTTTCAAGCTCTTCATCATATCCATGTTCTTTTAATACGGCATATGCAAACAATAAACTAATAGCACTTGTCCCTTGTAAAACTTCAATAATTTCATCTTCTGCATAGTTAGATTCTAATTCGTTCTCTTTCCATTGTTTAATAAATTGCCGTATTCCGGTATGTGTATAGTCACACATTGCACTCCATGAGTCACTTTTTAACTTTTTAAAAAAATCAAATCCGGTATAAAAATCATCTAACTCCTTCACTAATTTTTGCATCGGAGGAAATGTATTTTCATCATTTTCAAACTTTTTAATATCAAATTTTGAATCAGACCTCATTATCCAAAGTGCCCTAAAACACGTTTCATAAATAGGACGGACTAGTGCAAATACAGAAGTATATGATTCATACGATACCAATATATGCAAAGCTTTAATATGTTCCATATGGATTTTAAAATATGATATAAAATATTTCTGTTTTTGATTGTTTCCCACTTTTTTATCTGCAAATGAGGAGTTGATCTCTGTAAAAATATTACATGCAATTTGTAAGTTTTTTTTCTATATTTTCCGTCATATTGATCCTTATTTTATAAATTTACTTAATTGACGAAAATTATAACT
>JAVHRU010000082.1:0-10796 GCA_036171835.1 Sulfurimonadaceae bacterium | reverse complement strand
ATATTAAATAAAAATACTGCTAAAAATGCAAGTAAACATCCTATCACTGTAGAAAAGGCAATATTCTCATCATACACCGCCCAACTTGAAAGTGTCGCTCCAACAGGAACGATAAACATAAACACACCCGTTCTATGCGCGCCAATCTTAGAAGCTGAGAGAAAAAAGAGTGCTGTACTAAATGTTCCTGGAAGTATTCCTATAAAGATGATAGTTACCCAAAATATACTGTCATACGCACCAAAATCAAAAGGATGATGAGGCAGTGCATAGATCATATTTGTAAATCCGGCGATGGCAAAGACGATAAGTGTATAAAACATAGGATTTGCTCTTGGAGCTGCTTTTTGTGAAAGGATAGTCACCACAGCCCAGACAACGGCACACTCTAAAAAGTAGGAACTCTCAATATTTAAAAATCCAAGTCCATCAAAGGGAACTCGAAGCAAGATAAGTGCTCCAAAAATCCCGATAGAAAGTGCTATGACCTGTCTTCTTGAAATCTTTGTTCCTAAGAATGTGATCGACATCAAATAGGTAAAAATAGGAGCGAGGGCTGTAACCATTGTACCACCATATCCAGCAGCACCGTGAGAGAGTCCCGCAAAGAAAAGATAGTTAAAAAGCGAGGTCAAAAGTCCAGCTGCTAACATATATAAAAATCCAATCTTATCTGTTATAAGAGGTGTCTTAAGATACCAGATTACAGGAAGCAGAGTAATAAAAGAGACAGCATAACGCCAAAATGCGGCAACTTCTGCATTAGAATGTTGCGCAGCTACTTTACCTGCCGTCCAGGCCACACCCCAAAGTAGCATGGCGATGATCATCAAGACAAAATACTTTGTTGTGTTTTTAGTATCGTTCATGGACTGATGAACTTACAATGTTTCGAGATTGAAAAAAATATCAGACTCACTCAGCCATTTTTCTCTCCATACCAAAAACTGGGATGCCTGCATAGGACGAGCAATAGCATAGCCTTGAGCCAAGTCACATCCAAGTTTTAAAAGATATTTTCCCTGCTCAACAGTTTCTACACCCTCGGCAATTACACTTCTTTTAAATGCTCCCGCAAGTCCAATAATCCCTTCTAAAATCGCCAAATCATCAGCATCATCAAGCATATCTCGGACAAAACTTTGATCGATTTTTAAAGTCGCAACCGGAATACGTTTGAGATAACTAAGAGAGGAGTATCCTGTTCCAAAATCATCAAGAGAAAAATGGATTCCCATTGCCCGACATTCATTTACAATATGTGCCGCCCCAACGACGTTTTCAAGCGCACTTGTTTCAAGAATTTCCATCTCGAGCAAAGAAGCGATATCATTAGGATACTTCGATAATATCAGTTTTAACCTCTCTAAGAAATCACCCTGCAAAAGTTGTAACGCACCGATATTTACGCTTACATGTAAGACAAAACCAATTTTTTCCCACTCATTGATCTGCTTTAAAGCGGCATTTATTACCCATTCGCCTATGTCAACTGAAAGTTTATGTTCTTCTATCAGTGGAAGAAAATCCAATGGCGGAACAAGACCTTTTTCTGGATGATTCCAACGTATAAGTGCTTCTGCACCAACAATCTCACCTGTTTTCATATTGACTTTAGGCTGATAATAAAGTTCAAACTCATTTTCTTTGAGTGCTTGATGAATACGTTCAAGGTTTTCGTGCTGAATTCGTATATCTTTATCATGCTCTGAGTCAAAAATATGGTATTTGTTTTTACCAGACTGTTTTGCCAGATACATTGCCTGATCTGCTTGACGTATAAGCTGATCGCCATCCACCTTTTCATTTTCTTGGGGATAAAATGAAACACCTATACTTGCCGTAACGTTTATGCTCTTCTTATCTATGATAATAGGCTGATTTGCAGCATCCAAAAGGCGTTGCATGACAGGTATTGCGATCGAAGTATCAGACATATCAGCTATGATAGCAACAAATTCGTCACCTCCAAGTCGTGAGAGTGTATCACCTTCTCGCAGAGCTTTTTTCATTCGCAATGATACGCCAACAAGCAACTGATCTCCTATGTCATGACCATACGTATCATTGACCTCTTTAAAACCATCAAGATCAAGATAGACAACAGCAACATATCCCCCTTTTCTGTTCACTTGTAACATCGCCTGACGAAGACGATCTGATTTAAGTACACGGTTTGGCAGTCCTGTCAACGGATCATAATGAGCGATATATTCAAGCTCTTTTTCATGCTTTTTCATATCTGTGATATCTTTTACACTTATAAGAAATCTTTGTTTATCCGGCATTAAAGAAGCGGACATATTAATAATCAAACGTTTATTGTCTTTAACAAGACATGTTTTTTCATACGATTCTATAAATCCGTTTTCTAAGACAGTTTTTAATGCTTCTTTGGCACTTTCCATGTCCGCTGGTGCCGTAAGAGCAACACAAGATGTACCTAAGAGTTCTTCTCTCGTGAATCCTGTCATATTCAGATAAGAATCATTAAACTCTAAAAAGTTCGATTCCAGATCAAGAACTGCTATACCATCTCTCGAAATATTAAAGATAGTCTCTAACTCATCTTTTTGATGCACTAGAGCCGCTTCGATCTCTTTTTGTTCGGTGACATTATAAAACCAGCCTAAAACACAATCTTCACCCTCAAATTCTATGGACATATAAGAAGATAAAGTCCAAAGTGTTGATCCATTGATATTGAGCTTTACAAGTTTGTTATAGATCTTTTCTTTCTTTTTGATCTGCTCTAGGATCTCATCATATTGTGATTGATCGGCATAATAGTTTTTTGGATCTTTTCCAAGTACCACTGAGACATCAGCTTGTATGAGTCTTGCATATGCTTTGTTGGCAAATATAACCTTGCTTCCTAGTGCGCTTGCCACTCTTACAGCGATTGGACTCATCTCTAAAAGCATTCTGAGGTTTTTTTTATTTTGCTTTAAAGCTATTTGATCTGTAATATCTTTGATGACCGCTATAAAATATTTGATATTGCCATCTTCATCTCTTATAGCTGTAGCAGTTAGATTTGTCCAAAGAGGCTCGCCATTTTTATGAATATAACGTTTTTCTATACTAAAACTGTCAACTGTTCCGGTATATAACTCTGTTGCATGAGCGAGATCATTTTCTAAATCATCTGCAAATGTGATTTCTTGAAATGTCTTACTCAGCAGCTCATCTTTTGAGTATCCTAGAAAATCAGATAACTGCTTATTGACATGTATCCAACGTCCATCTATGCTAACATGAGCAATGCCAATTCCTGCTTTTTCAAACGTAGTCTCAAACATCTCTAAATTTTGATTTATATCTGATTTCAAATATGCTCCGATAGTTCTTCTTTCTTAATTCGCGCATTATAATGCTTTTTAGTTTCAAAAACTATTTTGTAATTTTTTTAGAGTAAAATGCTCAAAAACACTTACATGTAAGGAGTTAACTTATGAAATATCAAAAAGTAACTATAGATGGAAATGAAGCTGTTGCGCGAGTTGCCCACAAGATAAACGAGGTGATCGCCATCTACCCTATCACCCCCTCTTCTCCTATGGCAGAGCTCAGCGACGTGCTCAGTATGAAGGGTGAAAAAAATATCTTTGGCACAGTGCCAGATATCATGGAGATGCAAAGCGAAGGCGGAGCAAGCGGAACGGTGCATGGTTCTCTTCAAACGGGCGCGCTGACTACGACCTTTACCTCTTCTCAAGGTTTACTCTTGATGATTCCAAATATGTATAAGATAGCCGGAGAACTCACTCCGACTGTCTTTCATGTAGCCGCACGTTCTTTGGCCGCGCAAGCTCTTTCTATCTTTGGAGACCACACTGATGTTATGGGTGTACGCCAAACAGGTTTTGCTCTTTACTCTTCAAATTCAGTTCAAGAAGCACATGACGCGGCTCTTATCTCTCAAGCAGCATCTTTAAAATCACGTATCCCTTTTTTGCATTTCTTTGACGGATTTCGAACTTCCCATGAAGTAAGTAAGATAGAGCTTCTTGATGATGAAATCTTAAAAGCGATGATTGATGAGAAACTGGTTTTTGAACACCGTGCACGCGCTCTTTCCTCTGACAACCCTTTCATCCGTGGAACTTCCCAAAATCCAGATGTCTACTTTCAAGGACGAGAGAGTGTAAACAACTATTACACAGCCCTTCCTGAGATACTCCAAGAAAGTATGGATCGCTTTGCCGCGCTCACCAGTAGAAGTTATCATCTTTTTGACTATGTTGGGGCAGTTGATGCAACGCGTGTCATTGTTATAATGGGTTCAGGAGCGCAGACAGTAGATGAGAGTGTAGAGCATTTTATCTCAAAAGGCGAAAAAGTGGGAATGATAAAAGTGAGACTTTATCGACCATTTTCAATGAAACACTTTATCGCCGCTCTTCCAAAGACAGTGACAAGCATTGCTGTTTTAGACCGTACTAAAGAGATCGGTGCTATGGGCGAACCTCTTTATCTTGATGTTGTTACGGCTCTCTTAGAGATGCAACAAAGCGGTGAACTTCCCTTTGCTATGCCTCGTGTTATCGGCGGACGCTATGGGCTTTCATCCAAAGAGTTCACTCCATCTATGGTTAAAGCCATCTTTGATGAACTGCAAAAACCTGAACCAAAAAACCACTTTACTATAGGAATCTATGATGATAAAAGTCATACTTCGCTTGAATGGGATAAGAGTTTTTCTATAATAGAAGAAAAAACATTTCAAGGTGTTTTTTTTGGTCTTGGAAGCGATGGAACGGTAGGAGCAAATAAAAACTCCATCAAGATCATCGGTGAAGAGACAGATAACTTCGCTCAAGGCTACTTCGTCTATGACTCTAACAAATCAGGCTCTATGACGACGTCTCATCTGCGTTTTGGTCCCCGAGAAATAAAATCAAGCTATCTCATCGAAAAAGCCAATTTTGTTGCTTGTCATCAAAGCGTATTCTTAGAGAAGTTTGATATCTTACGTTACGCGGATAAGGGAGCTATCTTTTTACTTAACTCCCCCTTTTCAAAAGAGATCGTCTTTTCAAAACTACCAAAAACTGTTCAACAAGAAATCATCGATAAAAAACTCAGATTTTATGTAATCGACGGGGCGAAAGTAGCAAGTGCAAGCGGAATGGGACGCCGTATCAACACCGTGATGCAGACTTGTTTCTTTGCCATTTCAGGGATACTTCCACGTGAAGAAGCAATAGCAAAGATCAAAGGAAGTATCCAAAAAAGCTACGGTAAAAAGGGTCAAAAAATAGTAGATATGAACAATGCCGCTGTTGATAATACCCTTGCAAATCTCTTTGAAGTGAAAATCCCTTTACATATAGAGGGCAACATTCGGATGCGCCCGCTTATCAAGGGTGATTATGATGAGTTTGTCAAAAATATCACAGCTAAGATTATTGCAGGATTTGGTGATGAGGTAAGAGTTTCTGCTATGCCTGAAGATGGAACTTGGCCAAGTGGAACGACGCAGTATCAAAAACGAAGCACCGCGTTGGAAGTACCTGTGTGGGACTCAAATGTCTGTATCCAATGTAATAAATGTGTCATCGTTTGTCCACATGCGGCAATCCGCTCAAAAGTGGCTGATGAAGATATTTTGCAAGATGCGCCTAGTCTCTTTTCTTATGTGGCGGCAAAAGGCAAGACTTTTGAACCGCAAGAACAGTTTATGATCAGTGTGGCTGTTGAGGATTGTACGGGATGTAGTTTATGTGTCGAGGTGTGTCCGGCGAAAAACAAATCCCAAACAAATCTCAAAGCGATCAATATGCAACCTTTGGATGAGACTCTTTCGGAAAACGGTGCAGAGGCTTGGGATTTTTTCACTCATATACCAGCCTATGATAGAAATAAGCTCGACCATAGTAAACTCAAAGAATCTCAGTTTTTAGAACCGATGTTTGAGTTCTCAGGTGCGTGTCCAGGATGTGGAGAAACACCTTATATCAAACTCGCTTCCCAGCTTTTTGGTGATCGTATGGTGATCGCAAATGCGACGGGATGTTCTTCCATTTACGGTGGAAACTTACCGACAACACCTTGGAGAAAAGATGAAAATGGCAGAGGTCCTGCTTGGTCAAACTCTCTCTTTGAAGATAATGCAGAATTTGGACTTGGGTTTCGCCTAGCTATCGATAAACACAGCGAAAATGCTCGTGAACTAATTGAAGAGATGAGAGAAAATATCGGAGCTGAGTTATGCGATGCCTTGCTTACATGTAAGCAAAAAGATGAGCCTGAAATCTTTGAACAAAGAGCAAGAGTTGAAGAGTTGAAAAAAATACTTCAAACTATCGATACTCCAGAATCTGCACGCTTACAAACACTCGCAGATTATCTGGTCAAAAAATCTGTCTGGATGATGGGCGGCGATGGTTGGGCATATGACATTGGTTATGGCGGAGTTGACCATGTACTTGCAAGCGGTAAAAACGTCAATATTTTAGTGCTTGATACACAAGTATATTCAAACACTGGCGGACAGCAGTCTAAAGCGACAATGACAGGAGCTGTTGCCAAATTTGCCGCGGGTGGAAAACCGCAGATCCCTAAAGATCTTGCCATGATGGCTATTGCTTATGGAAATGTTTATGTGGCAAAAGTAGCGATGGGCGCAAATGATGCGCAGACTGTCAAAGCATTTGTGGAAGCTGAAGCGTATGATGGACCTTCAATCATCATCGCTTATTCCCACTGTGTGGCGCACGGATATGATCTCCGTTTCGGAATGGATCATCAAAAACTCGCCGTAGATAGCGGACTGTGGCCGATCTTTCGCTATAACCCAGAGCTTCCAAATCCAATGCACCTTGACTACAAAGGGCCGCAGATCGACGTGAAAAACTTTATGTATCAAGAAACCCGCTTTAAAATGGTGGAAAAACTTGACTTGAACAATGCACAAGAGTATCTGCAAACGGCGCGTGTAAATGCACAAAAGATGTACAAACGTTACAAAAATCTTGAAGATTCATTTAACACTCAAGAAGGAGAGATCTAATGGACTTAACAACCACATATATGGGCTTAAAGCTCAAAAATCCAATCATCGTAGGTGCTTCACCGCTTACTTCTACTTACGAGTCAATTGTGGAACTTGAAAGAAATGGCGTGGCGGCTGTGGTGCTACACTCTATCTTTGAAGAACAGATCAATCATGAGATTAAAGAGATCGACCATTTTTTATTTAAAGGAAGTGAATCTTATGCGGAATCTCTTGGCTATTTTCCTGAAGTGGTTTTGAGCAACTTAGAGTCTGATGCTTATCTTGATGAAGTACGGAGAGTCAAAGAAAATCTTTCTATTCCCATCATAGCTTCACTCAACGGTGTATCAAAAGGCGGATGGATCAAATACGCCAAAAAGCTCCAAGAAGCAGGAGCTGACGCACTCGAACTCAATATCACTTATATCCCAACAGACATCGATACCGATGCAAGAGATGTGGAACAGCTTTATCTCGATGCGCTCAAAGCAGTCGAAGAAAATGTAACTATTCCCGTAAGTGTAAAAATGAATGCCTATTTTTCCGCACCCGCACAGATGGCTAAAAAACTTTGTGACGCTGGAGCAAAGGGGCTTGTACTCTTTGATCGACCCGTACATGTAGACATCGACCTTGAAAATCTAAACTCCCTTCAGGTGATCAATAAAAGCAGTTCAAAAGATCTGAGTGAGACACTTCGTTGGAGTGCTCTTTTATATAACAGAGTTCCGCTCTCAATCTGCGCTTCCACCGGTGTTCATACCCATGAAGATATCCTAAAAGCGATAATGAGTGGAGCGGACGCGGTGCAGATGGTAAGTGCTATTTTAGAACATGGACACTCTCATATCGTCACAGTTCTTGAAAATCTCACAGCTTGGATGGAAGAAAAAGAGTATATCTCCATCGAGCAGATGAAGGGAAGTATCTCTTTGGCACACACTTCAAATCCTGCGGCGTACCAAAGAGCAAACTATATGAGGATTTTGACAGACTACCGCTTTTAGCGGTGTCTGCATCATTTTTCTAGATTAGATTTTTTTTCCATTCTGAATAAAGCTTCCAAGAATTAACCTAATCGAGTACTTTAGCAGACTCCAATGTATTCTTATGCCAGCTGTACTTTAGAGTCAAAAAAATCAGATATTGAAAATTAAGTTACAATAAACAAATAGATATCAATTCAAGGAAATTTAAAATGAAAATGAAAATGAAAATTTTAGCTGCAGTAGCAGTGACGGCAGTAGCAATACAATTTATCCCTTACGGAAAAGATCATACTAATCCTCCAGCTATGAGTGAACCACAATGGGATTCTCCTAAGACCAAAGAGCTTTTCAATAATACTTGCGCAAATTGCCACTCTAACCAAACCATCTATCCTTGGTATAGTAATATTGCACCAGTGTCATGGCTACTAGAACGTGATGTTACAGAAGGTCGCGAACATTTTAATGTATCTATGTTAGGAATACAGAAAAAAAATAAAGTTAAAGATGCTGCTAAAGAGCTACGTGAAGGCGAAATGCCGCCAATTTTTTACCTTCCAACCCATCCAGAAGCTAGACTAAGTGATACTCAAAAGCAAGATCTAATTAATGGTTTGGAAAAAACTTTTGGTAAAGAAATAAAAGATAAAGACTAAATTCTATAAAAAATAAGAATAATAAGTTACATTTAGAGCCCTTACATGTAAAGGAAAATATCATGAGCAAAGAGATTGAAAACATCGGACTGAGCACGGCTGAAGCTAAAGTACGATTAGAACAGTATGGTCTCAATCTCCTTTCCCATAATCAGAAAAAAACAGTTTTTTCTATGGCTTTCGACGTTATCAGTGAGCCAATGTTTCTGATGCTTCTAGGTGCTGGTGGCATCTATCTTGCTCTTGGCGATATGTCTGAAGCAATATTTTTACTTCTCTTCGTCTTTGTGGTAATCGCGATCACTTTGGTGCAACAGCATAAGACACAGCGCGCTTTAGAATCTCTTCGCAATCTTTCAGCTCCTCGTGCACTTGTGATAAGAGATGGTGAAGAGATCCGAATCGCAGGAGAAGATGTAGTTCCCGGCGATCTGCTTGTCTTACATGAGGGCGACCGTGTACCTGCTGATGCTAAATTAGTACAAGGGCAACTCTCCATCGATGAATCACTTCTCACAGGGGAATCCGTTCCAGTCATAAAACTAGCCGATAAAACTGCATCACTTTTTGCAAGTACCGTTGTGACAAAGGGGTGTGGGCAAGCCGTAGTGGAGAAAACAGGAAACTCTACAGAAGTGGGAAATATAGGCAAAGCACTTTCACTTACCTATGAAACTATTTCAAGACTGCAACAATCTTCACGCGGCATCATTAAAAACCTTATCATCATCGCTTTTATTATGGTCTTCATCCTTGTATTGCTCAACTGGTTATGGAATCAACACTCATTGTTGCAGAGTATACTCTCGGGTATCACTCTTGCGATGGCTATTTTGCCTGAAGAGATTACCGTTATCCTTACTGTATTTTTGGCTTTAGGTGCTTGGCGTATCGCGAAGAAAAATGTGCTTACCCGCAATATTACGGCTGTTGAGGCTCTTGGAACTATTACCGTACTTGCCGTAGATAAAACGGGGACATTGACGCAAAACTCTATGCAAGTCGCTGAACTCTCAGTAGATAATGTTTCCTTTACATCAACATCAAATGAGGAACTGGAAGAACAATTTCACTCTCTTGTGGAGTTTGCAATGCTGGCAACTCCCGCAGATCCCTTTGACCCAATGGAAAAAGCGATACACTTTTTTGGACATAAACATCTTAGCGGTACAGAACATATACATGATGAAAGTATTCCAGAACATGAATATGAGTTATCTGCAGAGATCTTGGCTATGACGCGTATCATCTCCAGTCAAGAGCCTTTAGTTTATCTCTTAGCTACCAAAGGTGCGCCTGAAGCTGTGGCAGATCTATGTCATCTTCCTCAATCGGAACTAGAAGATATTCAAGAGAGAGTAGAAGTCATGGCTAAGCGCGGACTTCGTGTACTTGGAGTTGCCCGTGGAGAGTGGAAAAAAAAGGATAAAAAAGAAAGTTGGCCAAAAAGTCAGCACGATTTTGATTTTACATTTCTTGGTTTGGTAGGTTTTATAGATCCGATCCGCCAAGATGTGCCAGCAGCCGTAAAAGAGTGCTTGGACGCGGGTATAAAAGTTCTTATGCTCACAGGCGATCATCCAGCGACCGCACGGGCGATAGCTGAAGAAATCGGCTTATCAAAAAATGTACAGGTCATTTTAGGTGATGAGATAGCAACATTAAGTGATGATGTTTTAAAAGAGCGTTTAAAAACTGTCACCGTTTGCGCGCGTATGAAGCCTGAACAAAAATTAAGACTTGTTAAAATACTTCAAGATGATGGAGAGATAGTCGCCATGACAGGCGATGGCGTAAATGATGCACCAGCACTCAAAGCCTCAAACATCGGAATTGCGATGGGGCAAAGAGGTACGGATGTCGCCCGCGAAGCATCATCAATCGTTTTACTCAATGACAGTTTTGCAAGTATTACCGATGCTATCGCACAAGGGCGACGTATCTATGACAACATCACCAAAGCCACGCGTTTTGCATTTGCCGTGCATCTGCCTATTATCATCCTCACACTTTTGCCTGCTCTGCTTCAATGGCCTATATTGTTGATGCCCGCACATATCGTATTGCTTCAACTCTTGATCGATCCCGCATGTTCGCTTGTATTTGAATCAGAACCACCTGCTACGAATATTATGAATCGTCCGCCTAGAG
>JAVHRU010000081.1:4169-36768 GCA_036171835.1 Sulfurimonadaceae bacterium | reverse complement strand
AAACAGTAGTTATAGAGTCGGACATATTTTACAAGATAACCATAGAAGATTCCATGACTATACGTCGCCGTATGCGAATACAATAGGAGCTCTTGCAACAAATGTTGCAACTCCTACGGCACTCAACAATACCGGTCAAACCAATGTACCTTTTGATAACCCTTTGTCATCAGCAACCGGATATAAAAAAAATTACACTATGGACGTTAATGTAAGTTATATTGCAGATGGAAATCCAACTGCTGGAAATGTAAATTCATTTAATTTTGATACGACGACCGTTGGAGGTCCGACAAATATGAAACTCATCACAGTCACTATCAAAGATGCAAACGGCGATCTAACACGTCTTCGATCATACAGCGCAAACATCGGCGAATTTGACTTTGCTAAAAGGAGATTTTGATGCGACGTCGTGCATTTACTATGATAGAGCTTATATTTGTTATCGTTGTCATCGGTATCATCGCAAAGTTTGGTGTTGAGTTTCTTATACAAGCATATAATGGATATATCTTCTCTGCTGTACAAAACAAACTCCAAACGCAAACTGAGACGGCTTTAGAGCAGATAACAAATCGTTTACAGTACCGTATAAAATCATCTATTATTGTCAGAGATAATAATAATAGTAATTCTGTAACTAACTATAGACCACTTGCCAATGCAGAAAATAATACCAAAGAAACTATATTAGAATGGGTTGGATATGACATCGACGGATTACGCGGTCAGTGGAATGGAACTATGAATGTACCCACTTGGAGCGGATTTATAGATCTAGCAGGAAGTACACCTCCAAATACGATTCTTTCACCAATGACCAATGCAACTGATGCAAATAGTACAATCTCTGCTCTTTCCAATGGTATTGCTGGTATAGCCGACAGTGCCATCTTCTTCATCGGTGGAAATTCAGATATCAATGGATTTGGCTGGGATGGAAATCCTATAAATGACCAAACCAAGATAATGCATCCAATTAATGCTGCTGGAAGCAATATTACACCAGCTGTGGGTTCTTTTAATGGAGTCGATATTTATGAATACTATCAACTTGCGTGGACTGCTTATGCTCTAGTCTGGAATGGTACACCTACTTCTAGCAATACAACTTATATTGGGTCGCTTGATGATAATACTACAACTGATCTTTTTAAAGATGTTCTGCCATCTCCCCTAAAACAAGGAACTCAAAATGGGCAGTGGCGAAGAACATCCGCAAATAATTATGTTGTAAAAGCAGATAATGTAGACATAAATTTTATCTACAATCCTGCCAACGGAAGCTTTACATGTACGGTCGATAATACTCCCGCTGGTATAATCTGCAAAAGGTTGGCAAAGTGAAAAATCTAACTAAAAAAGCTTTTACTATGGTAGAACTTATCTTCGTGGTTGTGGTGCTCGGTATTTTAACTTCTATCGCTCTGCCAAAATTTGCAGCCACTCAAAATGAAGCCGCCGAAGCGAATATCAAACAACAAATCCAAGCCATACGAGCTTCGATAGAATCTGAAAAGATGGAAAGATTACAAAAAGCAAAAAGTATGCAAAACAATGATAATGATGGGAATTTGACTCTTTACTATAACTATCGTCCATGGTTGGGCGAAAAATATACTGATGTCAACACTCAACATGCTGTCATAATGCAAGATGTTGACACTTTTCAATATAAAGCAGTCGGAGATCTCATAAAAGTACAAATGTGTGTCAAAGATGGAAATATCTCAAGTGATGGAGGGTATTCAATATGCAAAGAAAAAACAATTTTCTAAGCCCTTCAAAACGAAGAGGCTTTGCCATGATCATGGCGATCATTCTCATTGTAGTTTTGACGACTATCATGGCATTGACTCTGACTCTTACGTCACAAACTACAAAGCAGACGACGGATCTTTACCTAAGAGAACAGGCTGTGTTACTTACACAAAGTGCTGCGGAATATGCTCTATTAGCTATCTCAGGTCACCCCAGAGGTACTGCTGTATCGCTTAATTGCCTTGGTGAAGTAAATGCAACTTATCCAACCAATGGCGCAGATAAAATATTTGATATACATGTAGGTATAAAATATATTGGTTTTAACTGTTCTGATCATACATTAGAATATGTAAGTGCTGCAAATCTCGCGACTCCAGAATCAAACGGAACTGTCCTTTTAGACATTACGGTTACAAGTAATCCGAACACTTCCACAGAACCGATAAGATATTTTAGACGCACAATACAAAAATTATAACTGAGTTAATATTTTTAATGATATAATCATAGTACTTTCAACTAAAGGATTTAACTATGAATATATCACTTGTAGGGCGTCATGTAGAACTTACAGACCCGATCAAACAACACCTAAACAGCTCCATAGAAACACTCAAAAAATTTCATTTAGACATCATCTCTGTGTGTGCTGTCGCATCTGCAAACGAGCGTAAAGGTAAAACCGGCGTAAGCGTAGAATTTACCATCAACCTTGCTTCTAAAAATTCTGTCGTCATCAAACAAAACGAAACTGATCTTTACACTGCCATCGACATTGCTATTGACCGCGCTCAAAAAGCGCTTCGCCGTATGCATGACCGTGATGTAGATCATCATAAAGTCGGTATGAATGAAGTTAAAGCTCTATCAAACGGTCATATCGATATACATGAAGCAGCGGACAAAGAAGAAGACGAGATCGTACCAGTAGAACTTGAACTCTATAAACCTCGTGAAGTTGCTGATGTATTAGAAGAACTTAAAGAGAGTGGCAAAATGTTTTCAATCTTTTTAGATCACGAAGGTAAAACTCGTGTCCTCTACAAAAGAAATGATGGACGTTTCGGTCTTTATTAATAGTTTTACACCCAAATGGTAGTTTACATGTAAGAGTTTTTCTTACATGTAAACCTTCCTAGTTCAGAAATTATTTTAAATCCCCAAATCTCTTTTAACCTCTTTAACTATTTCAGCATCTTCACTCAGATCTATCCATTTATACTCTGAACCGCTTTGATTTACACCCTTGAGCAAATCACCGCTTTTACGAAATTTGAGATCGAGTTCTGCGATATCAAATCCACTTTGTGTATTGCAAAACTGTTCTAAGCGTTCAGACTTTTTCTGATAGGTAAAAAGATAGCTATACCCTTTTAGACCAGTGCGGCTTACACGTCCGCGGAGCTGATGTAATGTCGAAAGCCCTAGCCTCTCAGCTCCGACGATCACAACAGTAGAAAGTCTTGGCAAAGAGATACCGACTTCTACCACCGTTGTGGCAATAAGGATATCTCCATTTTCTCTAAAATCAAGAAGCACTTTCTCTTTCTCTTTATCTTTTCCGTGTGTGACATAGACATTTGCAAATTTCTTTTCCCAGAAACTTCTCGCTTCGCTGATACTTTGGTACATAAATGCTTCGCTTTCCTCTACAAGCGGATAAACTAAAAGTACTTGATGATTTTGTGCTATCTCCTCTTTTATATGCTCTAGTAAATTTACAAAATCTTCTTTATGGATTACCTGACTTGTGATATCTTTTTTAAATGGAGTTGTTGTGATAAGGCTAACATCGATGTGCGCTGTTTGTATCATCGCTTGAGTTCTTGGAATGGGTGTCGCGCTAAACTGTAAAAAATGTGCTCTTTTATCGCCGCTGCTGACAAGTTTATCTAGTAGATTTCGCTGTGCTGTACCAAAACGATGCTGTTCATCTATCATCACAAGTGCAATCTCTGGAAGTTCTCTATAAAGCAAAGCGTGAGTACCGATGATAAAATCATACTCGCCTAAGTCTATTTTCGCTGTTTTGTTGGTCACTAACACAGTTTTTAGTTTTGGCAAAAATTTCAAAGCTTCTTCATAAAGCTGATTTGCCAATAGTGTTGTCGGAGCCATTAAAACAGCTCTATATGGACGAGCCATCATCACAGATGCAAGTATTACCATCGTCTTACCACAACCCACATCTCCGACGATCATCCGCTTTGTCGCTACATCTTTAGCCAAATCTTTTTTTATCTCTTCTATAGCTTTGATCTGTTCATCTGTAAGCTCAAAGGGCAAAGTTTTTTGCCACATTTCATACTTAGAAGTCAGCTTTTCTCGGCTTTGAAAATATCTTCTTTTTTTAGCGAGTTGACGCATATTATTGTAAAGTTCTAGATATTTAAAGGTTTCTACAAACTCAGGTCTAAAGCCTATTTTTTGCTCTATGGGCATCTGTTCTTTTGGAAAATGCACAGCAAGTATCTTTTCGATAATCTCCTCTTTTAAACCTTCTGATACAAGGTTTTCAGGTGTCAAATGCTTTTGCATAAAACGGATCATCGTATCGTTTCGAAGCGATGTTTTATACTTTGGGATGATACCTCCGACATTTGTCACTTTTTTAGGCTGAGAAAGCGTACAGTGCCCGCCACTACAGTTAATAACACCATAAAGATAGTAACGCTCACCGACAATAAACTGATGCAACATGTAGGGTTTTGGTTTAAAAAAAACAGCTTCAAGTGTATGAGAAAAGTTATGAGAGTAAAGAATGATTTTAACCGAATTTGGAGTGCGTACCACGGAGTTTACAGTGGCATCAACAAGCTGAGCAATGCCAATATGCAAGGTTTTTTCTAAAGAAAGATTTTCATAAGAGTGAGGCAATAGAAGAGCAAGATCAAGAACAGATGTGACACCAAGTTTTTTTAATCTAGCCTCATCCTCTTTATCTAATCTCATCTTAACCCCTTAGTCTCACAATACTACTATGAGTTTTAAAGAGTCAAAATTTATATTGCAAATTGCAATACTATTTTGTAACAACCGCATAAGAAAGAGAAAGAATCTCTTTGTGTTTTTTGATATAGTCATTCAAATCTGAGAGTTTGAGATTTTTTATCAACTCTAATTCTTTCTCTGAATGTCCAAGCTCTTCCCCTTTGTAAAATTCCATAAATGTGCGAGAAAGACGCTGAGAAAGAGTCTCAACGCGAAGCGGCTCACTTCCAAGTAAAAATTTCTTCGTTTGATCGAGTTCATCTTGCGTCACACCATCTTCTACAAAATCTTCAAAAACACTTTTAACCGTTGCTTTTGCATCACCCAAAGACTCTAGTTTTGTTTGAAGATATCCACTCATATATGAACTTGATTTACTGATAGAAACACGGGCATACGCAGAATACGCAAGCCCTTTTTTCACCCTGACCTCTTCCATAAGTCTACTTCCAAAGCCGCCAGTTCCAAGGATATATGTTGCAACTCTCGCTTTGTAGTTTTCTTTATCAGCGGCGGTGAGGTTGTATGGTGAACCAAAATAGAGATATGCCTGTTGAGTCTCACGCTTAAGAACCTTCTCTTTTTGTGCGCCAGATGTTGGGTAGTGTTTTACAGATGTTGCTTTACCGACTTCAAGATTTGAAGCAAGTATAACAGCCTTTTTCTTTGCTTCCTCAAGAGTAATATCGCCACCTATAACGATGATCATATTGGATAAAATAAGATGCTGTTTTAAAAATGCCTGCACCTCTGTAAGCTTAATTTTTTTCACGCTCGCCACTGTTCCAAGATCTGGTAATGCTAAAGGAGTTCCCTCAAAAAGGATCGATTTTAAAGCATTATCTGCTACAAAATCAAAATCATTTTCTTTTGCACTCAATGTTCCGATGATGTCAGTTTTGACTTTATCAAGCGCTTTTTTCGTGATATTTGGCTCTTTGAGTAAAGAAGAAAAAAGCTTTGTGCCCTCTTCGAACTGATCTTTTAATGAACTACATTCTATAACAAAAGTCTCAGTTCCCACAGACGCACCAAGCTGGATGGCTTTTTGATCAAGCTGAGTCGCGAAACCGTTACTGCCAAGAGAAAGAGTACCCTCATTCATTATCTTCGAACTTATCTTTGCAAGTCCTTCTGTTTTTTCTGTATCTATAATCGTTCCTGCATTTTTAAATACAAGCTGCATAGAAACAATCGGTAAGCGTTTATCCTCTTCAAAAATCAAAGGGATTTTGACACCTTTTACTTCAATATAATTCACTGTTGCTGCCATAATTGCCTGTCCTAAAAAAAGTAAAATCAAAAAATATTTCATTACGCAAAAATCTCCAATGTTTCGTATGCAGTATTTCTTACAGCTGGAGTTTCACCGATATCACGGATAAGATTTATCATCTCATCTTTTGCCATTCTATACCCTGCACCCGCACTTTTAACAACGTTTTCTTCCATCATAGTAGAGCCAAGATCATTTGCTCCAAAGTTGAGAGCCATCTGTCCGATGTAAGGTCCTTGAGTAACCCAAGAACTTTGGATATTTGGTACATTATCTAAGAACAAACGAGCTACTGCCAAAAGTCGAAGATATCTGTTTGGCGTCTGGATTTCCATATCTGGGATGAGTTTTAAAAGCTCAGTATTTTGTCCCTGAAAACTCCACATGATAAACGCTCTAAAACCGCCTGTTTCATCTTGAAGGTTACGAACCATTTCAAAGTGGTCTAGTATCTCTTCATCACTTTCAACCGTTCCATACATCATCGTTGCCGTTGATTTTATACCAAGTTTGTGCGCTTTTCTGTGGATGTCCACCCAAACTTCAGAATCTATTTTTTTGGGTGCAATAATATCACGAACACGGTCGCTTAAAATCTCTGCTCCAGCTCCTGGAATAGAAGCCAGACCTTTTACATGTAAGCGTTCTAGTACCTCTTCGACAGTGATACGAGAAACTTTAGCAATAAAATCGATCTCAATAGATGAAAAGCCATGGATCGTAATGGTTGGATATTTTGTGTGAATATGCCCGACCAAATCCTCATACCATTCGATTTTAAGCTTCGGATGCACGCCACCTTGAAAAAGGATCTGTGTTCCGCCTATTTCAAGCAGTTCATCTATCTTTGCATCGATCTCTTCAAAGGTAAGTACATATGCATCTGCATCTTTTTCATGACGATAAAATGCACAAAACTTGCAATCTACCCAGCAGATATTTGTGTAGTTGATATTTCTATCGATGACAAAAGTTGTGATTCCATCTGGATGCAACTCTTTTTTACGCGCACTTGCCATGCGCCCTAGCTCTTTAAGATCAGCCTCTTTTATAAGCTTAAGAGCTTCCCCTTTTGTGAGTCTTTTATGCATTATTATGCTTCTTTATCTTTTGAGATAGAATCTAAAACACCGTTAATAAACTTTGGAGACTGTTCTGTTGCAAATGCCTTCGCCACTTCGATCGCTTCATTGATAACAACTGCGGAATCAAGTTCACTAAAAAGAATTTCATACGCACCCAAACGAAGTGTTGCACGTTCAACTGCGCCAAGGCGTTCAAAATCCCAATCTTTTAAGTGTTTAATGATCGCCGCATCTACACGAGGCAGATTTTCCATAACACCATCAAACAAAGTGATCGCAAAATCACGCTGTTTATTGCGAATCTTTTTCTCTTCTAAAATCTCATCACTATGTTCAGCGATATTTCCATTTCCTAGATCAAACGCATATAATAAACTTACAACTGCCATTCTGGCTTGGTGACGTGTCGCCATGTATATATTCCTTAATTTTATTTAACCATCTTTTTCTATACCTTTGGTATATACGAAAAAGATTTTATTGTCATAGAGCTATATAAAGCAAAGAAATTTGCTTTATACTTAACGCTCGTCTTGCTAATGCTAAGTTTTCTTCAGCAGAAAGCTCATCGTACTAGTATAATTATTTAACCGATATTTTCAAAAAGATCAAGCATTTCGATAACTGTTGTCATCGCTTCAAAACCTTTGTTTCCTGCTTTTGTTCCCGCACGCTCGATAGCTTGCTCAATTGTATCTGTAGTTAACAGTCCAAAAGATACCGGTTTTTGGTATTTTAAACTCATCGTCGCTATCCCTTTTGTAGCCTCAGCCGCTACATAATCAAAATGCGGAGTCGAACCACGGATCACTGCGCCCAAAGCACAGATCGCATCATATTTACCAGTTGCCAATAGTTTATCAATAACCATCGGAAGCTCATATGCACCCGGAAGAAGTACGTGAGTTAAATCTGCATCATCTCCGCCATGACGTGCGAACGCATCTTTTGCGCCCTCGACTAATCTATCCACGATGAAGTGGTTCCATCTTGTACTTACGATTGCGATTTTTTTGCCGTTTGTGACTTTTAATTTGCCTTCTATCAAATTCATCTTAATTAATCTCCCTTATTTTTTTAATTTTAGTAACGAGTTTTTCAAGCTCATCGAGTTTTATCATATTTGGTCCATCACTAAGCGCGATACTTGGATCAAAGTGAGTCTCAAAAAAGAAACCATCCACTCCAACAGCCGCAGCCGCGCTTGAAAGATAAGGCACCATTGAGCTGTCTCCACCTGTTTTTCCACCAAGCGCACCTGGAGCTTGAACAGAGTGAGTCGCATCAAAAATCGTCGGAGCAAACTCTCTCATGATGACAAGGCTTCTCATGTCGACGACGATATTTCCATAGCCAAAAGAGCTTCCTCTCTCACACAAATACACGCCATATTTTTTAGAATTTTCATAACTCACTTCATCGCATCCGCGAGTTTTCAGCACTTTTGCGACGGAGTATTTCATATCAGGCGGATTGATGAACTGCCCTTTTTTGATGTTGACCTCTTTAGTCGTTTTTGCACATGCAACAAGTAAATCTGTCTGACGGCACAAAAATGCTGGGATCTGAAGCATATCTACCACCTCAGCCACTGCAGGAACTTGGTGTGATTCATGGACATCAGTCACGACTTTGTATCCAAAATCATTTTTAACTTTTTCTAGTATTCGAAGTCCTTCATCTATTCCAAGACCGCGAAAGCTGTCTAAAGATGTACGATTCGCCTTGTCAAAACTGGATTTAAAATAAAAATCTATTGTCGGATCGTTTTGATAAATCTCCAACGCCTTTGCTATTTTGAAGATATTTTCTTCACTCTCAATAACACAAGGACCAGCTAATAATTTCATTATATTTGCCTTTTAAATAAGTAGGAGATTATATCATAATGAGTTACAAGTAAAATTAACTACTTTTCTTTTGCCACCAAAATACCCGCAGAGATAATTAAAACGATTCCTGCCGTTGTAATGATACTCGGCAGAGAATCTCCTAAAAAAAGCCCAACAGCAATGGAAAACGGAATATTTGTGTAACTCACAGCGCCAATGATCCCAGCCTTACTCACGCCATACGCTTTTGTCATATACACTTGTGCTAAAGTCGCTAGAAGTCCCATAGCAAGGACATAAAGCCAGACAACTCCACTTGGCATCACAAAAGTTCCGAGCATAAAATCAAGCTCAGGAATGCTTATACTCAAAGGGTACTTTGCATGTGCGGAGATAAAAAGCAAAATAAGTGGTCCTATAGTTCCCACACTCATAAAAGATAAAACTATCGCACGAGTGTCATAATATTTTTTGAGTTCTCGCACCGAAGTGTACGCAAGTGCCGCACTTACACCGCTAAAAATCCCTAAAATATCATATTTACTAAACCCTAATCCGCTTGGTTGAGTAATCATCACAATTCCAATAAATCCTATAAAAACAGCGAGCCAACCTTTTGATGAAAGTTTTTCACTCAAAAAAAGCCAAGCGAAAAGAGCTGTAAAGATAGGCGAAGTTTTCGAAAAGGTCATAGCATCGCCAAGTGAGATGTGAGCTATGTTATAAAAAAATGCTAAAAGCGCGGTAAAACCCATAAATCCTCTAAAAAAGAGTAAAAATGGCTTCCCTCCAACACTCTTCAGCGGTGATTTTAAAACAGCAAAACCAATAATAAGCACGCCAAATACATTTCTAAAAAAAACCACTTCAAGCGAACTCATATACTGGTTTGAAAGCTTGGCAAACGCACCCATAACGGCAAATAAAAGGGATGCAAAAAGCATATATTTTACACCCTCATCGATATTTATATTTATTTTCATGGCCGAAATTATAACTATGTTAACTTCATTTGCCTATAATTGCCTTACATGTAAGAAGAAAAAATAAGGAGAGTTTAATTGAGTACATATTTAATTATGATCATATTGATTGGGGTATTTTTATATATTTCAAAAGGATATAAGAAATATACTACAAACTATGAGGAACAGTTTAAAAACTTTTCAGTCTCAAAAGAGGCGATAGAGCGCAGTGAGCTTGGTATTTTTATTGCTCTTGTGGCAAAAGTCGCAAAGGCTGATGGTAAAGTAGACGCGCTTGAAGCGGAACTTGTTGGCAATATGTTTAGTGATATTTCACGCGTTTTTCCAGAACCTGAAAAGACACGCGATATCTTCAAACAAATCTTTAATGAGCAAAAAGATATCACAGATAATACAGAATCTCTCGCGCACGCACTCAACAGAATGATTTTGCGAGATCAGCAAAAACAGATGCAGATGCTAGGCTTTTTGATCCAGCTCGCTTTTGTAGATGGAGAAGTCAGTAAATCTGAAGAACAGATCCTCATCACTATCGCAGAAACACTTCAAATCGATCCTCAAGTGTATCATCACATCTTTGATCAGTTTGAGTCCATTAGTAAAAATCACTCACCACAAACGACATTGAACGATGCTTATGCAATCATTGGTGTCAATGAGAGCGATTCACTTGAAACGGTCAAAAAATCTTATCGAAAACTGGTTCGTGAATACCATCCAGACATTATCAAAGCGCAAGGCAAAGATGAAAACTATCTTAAAGAAGCGACTGCAAAAACCCAAGAGATAAACTCCGCATATGAGATGATCAAAAAATCTCGCACCGATAATCTTTAGAGCTTTCCCCAAGCTCTTTAAGATTTAAAATCTTTCTCCCAAAAAAACTCTATCCAATCTTGAGCTTCATTTACCGTAAAATCAGGCTGGTGAACAGATGTTCTTTTATAAAAGAGAGTAGCTGTCTTAAACTCCGTATCAGGATTATCCGCATGGAGTTTTTTCATAACCGCTTCGAGTGTATCACCGCTGTCTGCGATGTCATCAACAACTAAAACACGTTTTTTATTTACAAGATTGCACTCACCGTAGATGCATATGGCATCTCTTTTTTTATCATCATCATACAATTCCGTACGGATAGATTCCACTGCTCTTATATTTAAGCCCTCAGCCATCGCATGAGCGAGCGTTAACCCGCCGCGAGCAAGAGCCACTATGACCTCAGGGTCAAAACTTCTTACCTTATCGATAAGCTTACATGTATCGTTTTTAAAATTTTCATAGGCATAATAAATCATAAAGTAATTATAACAGCCTTCTCTTTGAAATTCTATATTTAACTCCTTTGTAATCTATTAACGATAAAATTTCATTTATCTAAAAGGAGAATACGTGGATCAAAATACAACTTATACAATGAGGCTCGGTAAAGAACTCTACCATTTTACTGAACAGGTATTTTGGAAATTTGTAACCCCGACTGATGATCTTGCAATCTTCTTTTCAGAAGAATTTTTTGGAAACCTTCTCTCAAAACTGCTTTTTTCTGTTTTAACATTTTTTATATTTTTTCTTTTAAGAAAAAAGATCACAAGCTTGATTCAGTATCTCCTTAGTAAGTTATCAAAACCTCTAAAAACAAAAATACTAGTCCCATTTATCAAGACGCTCTACAAGCCTATAAAATGGATAGTGCTCTTTGTCGGCTTTAATATTTCACTCTCAGTTCTTGATTTTGACAATGAAATAAATAAATCTATCGTAAGTGGTTCACAATCTTTTAGAATATTTCTGCTCACTTGGATCCTATTTTTAATCGTCGATTTTTTGTATGCTCACTCTCAAGAATTTTGGGCTAAAAAGCACAGTCAATCCTATCAAAACTTTATGAATCTCTCCAAAAAATTTATCAAAATCACCATCGCTATCGTTGCGGTCATCTTTATTTTATCTATTTGGAATTATAACGTCAACGGACTGATCGCTTCACTTGGTCTGATGGGTATGGCTGTTGCTCTAGCCGCGCAAGACACTACTAAAAATATCTTTGGCGCTCTTATGATCTTTGGCGATATGCCGTTTCGTGTCGGAGACTGGGTAAAAACACCCAAGGTCGAGGGCTACGTCGAAGAAATAGGAATGCGTTCTACAAAGGTCAGGACATTTGAAGATGCGCTTGTAAGTATTCCAAACGGTATCATTGCCAATGTCGCTATCACTAACTGGTCTGCGATGCAAAGACGCAGAATCAAAATGACATTAGGATTAACATATGCGACAACTCCTACTCAGATGAAAAATATTTTGCAAGAGATGCGAGAATTACTACGAAATGATGAAGATATTGACCAAAATACCATACTTATAAACTTTACAGATTATCAAGAAAGTTCACTTGGAATTTTTTGCTATTTTTTCACAAAATCTACAATTTGGGCTGAGTATCTAGGTGTCAAAGAGAGAATCAATTTTGAATTTATGCGCATAGTTTATGATAATGGAGCATCTTTTGCATTCCCTAGCCAATCTCTTTATATAGAAAAATTTACCGAGTCTATTCATTGACATAAGAGTTACAATAAAAAATGGTCACCTTCTAGGTTCTTAGGGCTACATGCACGTTATAGCCTTAACAATATCTCTCTGTCTCTTAAAAATTTTTACCTCTATTTTTACGTGACTTTCTAATTAAGACAAATTTTATCCGATTTAAGTATTATTTTAAAAAATGATAATAATTAAAAGGATTAATGATGAAAAAACTTTTTCTGAGTGGTATTATTTTATATGCCTCTTCTCTTTGGGCAGATATCCTAAGGGGTGAGGCAGTTTATCAAGCCAACTGTTCACAATGTCACAGTACACATATGACTGGCGGATATGGAAGAGATTTTAACCTTGTTTCTTACACTCGAAAAAAAGCTAAAATTATTGCTTATGTGACAGATCCTAGTGAGATGTACAAAGAGTTTGGATACACCGCCAATGCGATGCCGACCTTGCCACTGCCTAAAAATGAGATTGAAGATGTAGCGGATTATATCGATTCGCTACAGCCATTTAAAAAGTGGATGAAACATCAATAACTTTTATTAATAAAAGATGAGTATAATTTCTAATACTCAATAACAGGAGCGTTATTTATGATAAAAAATATTAAGATACTGGCAATGGCAGCGATTGTAGTTGCCGCATTGACTGGTTGTAGTAAGTCGCAGCCTAAAGTAGAGGATACTGGTGATTTCCGTTGTATGCAAGATGGCGTACTGGCTCCAAAATGGACATGTAATCCTCAAAGTTATGAGAATGGATCTATCGTTGGTTTGGGAAGCGCTCCTGTAAGTAAAGCTGGTGCCAACTTCACAAGAAACAATGCAATTGCAGAAGCTCGAAATGATCTAGCGTTTCAGATCGAAACTCAGGTCAAAGCAAAAGTTGAACACTTTGCGCGTGGAACCGGCGTATCCAGCAAAGAAGTTATTGATAGTGTTGCAACTCAAGTCTCAAAACAACTTACAAGTGTCACACTCAGTGGTTCAAAACAATTAGAATTTTGGCAAACACCAACGACTGTTTTTGTTCTTGCTGGTGTTTCAAACGACACTGTAAATAAGGAAGCAAAAAAAGAGATCGTAAAAAGTGCTCATAATAATCAAGATGCACTGTGGCAACAATTTCAATCTAAACAAGCTTTGGATTCACTTGATAAAGAGTTTCCAACTAAATAAGGAGAGTAGTTTTTATACTACTCCCTTCTCTATTTTTGCCCCTTTGAGAGTTGAGCTCTCTTTTTCGCTATAATGACACAAAATATTTAACTTCAAAAAAAACATTTTTACAAATCGTTTCATTTTTACAGTTTATAAAAATGTTTTGAATCACACACAAAGAGATACCATGAAAAAAATTGCAATAATTGGTCAGCCAAATGTAGGAAAAAGCTCACTGTTTAACCGTCTGCTTAAAAAACGCGATGCTATCACGTCCGAAGAAGCGGGAACAACGCGCGATGTCAAACGCCGCATAGCGCTTATCTTGGATAAACAAGTAGAACTTCTCGATACTGGCGGACTTGATAAAGGGTGCGAACTTTTTGACAAAATCAAAGAAAAATCTTTAGAAGCAGCACATAAAGCCGACATCATTTTATATATGGTTGATGGAAAAACACTTCCAGATGAAAATGACAAAAAACTTTTTTACCAGCTTCAATCTTTAGGCAAAGAGGTTTCTCTTGTCGTCAATAAAATAGACAACGACAGTATGAAAGAAAAACTCTGGGATTATTATGAGTTTGGAACTGACGATATTTTTGGTATCTCCGTTTCACATAACCGTAGCATCAATCCTCTTATAGAGTGGCTTTATAACCGTATCCCTGATGAAGATAAGATAGTCCTCGGTGAAGAAACAGAAGTTGAGAATGATGAGTTTGAACCGACTGTTTATGACTATGTTCCAGAAGATGAAGATGATGAAGATGGTTTTGTAGATTTTGATGAAGAAGATGTCGAAGATGACTCTATCTTTGGTATGAATGACATGATCAAAGAGTTTAATCCTGAAGATCTTAACCACATCAAGATCGCTATCATCGGGCGTGTCAATGTTGGAAAAAGCTCACTCTTAAATGCCCTACTTAAAGAAGATAGATCAGTTGTAAGCAGTGTTGCTGGAACAACGATAGACCCGATTGATGAGAGTGTAGATTATCAAGGTAAAACTCTGACATTTGTAGATACAGCCGGAATCCGTCGTCGTGGAAAAATACTCGGAATCGAAAAATTTGCTCTTATGAGAACAGAAGAGATGCTTGAAAGTGCGAATATGGCACTTGTCGTACTTGATGCTTCGAACCCTTTTATTGATCTTGATGAGAAGATCGCCGGACTTGTAGATAAAAACCGTCTTGGCTGTATCATAGTTTTAAATAAATGGGATGTTGCAAACCGTGAAGATTATGACAAAGTGATTCAAGAGGTTCGTGACAGATTCAAATTTTTACATTATGCGCCAATTATAACTATCTCGGCAAAAAGTCATCTACGTGTAAACAAGCTGCTTGATATGATCTTGGAGATAAATGAAAATTATTCTCAGCGTATTACGACATCTCAGTTAAACGAAGTATTAGGCCGTGCTATGCGCCGTCACCAGCTTCCAAGTATGCATGGACAGATCATCCGTATCTACTATGCTACGCAGTATGAAACGAGACCGCCGAGAATTGCTCTTATTATGAACAAACCAAGAGGACTTCACTTTACATATAGAAGATATCTCACAAACAAACTTCGTGAAGCATTTAATTTTAGTGGGGTTCCAGTACTCTTTAAAGCGAAAAAGCGCGGCGGGGGAAAATAAGGCTTTATAAAGCCTTGAGGAACTCTTACATGTAAAGATTTACATGCAAAGCGCCTTCTGTGTGTAAGAATCTAATTTAAAACGGTTTAACTACGACCATTGCTACGATCAAAAGTAATAGGATCGTCGGCACTTCATTATAGTATCTAAAGAACTTTCCACTTTTATTACATGTACCATTTGCTAACTTTTTACGAATAACTCCTAAAGAGATAAAGTAAGCTACCAAAAATGCAACCAATGTCAGTTTTACATGTAACCAGCCACCTGTATGAAAAAGATTTATTTCATACTCTGTCATTGAAAGATAGATAATTCCTGCACCACTTAAAATTGTAGCCCACATCGCCGGAATCCCGATATATTTATAGAGTTTATACTCCATTACTCTTACAACTTCTAAAAAGCCGCTATTTTCCTCATGCTCTTTGTGATATACAAAAAGACGAGGTAGATAAAAAATAGCTGCGAACCAAGACACAAACGATGCTACGTGAAACCACACTACCCAGTTATACATAATCATTTTCCTTTAATTTAGAAATTTTTCTCAATATACACAGCATCATAATTTGATCCACCATGTTTTACATTATTTATAAGCCCAAACACTCCAGAACGATGTTTAATAACAACACCAAGATAGACATCATTGAGAGGCTTGTATTTTACAAGTCTACCAACATCAAAGTCTAAACTCAGTTCTAGATAATTCATGAAATGGGAGAGGTTTCCGCCTTTTTTCTCTGCTTCAAGCTTTTCAACATAAAGAGTGCCATAAGCATACGAAAAGCCCTCCGCAGCTCCAACACGAACCCTGTTTTGCCAAAAATCAAAATCATAATACCCTTTGACATAAAGTGTATTTTCATACACATCATCTCCATAGCCATTTTCCAAAAATTTTGCAAAACCACCCTTGATATAGATATCAAAAGGAAGATCAAATGCATCATCAACCATTTTATATCCAGCATCAAGCATTATAACACGTGTATTTAGTGGGTCGAGCTTGCCTTGACCGATTGCGACATACGCAAGATCATGCGAATCAGCACGCCCATAAGCAACACGAAGATCATAATCATCTTGAGCAAAAAGATTTATACTAAAAAGAGAAAGTAAAAGAAAAAGTTTTTTCATACATGCCGCCTAAAAAGTTTAGGCGGCATTATACTTAAATTTCAGCAAGCTCTACATCTTTAAGAGAAGTAGCCTTATGAGAAATCATTTTGTCATGAAGACGGCGAAGCGCTTTTGTTGTTCGCTCAATCGCAAGATCGATCGCAATATCAAGATCGTTATCACTTTGAGATATGACAACTGGTTGCGCATGAGCGATGTGAATATCAAACTCCACACTTACGCCTTTTTTCTCTTTTGTAATATTTACATTATAACTTGTTGCATCCAAGCCATATTTACGAAAAGCATCTATCGCTGCATTAATATGTGCTTTTGCAGCATCTGTCAGTGTTATATCTTTTGCTCTAATTTGTACACTCATAACCTATCCTTTTGAAGCACTAAGGGCCTTTATTGGTCTAAAGAATAGCACAGCCAAACTGAATTGGATATAATTTCAGAAAAATAATTTAAAAATGGAAACTTTATGAGACTTTTAACAGGAATTCAGCCATCAGGCGACCTTCATATAGGTAATTACTTTGGCTCAATCAAGCCTATGATCGATGAGCAAGATACAAATGAGATATTTGCTTTTATCGCAAACTATCATGCGATGACAAGCGTAAACGATGGAGAAAAACTAAAACAACTTACAATGCAAGCAGCAACTGACTTTCTCGCACTTGGTATGGATCCAAATAAATCTACATTTTGGGTGCAGTCTGATGTGAAAGAGGTGCTTGAGCTTTACTGGGTACTCTCATCTTTTACACCGACAGGACTTTTGGAACGTGCTCACAGTTATAAAGATAAAACAGCTCGTGGTTTTGCAACCAACCATTCCCTTTTTTCTTATCCTGTTTTAATGGCAGCAGATATCTTGCTTTTCTCACCCCAAATCGTTCCTGTTGGAAAAGATCAGATCCAACACGTGGAGATCGCACGTGACATTGCCATCAAGTTTAACAACACTTATGGCGATATTTTAAAACTCCCAACTTATAGAGTGGATGAAAACGTTGCCACAGTTCCTGGAATAGACGGACAAAAAATGTCAAAAAGCTATGGCAATACCGTCAATATTTTCGGCGAGGAGAAACAACAGCAAAAAGTGATAAAAAAGATCGTGACTGAAAATGTGGCCATCGAAGAACCAAAAGAATTCGAAGATTGTAATGTCTATAACATCGCAAAACTTTTTTTAGAAGAAAAAGAGTGTTTAGCTCTTCAAGAACGCTATACAAAAGGTGGAGAGGGTCATGGTCATTTCAAACTTTATCTCTCTGAAGTGATCTGGGAGTATTATGCGCCTTATAGACAAAGACGTGAGTTCTATGAAGCACATCAAGATGATGTGCGTGATATCCTCCAAGCCGGAGCACAAAAAGCAAGAAGTGCAGCAGCAGATGTAATAGACAAAGTACGTTCAGCTGTAGGCATTGCTTACTAAGCTCTTTATTAGTCGATAAAAAAGATCTCTTTATTGATAGCATCTATGAGTTCTTCGCCTACAGATAAAGAGATAATCCCATGCTTGATAGACTCTTGAACAGAGTCTTTTTGTTTTAATAACAATCTTTTCAAAGCCGTTTTAAACTCATATTCTTTGACCAGCGGATCTTTCGCCAAATCTTCTATCATCTCCTTTGCTTTATCTATATCTTTTGCGTTGTACTCGAGTAAAAGTTGATATACATGTTTTGAGATAAGCGCATCGTTATGCATAACTTCAAGCTCTCCTAGTGCGCCATGAAGCGCGATAAGTTTCCCCTTTTCAAATTCGTAAGTCTCCAAGTTTTTATCTCTTCCTCCAACGCTTAAAAGTTTAAGGAGACCTCTCATAGAGAGCCCTTGAACTATAAGCGAGAACCCAACAACACCAAAAGTCATAATCAAGATAATCTCTCTAAACTCATATCCTTTTGGAATTGCAAGAGCCAATGCCATGGCAAGCGCACCTCTGACTCCACCCCAAATAAAGACACCCTGCCACTTTAAAGTGATGGGTTTACCAATCTGATTTATGATTGGAGTGAGCAGTAAAATAGAGACTGTTCTACCAACTAAAACAGACAAAATAGCCAAAAGAATATAATGAAAATTTGTAAAAATATGCATAATACCCACTTCAAGTCCGATGATAAAAAAGACAACTGAGTTGATAACAAAAGCGATGTAATCCCAAAAATCCTTGACCGAGACTTTCGTCGTCGGGCTCATTCCTATCTTCGTCCCATACGTTCCCACCATCAAACCAGCGGCAATAACTGAGATAACTCCAGAAACTTCAAAATACTCCGCGACAATGTAGGAAAGATAGGTCAAAATCGTTGTCAGCGTGATCTCTATAAGGTGATCATCGATGAGTGCTGTAATCCTTGAAAAAGTAAGACCCAGTATTGTTCCTATAATAGCGCCTCCAAAGGCAACAATTACAAACTCTTTAATACCATGAACCAAACTAAACTCACCATGTGTGATGATTGCAGATAAAATGATTCCATACACTACAACAGAGACACCATCATTAAGCAAACTCTCTCCCTCGATGATAGAAGCGAGTCTTTTTGGAACACCGAGCTCTTTAAAAATGGAAAGGACTGAGATCGGATCAGTCGAAGATATGACCGCTCCAAAGAGTAGACATGCGAGCAGAGGCATCGCACCAATTCCTAAAAGTGTAAAAACACCATCAAGTATAAAAGCAGTCACAAATACAGCAACAATCACGCCAACAACAGCATATATCAATATAGGTTTGAGATTTTCTTTAAGCTCTATTGCATTGAGATTGAAAGCAGCTTCAAAAAGAAGAGGAGGAAGAAGCACATGAAAAATGAGTTCAGGCGTAAGATGAATATCCGGAAAGATATCAAAAAAGCTCAGAATGATTCCGGCAAATATCAGCGCAATCGTATAAGGTAATTTACTAAAATACCTTACACCCATCGCAACTGAAATAATTGCCATAAAAAGAACGACAATTTCAACTTCGATTGAAGATTGCATTGCAAATCTCCTTTATCATAGATTTAAAATTGTACAGATACTTTTGCAATAGCCATTTTTTGTGACCAGATTGGTTCTTTCAGCTGAAGCAGATCTCTCACCTCATCATTCACTAGTCTGTAAGAGACAGAGACAACTGCACCATTTGCATTTTTATCAAGTTTGATTCTCACTGTTTTTTCACCTTTAGCCGGCACTGATTCATCAGATGAAGATGTTTCAGCCGTGTGTGCTATTGTAGGCCTTTTGTATTTATTTTGATAGTGTCTTGTTAATGAGGTTGAGTCTTGTGACACAATATTATTAGCACTTGTGTAAGCTACATCTATCAAAATTTCACGTGAGCCAAATCCACTTGGCAAATTATGTGGCAGATCATTTTTAAGAGTAATGACCAAATCATTTCTATCTCTTTTTGCGCTTACATGTAAGGCATTTTTCCACATTGAAGCCGTATGGGCTCCTATGAATCCATGATCTCTGATAGAGCGTTTTTTCGGCTTTCCATGATCGGTTCTAAGTGTTGCTGCATAGAGTTCTTTTTTCTCGCCCATATGACAAGTTACACATTTTTGGTCATCATTTTTGTACTCAGCCTGCATATTGGTAAAAGTATCACCTTTGACTGTGTGATCATTTGCATGGCATACAAAACAGAGCTGATTTGAATCTTTATCCATAAAATCTCTCTGCTGTATTTTATGATATGGTGAAGTAGCATCGCTAAATGGCCCACTCATCACTCCGGATTTAAGCCATGAGACTCTGTCCATTCCTCTTTTAGAAGCATCAAAATTATTATGGATTTGATCTATATTATGACATACGACACAATTGATTCCCTCGCTGATACTCACGTCATTAACAGCTTTATTCACTTTTGAGTTTTTATCAAGACCTAAAACAGCATCGATCTCATAAGCTTTGCTTGTACTTGTGACTGCAATGCGTGGATTATGGCAAGTGGCACACTCAACTTTTACAGCATTAAGACTTTTGTGAGATTTTTTACTAACATATTCTACCGATGCACGGAAATACTCATCATTTTTTTCATACGAGCGTGCATGCCAAGAATGTTGCCAATCTTTGACGAGGTGATTATGACAGGCTTGACACTTTGACGAGCCTTTAAACTTTTCTCCAACAGCAACGACCTCAGCCGAATAAACAAACGAAATCAACAACGCTACAAATATCAGAATCTTCATACAAACCCCTTTGTTTAATTAGATTCTATCTTTGACGGTCAAGCCAAACCATCAGCCCTTTTTGTGCATGTAGACGGTTTTCTGCTTCATCAAAAACTATATCAGCATGCCCTTCTAAAACTGAGTCACTTACTTCTTGACCTCTGTACGCAGGAAGACAGTGTAAAAACTGAGCATTCTTTGCAGCTAGACACATCATCAGATCATCTACCATATACCCAGCAAATACTTTAACTCTTACCTCTTTTTCATCCTCTTGTCCCATCGATGCCCAAGTATCAGTAGTAACAACAGTTGCACCGCTGATAGCTTCTTTTGGATCATTGGAGATAAAGATCTTTGCTCCGCTTATTTTTGCAAGGGCAAGTGCATCTTCAAGTATTTTAGAGTCTACTTCATATCCTACAGGTGTTGCGATGCGCAGTTCAAACCCAAGTTTAGCAGCGAGCATCATCCATGAGTGCGTCATGTTATTTCCATCACCTACATAAGCAACTTTTGCACCCTCAGCCACGCCATACTCTATCATTGTCATATAATCAGCCAAAAGCTGTACGGGATGATAAGAATCTGTCAGTCCATTAATGACAGGAACTTTTGAGTAAGACGCAAACTCTTCGAGTTTTGAGTGTTCAAAAGTACGGATCATAACCATGTCACACATACTTGAAATGACCCGCGCCGTATCTTTTACCGGTTCACCGCGTCCAAGATGGATATCACGATTTGACAAAAACAGCCCATGTCCGCCAAGCTGATAAATACCTGTCTCAAAACTTACACGTGTTCTTGTCGAGCTTTTTTCAAAGATCATTGCCAAAGTTTTCTTCGGCATATAATCCTTATAAATTCCATTTTTCAAATCTTTTTTTATCTCTAACCCAAGATCTATAATCTCTAAAATTTCCTCTTTTGTAAAATCTTTGAGCGTTAAAAAATGTCTCATCTAAATATTTCCTTTAATAATCAATCAATGTATTCTATTCCCAACTTACTTTAAGAAAGATAAGTCACTTACTTTGCCAACATCTTTGCGACCTCTTTTGCATGATAAGAGATGATAATATCTGCACCAGCTCGTTTGAAAGCAATCATTGTTTCCATCACGACACGTTCATAATCTATGAGGTTATTCATACCGGCAAATTTTAGCATCGCATATTCGCCGCTAACGTTGTAAACAGCAAGTGGAAGAGAGGTGTTTTCTTTGATATCTCGGATGATATCTAAGTAAGCAAGAGCTGGTTTTACCATTAAGATATCTGCGCCCTGCTTTTCATCTGCAATACTCTCAGCAATTGCCTCACGTCTGTTTGCCGGATCCATCTGATAACTCGCACGATCTCCAAACGATGGAGTAGATTCTGCTACATCACGAAATGGTCCATAATAACCGCTTGCAAATTTTGTAGAGTAACTCATAATAGGAAGGTTTTCAAAACCGTTTGCATCAAGCGCAGTTCGCAGTGTCTCGATAATGCCATCCATCATTCCCGATGGTGCTATCATATCTGCTCCCGCTCTTGCGTGGACTAGTACTTGGGAAGCAGAAATCTCCAAAGTCGCGTCATTGTCCACTGTTTCATGCACATGATCAATAATTCCGCAATGTCCATGATCTGTGTATTCACAAAAACAAAGATCAGTGACTACAAACATCTCTGGGTGTGCAGATTTTACAGCACGAACGGCTTGAGCGATGATGCCATTTTCACTCAGTGCATCTGAGCCGATAGAGTCTTTCACATCAGGAATCCCAAAAAGAATGATGGAAAAGATTCCCAAAGATTTTAGCTCCGTACACTCTTTAACTATCTCATCTATGCTCATCTGAAAAACACCCGGCATAGAAGCGACTTCTGTCTTGATTCCCTCTCCTGAGCGAGCAAAAAGAGGATAAATAAAATCATTTACGCTCACTGTTGTTTCTCTTACAAGAGCACGAAGATGAGGGTTGAGTCTAGTTCTACGAAAACGTTGAAACATAATAGTACCTTTATCATTATTTGATATAATTTTGAAAAATATTATCTTATTCTATCTATTTAAAGTTTAAACAAATGAAAATAACTATATCAGAAGTCGCAAACCTTCCTTCACGCTTTGGAAATTTTAAAGTAAAAGCTTTCAAAGAGGGTCATAAAGAGCATCTTGTCATCTATAAAGAAAATTTAGATGCAACTCCTATTGTCAGAGTACATTCAGAGTGTTTGACGGGCGATGCTATTGGAAGCTTGAAGTGTGACTGTAGAGACCAGCTTGAAGTGGCTTTAAAGATGGCAGAAGAGTTTAACGGAATGGTGATCTATCTTCGTCAAGAGGGACGCAACATAGGACTTTTAAATAAGATTAACGCTTACGCGCTCCAAGACAAAGGGTTTAATACCGTAGAAGCAAACCATCAGTTGGGTTTTGCTGCGGATGAGAGAACTTACGAGATGGTCACATATATTCTTAATCATTTTGGAGTCAAAAAGATCAAACTTCTTACAAATAATCCTGCGAAGATAAATTCGATTGAAAATATTGAGATTGTAGAACGCTTGCCGATCATTATCAAACCAAATAAATATAATGAAGACTACTTACATGTAAAGCGTGATGAGATGGGACATCTACTCTAAGCAAACCTACTGAAGGTTTACAATCGACTTTTCATATTTTCCTAGTATTTATACTTCAGAAAAATAAGCAGATAATAGATCACTATTTTTCGATCACCTTTAATCTAATCCGCTCTTTTTCCAGCTGTCTTCAACATAATGCTTATGATCTCGATTTTCATTTTCATCATCAAGTTTCAGATGATAAACATCCCCATCTGCTGTAATACAATAGATTTCAAATTCAGAAAATGTGGGATTTTGCTTAACGATAACTTCTTCTATTCCAAGAGAAAGCGCATATTTACGAATCGCCATGACGGCATTTTTATCTTTTGTGCTCACTTTTACGATCAAATCACCTTTATATCCAGAATATGTATGTACTTCACCTATTTCAAAATCAAGTGCAAACCGGATGATCTGTTTTCTTACTAACTGCAGCATAAATACCTCCGCTATAAATTTTTAAAATATTGCTCAGTCTAACACAACAAAAATTACTAAATGCTTTTTTGATTTAAAAGCTTAAAAGAAAAACAAAAACAATTTAGAAAAAGGGATGTGGCAGAAAGAGAAACCCAAAAAAATGGGCTCCCTTCAAAGAATAAGTCTCTAAGCGAGTGGGAAATAAGTTTTTAAAATATTAAACTCTGTTTGAATCAATAATCATCCTCATCTGCAAGGTCTGAATCTTCATCTTCTATCGGAGTATAATCCTCGTACTCCTCACTCTCATTTTCTTCTTCATAATCATATTCTGAATCATCATAATCGTAATCATCATCTGACATAAGTGCTCCTTCGATTTTAGTAGAATTTTAACAAATAACTTCGTACAAAACAATATCTCGATGCAATATTTTTTAAAAAACTCTGCACTTCCATAAAAATATGTCGAACTAACTCCCGAAAAGATACAGTTATATAAAATTAACGCTTAATTTACACATGCTATATTATCATTACATCAACACTTGAGTTAGTGTAAATAAAAAAATTATTTCTATCGCACTGATACTTGGACTTACTTCAATATTTGCAGCGGATGTTAGAACAAATATTCCTATTTTAGGTAATCTTTTATCTTTTGCCAAGGAATATCCATGTGAGATGCTTTGAATGTTTCATCAAGACGGGAGATGATCTCGCCGATCACTACAAACTGCATCATCGAAGCATCAAAACTTTTTTGATCATGATAAAAATCATCAGCATCATTAAACTCTTTTGAATATAGCTCGATCTTTTCAATAGAATCGATTAAAGCGTTAAGATTGAAAGTGATGTTGTTAGACATATAAGGTGTCTTTTAAAATTTGTTCTTTTGCATAGGGCTTTAAATATTTCTCGCGGGCAATATCAACACTTCGTTCAAAAGAGATAGATAAAAACTGTCTCAAAGAATTTTTTAGATCATAAACATTTTTAGTTCCGTCTTCAAGCTCAATAAGTAGATCAACGTCACTATCTCTTTTTGTGTGTTCATGGTGTTATTCTATCATATTCGTAAAAATATACATCTTAACGAGACATATAAAGAATAATTTATTTCAAAAGTGAATTATGATTTCTAGCATGAGCTAATGCAAGTTCTAAGATATCATTATTTATAAAGAGGCTTAAAATCCCTAAAATAGCTGGTCTCCCCACCAGGAATCGAACCTGGAGCTATCCCTTAGGAGGGGACTGCTTTATCCTATTAAGCGATGAAGAGATGGAAGTAGAAGTGGGATTTTAACATTTAAAGCTCTAAAAGTACAGTGTCACGCTTTGTGACGTCTACTCGCCTGCAAGCGGACTCAAAAGCATTGCCCTCACCCACTAAGATACATCGATGTTTTGCCCTTGTTATCGCCGTATAAATGAGCTTTGTGTTGTGCATGATGTAGTGCGAGAATGTGATGGGAATAACGACGATGTCATACTCCATCCCTTGCACTTTATGGATCGTGAGCGCATAGGAAAGCATAAGATGGGACTTTAGTTGTTCATACTCATATAAAACGACCATATCCTCATTTGGATAGTACACATACGCTTGTTCCTCGTCTTCGTCTATGCGAAACATAAGCCCGCTCATGCCGTTAAACACACGTCTTTCTGCCGAATCTTCCCGCGCTTTAAATCCCTCAGCACTCCATGATGTCATATTTTCATTTTTTGTGTGTACGACTTTATCCATAAGGCGAAACTCTGTACCGCCCTTTTTGACAAACTTTTTCGGATTTGGATTGAAATACTCTTGCAAGACTTTGTTGAGATTATCAGTTCCCAGTGTTCCGCCTTTCATCGGCGTGATGACTTGAAAATAGTTCAAGTACGAAGCTATCTCTTTATTTTTAAGACGTAATCTTGCTTTATCTATCACTTTCACCACTTCATGCATCATAGTTGCCAAGATATCGCCGGCATTTTGCTCTCGAAGATTTGAAAACTCACTTTGAGAGAGCGAATTTTTCGCAGCATAATAGTTAGGAATCGAGACATCGATAAACTCAAAGTCATCATATTTTTGATGATACTGCGGCACTATGGCTTGGCGAATATCATTAGCTATAAGCGTGATTGCCTGATCTTCACTTTGGCGGTAGATACGAGTAAGCTTGACGATGGGTGCAATTTCCAAAGTAAGACAGTCACTCAGCACATTTCCAGCACCGATAGGAGGCAACTGAGCGTCATCTCCGACAATGATAAGCACACACTCTTTTTTTACTTTCGAGATAAGTCTGGCAAAAAGTGAAGAGTTTATCATCGAGGCTTCATCTATAAGTAAGACCGAAAAAGGAAACTCATCTCTATCTTCATATCTGACCAAAAGCGACTGAATGGTAGAACTCGGATATCCCGTTGTATCGGCGATACGCTGTGATGCGATGCCACTGAGGGCGCAGGTCATGATCTCAGAATGCCTTACATGTAAGAGATTTAAGATGGTTCTTGAAGTGGTACTTTTCCCTGTTCCAGCATAACCCACTAAGAAAAGTATTCCAGCACCTTTATTGATAATCTCTACGGCATCTCTTTGTTGTTCTCCGAGTTTAAGGTCACTGTTTGTCAAAAACTCATCCAAATCAGTTTTTAAAACACCAAAATCCGCTTTGGCACGCGAGATAAAATCATCATACAAAAACTTCTCTGCATCATACAAACGCGCAGGGGAAACCCGTTCATTTTTCATAATAACGATACTTTGTTCACTCACTCTCTCGATAAGAGCTGCTTCATACAGTTGGTCTTTATTATAAAATTCTAAGAGCTCATCAAGTAGAGTGAAAAGCACTTTCTTCTCTACACAGCTGTTGCCCTGCTGTTCACAATAGTTTAAAAGCGCGTAATCCATTGCAGCACTGATGCGGTTGTCCGCTTCCTTTTCTATGCCCATTTTGAGTGCTAGTTCATCGGCTCGTTTGAAACCTATACCGCTGATATTTGTGAGTACATAAGGATTGTCTTTGATACGTTTTGAAGGTTCTTGCACATCTTTCATCGCCGTTGCGATGGTCGTCAAAAGTGTGGGACTAACATCATAAGGACTTAAAAACTCTCCGAGTTCTCTCATGGAGCGGAACTTTTTCCAAGAGTCTTGTATCTTTTTGAGGCGTTTCTCTTTGATACCGCTAAACTCCAATAGTCTCTCAATATCATTGTCTAGAATATTGACAAGTCCCTCATCTCCAAACTTCTCAATGAGCTCGGCAGAGAGTTTTTTTGTAAACCCTTTGACGATGCGGTTTAAAAAGAAAAAGAGTTCGTTTTGATTGACGCGAAGAGATTCAAATTTGAAAGTCTTGCCATATTTTTTATGCTCTTCCCACTCGCCTTTTAAGGTAATAGCCGCATCTTTAAGGTGCGCGACATCACTCTCATAGTAAGTTCCACTCACCTTGTCACCGCTTTTTAAACGTGCAATAAAGAAGCCGTCATCTTCAAAAAGAATCGTATCGATTTGTCCTATTAAAGTCATGACTGAAATTCCTTTATATGAGAAAGAGCTTTTTTTGTCAATGAAGAGATATGTCCATTTTCAAGAGTAGCAAAATCCATCCATACCATTTCTTCCGATGGATTATAAAATTTATAAAGTTTGATGGTGAGTCTGTATTTTGTGTAGGAGTGTTTAAACTCCGCTATAAAATCTTCCTCTATCGGCTCCACGCTTGGCAATTCCAACATCCCTTTGTACATTGGGCCATTAGAAAGTTGTAAAGCGATTTTATCATCTTCACGTGCAATGCCATAGTAGAGTTCCATCTCTTCATAGATTTTTTTTTGCTTTTGCGTATAAAACTCCGGCTCATCTTTTGCTCTACATGTAAGCTCCAAAGGACACTCTTGACACTTCGGATTTGTTGGTAAACAGATAAGTGAACCCAAATCCATCAGCGCTTGATTGTGCAAAGTCGGATGAAAAGGATTTACAAACTCTTCAGCACTTTGCCAAATGACCTCATCGCTTTGCTTGTAATGTCCAAAAAAGCGTTTGATGACACGAGCGATATTGGTATCGACCACGCCCACTTTTTGATGCAAAGCAAAACTACAAATCGCACTCGCCGTATAGCGCCCGATTCCTGGGAGTTTTACTAACTCTTTTTGTGTGGTTGGTAGGTTGTCGGGAGAAATTTTTGCAGTGGCATGAAGGTTTCTTGCACGAGAATAGTAACCAAGTCCGCTCCAAGCGGCAAGTACCTCTTCCTCTTTTGCAAGTGAAAGTGCTTTTAAAGTAGGAAATTTAGATAAAAACTGAGGATAATACTCTTCCATCACACGCTTTACCTGAGTTTGCTGAAGCATTATCTCACTGACGTAGATATGATATAGATCATTGGTATTACGCCATGGAAGAGAGTGGCGTCCATGTTTTTCATACCATTGTAAGAGAGAGTTTTGGGCTTGCATCATCAAAGAAAAAAGCGTTTTACGCTTTCACTCTTGCCACGCGCTCTTGCTCTTGCTCTTTATAAAGCCCTGCACATCCGCGTGAGAGTTCTCGGATTTTTAGGATGTAGTTTTGACGCTCGGCCTGAGAGATCGCTTTTCTTGCATCTAGTGTATTAAACGTATGAGAAGCGGACATACAAAGATCATACGCAGGAAGTGGAAGTCCAGCTTCAAGCGCACGTTTACACTCTGCCGATTTTGACTCAAACTCTGCAAAAAGCATCGCTGTATCTGCAACTTCAAAGTTGTATTTACTAAACTCTATCTCACTCTCTTTATGAATGTCGCGATATAAAGTCTTGCCGTGTTCATTCTCACCCCAAACGATGTCAAACACAGTATCCACACCTTGAAGATACATAGCCAAACGCTCAGTTCCATAAGTGATCTCAACAGCCACTGGGTCACAAACAACGCCACCGACTTGTTGAAAATAAGTAAACTGAGTTACTTCCATACCATTGAGCCAAACTTCCCAGCCAAGACCCCAAGCGCCAAGTGTTGGAGATTCCCAGTTATCTTCGACAAAACGGATGTCGTGATCTGCAAGGTTTAATCCTAGAAATTCTAAGCTTTTAAGATAAAGTTCTTGGATATTTTTCGGACTTGGTTTGATTAGGGCTTGAAACTGATAGTAGCTTCCAAGACGATTTGGATTTTCGCCATAACGTCCATCAGTAGGACGGCGAGAAGGTGCAACATAAGCCACAGCCCAAGGAGTAGAATCAAGTGAGCGTAAAAAAGTAGCTGGGTGAAATGTTCCAGCACCTGCAGGGATATCGTAAGGTTGGACGATATTACAACCCTGTTTCATCCAAAATTCTTGTAGTTTTAGTAACATCTCGCTAAAAGTAATCATATCTGCCTCGGTAATAAAGTACGAAATTATAACCAAAAAGGCTTACATGTAATAGTTTAGAGGCTAAGTGTAATGCTTTAGAAAACTCTTAAACTGTCTTACAAACGATATCGCCGATATTTCTTTCTAGTGAACTTGCGACTACGCTACATTTTACTTTTAAAAGATAACAGAGATTTTTTCGTGGAGAGGGCGAGAGACATTCGTAGTTTCCCATCCCTTTTGTGATGACTACATCCGCTTCATCAAAAAGCTGTTGTGATTCTTCATTTGCTCGATTGTATATAAAGCCCGGAGTATTCACACCACTATCCACGAGATTGCAGAGCTTATCAAAACCCGCTTCTTTTGCTTCTTTCATCGTCACATCATTGATAATCGGATTACCGCGAACCATGTAAGAGATATACAATAAAGGATAAAGCTGTTGTAAAGTCTGGATGAAGAGATAATCAAAGATATGTTCTCCAGCATTGTCGCCTATAACAAGGAGTGTTTTTGCATCTGTTAACATCGCTTTTAGTTTCTCAAAATCATCATGTCCAAAATCTGTATCAAAGATCTTTTCAATCTCGTCTGCAAGATCAAATTCTACTTCTGCGGCAAGATCAATGACATTTCCTGCAACTGCTACTTTTGTAGCTGTTAAAAGTTTATCTGGTGATTTGGAGATCTTATATTCTAAAAAGGGAATATAAGAGAGAGCATTTTGTGTAGAGTAGTTTTTGATCTCTTCGTAAAGATCTGCTTTATCTGCGAGAATCGACATGAGTTCATAAACATCTGTTGCAACTTCTGGCGGTGTAAGAGAAAAAGAAAAATCTTTAGAGCTTTGTGTCACAGCGGATATAAGTTTTTCTGTAAGAACCTCATCTGCTTTGATAGCAGAGGCAACCTTGGAACTTTGGTTTATTATACAGCCTATACAGGCTTCATCTATTTTCATTCTTTATCAGCTGTCGAGTAGTTATCGACTACTTTCCCCCACATGAGTTTATATTTTCTTCTCATAAACTCGACCTCTTGCCCTGAGAGCTTTAGCTGTGTTGTGAGAGTTGCTATCGTTTTTCTGTCTTCTTCATATAATTCTTGAAGAGAAGAAAGAGCCTCTTTTAAAAAGAGATTCTCATTTTTAATAGAAACAATAGTCTCATCTTTGGCATCAAGGACTTTTTCATGAAGATTGATGATCGTACCGATAGTCTTTTCAACAAACTGTGCGGGAACGATCATATCTTGATGCGCTGATTTGGAGATATTTTGAAGATGTGCAGGGACTATCGAACTTGTACCTTTGGATGGGTCAATGTAAGTCATTCCACCTTCGATCATACTAATGAGTTTACCTCTTACTATCAGATCCTCAATAGCTGAGAGTTCAAGTCCAGTGAGATCAGCATACTCTTCAATATTCATCCAGTTTAAATTCATAACAATCCTTTTACTCGTTAGAGTATCGTTTCTATCTCCATAGAATCCATCTCAACATTTTTCGCTTTTGCTATACGATCTTCTTTGAGTTTGACACGAAGATCTTCATTTTCAAGAGCCAAAATCTGCATCGCTAAGTACGCAGAGTTAATCGCGCCTGCTTTACCTATTGCTACTGTAGCAACTGGCATTCCAGCTGGCATCTGAACAGTCGATAAAAGTGCATCGATTCCGCTTAGTGCAGAGCCGCTCATCGGTACACCGATAATAGGTTTGACTGTTTTAGAAGCTAAAACGCCCGCTAAATGCGCCGCCATACCAGCCGCTGCAATAAATACTTGCGCGCCTTTTTTTTCTGCATTTGCAACATACTCAGCTGTACGTTCAGGAGAACGATGCGCTGAAGAAATAATAAGCTCATAACTTACACCAAACGCTTCAAGTGTGTCTGCACACGACTTCATGACATCAAAATCACTCTTACTACCGATTATTATTGAAACAAATTTCATTTTTTTCCTTACATGTAAAGTTAAATTTTTGGGTTTGTTCCCATCTCATCGGTTGCCGGTATTCTAAAAAATGTATATGCCGGCATTTTTATAGGAAGCTCTATTAGGTTTAGATTTCCACTGTGGACTTCATCCCAGATCTTTTTATTTTGGGCTACAAGTTTTTTCAAACTCATATACCATTTTCCATCTCTTTGGTAGATTGTACCTATTTCATTATCCACTTCATGTATGTCTGCATCCAGAGGAGCAACAATCTCAAGCTCTTCGTTTGGCAAAGTTTTATATTTACAAAGAAAATGCGTGCCATCTTCCGTCGCCATTGCGTTTACCTGATGTGTGCCGAGTTGCATTGTAAAATCCAAACTCTGTCCATCATGTTTTTCAAAAGGACGGCTTACAAGATAAGCATCTGTGTATCCACGATTTTGTAAAGATTCTAGCTCATACTGGTATTTACTAGAATCATAACAACCCGCGTAATAATCATCGATTGCCATTCTATAAGCACGCGCCGTCGTTGCTGCATAATAAGAAGTCTTCGTACGTCCTTCAATCTTGAGTGAATCCACGCATCCTGAATCTAAAATCTCTTTGATGTGTGAAGCGAGATTGAGATCTTTTGAGTTCATGATATACGTCCCGATGCCAGGATCTTCTTCAAGTCTAAAGAGTGTTCCCGTTTCAGGATTTGCAGCGTAGAGTTCATAAGGAAAACGACAATCATTCGCACAGCTTCCACGGTTTGGAACGCGTCCGCTTTGAAGTGTAGAAATAAGACATCTTCCGCTGTATGCAAAACACATAGAACCATGAACAAAAACTTCAACTTCCAAATCTGGAAGCTCTTTTTTTATCTCACACAGATCTTTTAAAGATATCTCGCGAGCCGCAATAATACGGCGTGCACCCATATCGTAGTAAACTTTTGCATCAAGAACATTAAGCACGTTTGCCTGAGTTGAAAGATGAAGAGGAATCTGAGGAGCAAGCTCATTACAAAGCTTCAAAACTCCAGGAGTCGCGACGATAATAGCGTCAGGGCTAAGTTCTGCCATATTTAAGATATGTTTTTTTAGTAATGATAATTGAGAATTAAATGGAAACCCGTTTATAGTCGCATAAACTTTTTTCCCTTTGGAATGGGCGTAGTTAATTCCCTCTTTAAAATCTTCAAATGTAAACTCTTTGCCCGAACGAATACGAAGTGAAAAGTGACTGACACCTCCATATACGGCATCAGCACCAAAATCAATGGCAATACGGAGTTTTTCTAAGTTCCCTGCTGGGGAGAGTAATTCTACTTTTTTTTGCATATCTTCTCTATTTTTCAACACTTAATATGTAAGCATTTAATTTTTTGCGAATTCTATCCGTTTGTGCCAAATTGTGCAAGAAGTGCTTCGATATCATCAGCATTCACAAGATCGTCCGTCCCTTGATCACCATGAATATGTACAGCTGAACCCACACGTTTTTCATCATCAATTTTTCCTGCAAAAAGCTCATTCATATAGTTTGAAAGTGCACGCATGACATTGATAACGCGCTCTATTTTTTGGCGGTGAATATCTTGATACTGCATAATTTCCATAACG
>JAVHRU010000081.1:0-4069 GCA_036171835.1 Sulfurimonadaceae bacterium | reverse complement strand
AAGATTTCCGATGCTTTTTCTTCACTCTCTTTTGTCACATCATCAAGCTGATGCACAACTTTATGATCATCATCAGGCGGAGGTGGCGGCCAGATTCCTGAACTGCTTGCTCTATATGTAGACTCAGCGGCTTGTCCGTTGATCTCTTTTACAACCTCTGGCGTTGGCTCTTCTTCTTCAAGACTGTCAAGCTCTGCAACTTCATCTTCAACAGCGTCAAAATCCCCACTCATTAAAGCATCTAGCTCTTCTTGCGTCATACAACTGCTCCAAAACTTATTTGTACTATAATAGCAAGATAAACTTTAAAAAAAAAGAGAATTCAAAAAATGTTAGTAGATTTGCACAATCACACGCCACTTTGTAATCATGCTGAGGGAACAGTCGATGAATACGTAGAGGCAGCAATAAAAAAGGGAATCAAGCACTTTGGATTTTCTGATCATGCACCTATGGATTTTGACCCAAAGTACCGCATGGGTTTTGAAGAGATAAAACAGTATGAAACAATGGTCAAAGATGCGAAAATAAAATATCAGGACAAAATAGAAGTTTTGCTTGGATACGAAGTCGATTATCTTAAAAATCATATGGACGAAAGAGTTTTAAACGCGGACGTGGATTATCTCATAGGTTCTGTGCATTTTATAGATGAGTGGGGCTTTGATAATCCTGAATTTATCGGAAGGTATGAGCATGAAGATATTGACGAGATATGGCAAAAATATTTTGATGCAATCGAAGCTATGGCAAACTCCAAAAAATTTGATATTACAGGACATCTCGATCTGATAAAAGTTTTTAAATTTATGCCAAAAAAAGATATCAGACTCATTGCACAAAATGCCCTAAAAGCAATAAAAAATGCAGATATGGTTTTAGAGATAAATATGTCAGGTCTGCGAAAACCTATAGAAGAGACTTACCCATCAAAAGAACTGCTTGAACTAGCCTTCTCTTTAGATATTCCAATTACTTTTGGTTCAGATGCTCATAAGCCTGAACAAGTGGGACTATATGACACAAGAGTTGTAGAGCTAGCACGGGAAATCGGCTACACAAAATGTGCAGTCTTTAAAAACAGAAAGAGAAGTTTTATAGAGTTTTAGAAGCTTACATGTAAGGCTACATGTAAGCTTCTAATCAACTATTTTGTATTGATCATCCATGTAGAAAAGATATCAATATAATCCCAAAAAGATTGAATATACTCAGGACTTACGCCTTCGCCCTCAAGTGGTGGCAAAAGCTCTGCATAAAACTCCAACCATCTTCTTCTTGCTTTCTCATCGATACGAAACGGTGCATGACGACCAACCATTCTAGGCTCACCGCGATTTTCTGCAAAATATGGATGGCCTCCGCAGATCTGAATGAAAAAATCACACGCATTTTTCTTTGCCTGTTCAAACTCCTCTTCATCAAATATCGGAAATAAAAATGCGATATCACTGTTACGGATCATTTCATAATGATCGTCCACAAGCTTTCTAAATCTCTCTTCGCCAACTTGAGCAAAAAAACCAGGATGCGGTTTTGTAACGGGAGGACGTACTCCTAACTCACCATCTGTAATCTTTAATTCCATATCTCTTCCCCATTTTTTCTTTTAATAGTAGTAAAATTTATATTAATACTCACTATATTAGCTAAAATATGAGTCACATCATCTAAGGAGATCATAACAAGTGAAAACGACTTCTCTTTCAAATTTCTACCCCTATACTTTAGCACTTTTATTTTTTGCTTTTTTTATCGCTTTAGGTCTTCATCCACATGACAGAGTAGATTGGATCGCTGAAGATACACCTGTTTTGATAATATTTATTATTTTTATAGTGACATTTAAAAAATTTAGATTCAGCAACACTGCATACGTTATTATGTCTGTTTGGATGTTTTTACAGACCATCGGCGGATATTACACATTTGCCAATGTACCCTTTAATTTTATAACCAACATTTTTGATTTTCAAAGAAACAACTTTGACAGAGTTGCTCACTTTTCTATCGGACTCTACGCTTTTGGTGCAGCCGAACTTTTAACAAGAAAAAGATGGACATCTCCGCTTCTAGCTGGCTTTTTTGGACTCTTTTTTATTCTAAGTATCGCTGCTTTATATGAAATACTTGAGTGGATTTATGCTATCAATATGAACCCCGAAGCAGGCTTAGAGTTTCTAGGCTCTCAAGGTGACATTTGGGATGCCCAAAAAGATATGCTCAGTGATATGATTGGGGCTATTGTTTCTTTAATTATCTTTTGGTTTTTAAGACCTGATTTAAAAACTTATCCTAGCACCCATAAACTTGTGCCATAATCGAATCCAGATTTTATAATGAAGGATTCATCATGTGTAACGTAGGAACAATAGATAAGATTTTCAGAGTGTTAATTGGGCTTGCCATTATGGCATGGGGTTTAGTGACTCACAACATGTGGGGATTTGTTGGGCTTATCCCTTTTGCAACTGCGGCATTCAGTTTCTGCCCACTATATACGATTTTAAGAATCAATACAGGCTGCAAAATCAAATAAAATAAGTTACATCATGAAAGTGATGTAACTACTCTATTTTTTCCTTGCTTTTTAGCTTCATACATCAAGTTATCAGCCCGTAACAAAATCGATTGGACACTGTCTCCTTTTATATATTCAGTAACCCCAAAACTACACGTTATATATCCCACGTCGCGAATATGCTTATCTTCAATCGCTCTACGAAGTTTTTCAACGCCCAATAGTGCGTGATCTACATTTGTATTATATAAAATGATGACAAACTCTTCACCACCCCATCTAGCAATCATATCAATTGCACGGAGCAAACCTTTAAAAAGTTGAGAAATTGTTATAAGTACTTGATCTCCTACAAGATGTCCATATGTATCATTCACGCTTTTAAAGTTATCAATATCAAAAAAGACAAGAGAAAATGGCTCTGAGTTATAGCGTTTGATCCGTTCTATCTCTTTGGAGAGTTCATGTTCAAACTTTCCTCTATTGTAGATCCCTGTAAGTTTGTCAACAACAAGCATTATCTCATAATCAGATGCTTGTTTTACAAGTGTTTTATTGAGTTCTGTAAGCTCTGCTTTTTCCTGTTTAATAAGATCAACCCAACGGGTATATACCTTTGTCAAAAGTTCCTCTTGCGTTATCTGCCCAATAGTCTCACCCATTTCATCGGTGACAATCAGACGTTTGAAATGCTTGTCATTAATAAAAATAAGAGCATCTTTGATAGTGGTTCGAGAGGGAACTGTTAACAAGGGAAAGACCATATATTCTTTGACTTTTGAATCCAGATTTACATCAGAACTAAAAAATTTTATAATATCTTTAGTAGTAATGATTCCCACTGAAGAAAGTTCTTCATCTGTAAGAATAACAGCGTCATAAATCGTGTTGTCCAACATCCCAATAACTTCATGCAGAGAACTTTCTTGCGATGTTTTTTTAAGTTGTGAACCGATAAAAAGCTCTCCGATCATTTTACGCTCAACCATCATAGAAGGATCAATGGCTGACATAAGATCAGAGTAGCTGACAAAACCTACAAGCTTTTCCTCATCATCTATAACACAGATGGGAGTACGAGTACTTCTAATAGCATTGAGTCCATCCAAAAGCGTATCATGTACAGATAAGATTTCTACGTGTCCATGTACAATAGAAGAGATCTTTGCTTCAAAATCAAAATGTCCTTGTTTCAGTTTTATCAGATCTAAAGCACTCAAAAGACCAAACTTCTTGCGTCTATTTGAGTGGACGACGATATCTCTGTGTCCATATTGATACATTTTCTCAACAGCTTGCGTAATACTTTCATCTTCTCCTATGCTTAAAACATCCTTTGAAGCTATTTCCATTATATTACGATTTTCCATTTTGACTCTTGTTGCAGTTATTTTCGGTTATTTTACTCCTTTTTTTTATAAAAGGATAGTAAAAATCTTTGTAAATTTAGTTTTTTTAGATATACTTTCGCCCTTAAAGTCTGTCTTGATGATAGCTTTAGAATTTTACAAAAGGAGAGCCAGATGCCAAAGATGAAATCGGTAAAAG
>JAVHRU010000080.1:7422-11176 GCA_036171835.1 Sulfurimonadaceae bacterium | reverse complement strand
GATAGTAGAAGCACAAAAAGAGAGTTACGAAAAAGTTGTAGAATTACAAAAAAAGCATGAAAAGTAAAAAATAATTGTTTTCTCATTTCTAACCTAAAAGATTAGAAATGAGTTTAAACTCTTTTATTCGTGAGCGTCTTTGCGCTTGTTGAAGTATGGAATGTATTTGGCTGTTTCATAGATACTCTCCGTCAGCTTTTTCATCTTCGCAAAAAGTTCCGGATGCTCATTTCTATGATCAACCATAGGATCTTTACTGTGAATATCGTAAAGTCCCTCAAACTTACCAGTTGTCCTATAACAGTATTTATCTCCTATAATCCCCAAAGTAGGCTCCGCATTATTCACCATTATATATGCATAGTGGCTATCTTTAAACTTTGGATTGAAGACATTACGACCCAAAGTTGTCGCTGTATAATCGATACCTGCAAGCGAAGCAATCGAAGGAACGGCGTCAAGTTCAGACATCACCGTATCTACTACTTTTGGATCTTTAATCATCGGTGAATAGATCACAAATGGTACACGATAAGAACCAAGAGCAAGATTTGAAGTGCTCTCAGCTGGTGGTACATGCTGTGAATAGCCATTTATCCCATGATCTCCCCAAAATACAAATATTGTATTTTTATAGTAATCACTCTTTTTAGCCTCTTTCATAAAAAGTCCGACAGAGTAATCCAAAAATCTAAAAGAGTTATACTCTTCTAAAGACATAAATCCATACTTTTTTACCTCTGCAAGAGGTATATCTGTGCGCTCTTTAAAACCATATGCATTTGTTGGAATCGTATATGGTCTATGGTTACCAGACGTCTGAATAACTGCGACAAAAGGCTCTTTCTCTTTTGCTAATACCCTACTTGACTCCATTGCTAAATCTGCATCAGAGATTCCCCAAACATCTGTTCTAGGTGCACTGTATCTCTCCTCTTCATACAGATCAAGATTGTCCATAGACTCATTAAGCATTCCACGAATATTTCCCCAAGAAGCGGAACCACCGATAAAATAGAGTTTTTTATACCCTTTAAAATCCTCAAAAATAGAATGTTGATTTACTATTAGAGGATTACGGCTTGATGTTCCATGAAGCTCTACATCAGGTAAAGATGTAAGTGTCGCATAGATACTTCGAGCCGTGCCGACAGTCGGCGTATAGAAGTTTTTAAAGTACCATCCTTTATCTGCATACTCTTTCAAACATGGAGAAGGATCGATAGGATTTCCCGATACGCTTGACTTATAAGAAGCAAATGATTCCATAATGACGATAACGACATTTGGCTTATTTCCTACAGTCAAAGTCGGTTTTGCATCACGTTTAAAATTTAGGTTTGCTTTATCTTTATGCACGATGCCAAGATAATCAGCCATTACATCATAATTCTCTTTTACTGTTTTAACATCATAAGAAGCACGACCGTTTTTCCATGTATCTAAAAAATAGTGGATTGGGTTATAAGTAAGCTGAGAGGCAAAAGGATGCTTTGAAAAAGAAGCATCCGACCAACGCAAAGGATACTGCTCGAGTTTTCCCCAGCCAAGAGCGAACATAATAAAAAAGCTTACAAAACTAATGAGTATTTTAATAGGCCATGAATAACTTGGAGTCTCACTTTTTTGAAGTTTAGAGATAAATCTGTTTACAAGAAAAACAAATATAGCAATCAAAGAGAGATATGCAACCATAATCCATACAACAGGATAGCTTTCCCACACCATTTCCATCGATGTTTTAAAATCAACTAAAAGCCTTGTAGAAGTAAAGTCAAGTCTTGTTCCAAGATAAGCATAATAGCCTGCATCTACGGCATAAAAAAGCATAAAAGTCGCGAACATTACACCTAAATAAGTTAGCCATAAAGTTTTTGCCGCTTTTTTCTTAAACGGTGATAAGAACGAGATCCAACCCAAAAAGAAGAGAGGAGCGACCATAATGACGATCATACGAAGATCAAACCGACTTCCCAGCCATAAAGCCATCCAAAAGTCATAGTTGCTTAGATGTGAAAGAGGATCAACAAAATAGAAATAAAATGAAACCCTAAAAAGAGTCAAAAGCAAAGCCATTGCAATAATGAAAACAGTTAAAAAACGAAGTAAACGTGGAATTTTTAACACTCAAATACCTTGTAATAATTTTGCTTATTATAGCCCTTTATCGTAAACCTATAAGTATGGTATCAACTATTTGCGTTATAATTTCGAAAAAATTATGGAGACTATTTTTGGAAAATCTAAGTTACTACGAAATATTACAGATCGACAAAAATGCAGATCAGACGATCATTAAAAAAGCTTACAGAAGACTTGCAAAAGAGTACCATCCTGACAAAAATCAGGGCGATGCTGAAGCTGAGACAAAATTTAAATTTATCAACGAAGCTTATCAAACACTCAGTGACGAACAACAAAGAGCAGTCTATGACAGATACGGCAAAGAAGGTCTTCAAGGCGGCGGTGGTAGACGTAGTTCTGGCATGGGCGGATTTGAAGATCTTGGAAGTATCTTTGAAGAGATGTTCAATGGTGGTTTTGGCGGTGGAGGAGGACAAAGACGTTCACGCGCAGATATGGACAAATACCCACTTGATATGAACGTCGATATGACTATCAGCTTCAACGAGGCTGTCTTTGGATGTGAAAAAGAGATCAATTTCAAATACAAATCATCTTGTTCTAGCTGTAAAGGCTCAGGTGCAAAAGATGGAAAACTCTCTACATGTAATCAGTGTCAAGGTAAAGGTCAAGTCTATGTACGTCAAGGTTTTATGACCTTTTCACAGACCTGTCCAGTATGTCACGGAGAAGGCTCCAAGCCATCTGAAAAATGTGGCGACTGTAACGGCAACGGATATACTGAAATCAAAGAAAGCGTAAAGATTAATGTTCCAAAAGGGATAGACAACGGAAACCGCCTAAGAGTAGGTGGACGTGGAAATATGGGGAAAAATGGCCGTCGCGGTGATCTTTATGTAACATTTAGTGTCAAAGCTGATAAACACTTCCAGCGAAATGACAATGATGTCTATATCGAAATCCCTGTATTTTTCACGCAAGCAATTACCGGGGACGAGATCACTATTCCATCCCTTACAGGAGAGCTAAAACTTCAACTCGATATTGGAACTCGTGATAAACAGCACTTTAAATTTAGAAATGAAGGAATAGAAGATGTTCACGGACACGGCAAAGGCGATCTTATTGCCCAGGTCAATATCACTTATCCTAAAAAGCTAAATGACAACCAAAAAGAGCTACTTTTAAAACTTCAAGAGTCTTTTGGGATTGAGTCAAAACCACACGAAGGTGTACTTGATTCAGCAATCGAGAAGATGAAAAAGTGGTTTAAGTGAAAGAGTATCTCCCATCTATCATGATGGGAACTTTTGTCCTTGCTTTGATTTTCAGTGTTTGGAAGCTCTATAAGTTTATGCCAAATAAGCAGCTTGAAGATGACGACAACACAAAAGAATCTATAGATCAGCTTACATTTATTATGATCGATACTATCAAAGCAAGTTCCACACCTCCAACCCACAAAGAACTCTTTGTCTTGATGAAGTCGCATACCAATTTTGATGAAAAACATTTTTGGAGATTTAATGAAAACAGACTTCATCAACTATTGCAAAGATATTACACGATTCACAATTTAAGTTCCATAGAAGAGATTTATCAAAAAGCAATACAAGAGTAAACCGTAATCACTTTTGTATTATTTTTTACCGGATATACTCATCTCATA
>JAVHRU010000080.1:0-7322 GCA_036171835.1 Sulfurimonadaceae bacterium | reverse complement strand
ATAAAAACTGCTGCTTTGAAGACGTTTACCTTTGCCTTGCCAAAATATATAGCCAACACGTGTTTTTATAGGATCACTTAGGGCAGTTTTATTTCTTCGTATATCTTTATATATGCAAAACAGTGAAGCGTTTATTTTTGGAATTGCATTGATAGTTGGCTCGATGGCCATGAGGTGTTCACCCATCTCTACGATAAAGTCGCGAGAGGGGTTTAATATAAGTTTTTCGTAGCGTGATTTTTGAGTTAAAAACCACTCTTTGTTATTATTGTCACGGATCTCTTTTAAAAAAGGTATAAGCTCTTTTGAAAATCCTTTAAATTGCATTTTGCCCTACTTCTCAGTTATCTTTCTATTTCTAAAAGCGATAGCTATAAGTGCAAATACTATAAAGTATGAAATAGGCACAAAATCAGGGATAGGCACCGGATCGCCTTTTGCATAAGAGTGCATACCTGCAAGATAGTAATTTACTCCAAAATAGGTCATAAGAACTGAAGTAAATGCAATCAATGAAATAACACTGTAACTAAACGGCGTATAAAGTGCTTTTATAAATCTAATGTGTACAACAACCGCATAGACTAAAATCGTCACAAGTGCCCAAGTTTCTTTTGGATCCCAGCCCCAGTAACGTCCCCAACTTTCATTTGCCCAAACTCCACCAAGAAAGTTTCCGACTGTCAGCATCGCAAGACCAATGAGTAAGCTCATTTCGTTAATAGCATTCAGTTCTAAAATAGAACTGTTAATACGACTCTCATTTTTAGAGTTTCTAAGTGCAAAAAGAAGTATCGTAATAAATCCCAATAGTGCTCCAAGACCAAGGAAACCATAACTCGCCGTAATCATAGAAACGTGAATATCAAGCCAGTAAGACTGTAGAACAGGTACAAGATTTGTTACCTTTGGATCCATCCAGCTTAAGTGCGCTACAAAAAGGATCAAGCCCGCTAAGATAGATGTCGAAGCCAAAGTAATCGGTGAGTGTTTTGAAAAGATAAATCCTGCCAAAACTGTCGCCCAAGCAATATAGACCATAGACTCAAAACCATTTGACCATGGTGCGTGACCGGAGATGTACCATCTGATAGCAAGACCCAAAGTATGAGCAATAAAAAATGCTATAAGTAAAAACATCGCTGATTTACTCATCACGCTAAGATTAAATGATGGTTTAAGTATCTTCACAAAAGAGAAACTCAAGAGTACAAAACCGATCAAGAAATAAAGTGGCCACAATATCTCAAAAATATTTAAATGATTATAAAGTATCTCTAAACGGATCTTATTTTTATCCGGATAGACAGCCGCTCCATAAAATTTTTGGAAGCTTTTGACCCCATCAAGTGCAGCATTCGCTTTTGCCCAGTTTCCAGTTTTTATGGCATCATCAATACTAGAAAAGTAAATAACTGCAGCGTCTTTTACTTTGCCTGCAGATTCCTGATCAAAAGTTTGAAGCGCTTCTATCGTATCAACCCATTTTTGGTTCACATCATTTGGTTTTGGCCAGATTTTGATAATTGAGCCCGTATAGACCATGAAAGCGACATTTACACGCTCATCCACAGACAAGACTGCTTTATCAAATTGATTCCTGTCTTTTGGTGCTTTACGTGAAGACTCTTCAGCATACTGTGCAAGTTTGTAGCCTTGCATATCTGCTGGAGACTGGAAAAACTCTGAAAATGATGCATATTTTGTATCTTCAGGAAGTCCAAGGAATTTGTTGACTTCTTTATTTGAAGTACTAATCATTTTGATCTCACGCCATGCATCGGGACGTATCATCATCCCAAGAATGATCTGGTTTGCATCAAGACCTAAAATCGAATTACTTCTGCTGATTTTATTGACAATCTCAGTTGAAAGTGTATCGAGAGGTTTCATCCTTCCATCACTGTCTTGAACAATAAGTTCGCCAAAAAGCGCTGCATGGGCTTTATCAAAAGATTTTACAGTTTTGATCAAAGGATTGACTTCATCTGCATAAGAGGAAGTATATGAAAAAGCAAAAGCAAGTGCTAAAAATGCCACAACTGCTCTACTTGATGCAAGTTTTTTTGCTTTGTTAGAGAGCTTTGCAAATCTACCATTTGGCATCAAAAGTGAGCCAAAAAGTCCAACAGCAAGCATTAAATAACCTATATATGTAATTAATGTTCCTGGATCATTGTTTACTGAAAGTACAGTTCCTTTTTCATCTTGGTCATAAGAAGATTGGAAAAATCTATATCCTCTATGATCTAAAATATGATTCATATAGATTTTGAAAGGTTCATTCATATTTTGTTCCTTATCTATCAAAGTAACCTCACTCGCATAAGAAGAAGGGGACATAGAACCTGGATAACGTGAAAGTTCAAAGCGATTTAATTTCAGTGCAAAAGGAAGAGTAAGAATCTTTGGACCATAATTCACAGAAACATTTACACCATCAACCATTGCAGTCACATCATCACCAAGCTCATTTTTTTTACCATAAACAAGCACTGTTTTAGATTCTTTAGCATCACTAATTTCAAAGCGAAGCGCATCAGTACTGGCATTCTTTTTGCCTTTTACCTTTGGATCGCTCACAACCTCTTTACTTGCCAATGGATAAAACTCGCGTAAAACAAAATTTGTTGCATTGTACGTATTGAGAGTGCGTATTGCGAACTCTTCTTTTGTACTTGCTTGTGAAACACCGCTGCTTTTGTCATCCATTTTCAAGTATTTTAAATCCATCGGATGGCTTATCATTAGTTTGCCATTTTCCACAAAAAGCTCAACTACGGGCTTATCAAACTTCTTGCCTGAATCAAAATCAAGTACTAGATCACCAGCTTCAAAGAAATCACCCTTTGACAACTGAACACTTTGACCTTGACCACTTAACGTCACCATCATATTCGCTATAGGCGTACCGTTTTTATCTTCAACAAGTTTTATAACAGCATCAGGAATATACTCGACAAGCTTTACATGTAGAGTCTTTCCACCCGCTTGAATCTCTTTGTCAAAACTGTTATGTGTTCTTTTTGAAAGATAAAGCATCGTAGAATCTTCTGCATTACCGGCTTTGATATTGACATAAGGCTCGGCACTTTGCATCATAGAAGATGTTTGTCCCTCACGAATATGCATCATACCCTCAAATCCCGTATAACGCGTAACTGCAGCGCCTATGAGAATAACAAAGAATGAAACGTGAAATGTAAGAACAAGGATTCTGTCTTTTGAATACATTTTAAATTTAAGAATATTCATAAACAAATTAATTGCTAGAAGCCCTAGAAGTGCCTCAAACCATCGTGTGTTATAGATATCAGCTTTTGCCGTCATCGTACCGAAATCGTTTTCTATGATAGTTGCATATCCAATAGAAAACGCAAAAATGAGCATTAAAACGGCCATCGTTTTCATAGAACTCATAAATGATAATATTTTTTTCATTATGACACCTTTCTTATTTAGCCTCGCATTGTAATGAAACTATGGTAAATATAGATATAAAAGAGAACTAGGTATGATTTTATTAAGCTTCTCTAAATTTAAAAAGCTTATATATAAAAAAGCTACTTAAGCTCGCCCCAGTTATCTCCGATGTTCAAAGATGCTCTCAAAGGGATTTTAAGTTCATAAATAGTTTCCATAATTTCTTGAAATCTCTTACCAAGCTCTTGTGCAATATCTTCATCGACTTCAAATATCAATTCATCATGAATCTGAAGAAGCATTTTTGCTCTTAAGTTTTCTTCTCTTATGATCACATCTATCTTGTTCATCGAAAGTTTGATCAAATCCGCCGCACTTCCTTGAAATTTTGTATTGACACTTTCTCTCTCATACGCAGCTTTAAGCATCGGTGTCGCTTTTGCATAGTCAAAATAGCGTCTTCTACGAAGAAGTGTTTCTACATAGCCCTTCTCTTTTGAATCTTCAACAATGCTAGAAAAATAGTTTTTGACACTCGAGAAGTTGTCAAAATAAGTCGTAATAATCTCTTTTGCTTCTTTACCACTGATATTAAGAGTATCAGAGAGTTTTTTCTGTCCCATTCCATATAAAAGTCCAAAGTTTACGGTCTTTGCAATATTTCTTTTTGCCGCTGCTTCCTCGCCAAAAAGTACTTTTGCCGTAGCAAGGTGGATATCTTCATCTTCAGTAAACGCTTTTACTAAAACCAGATCTTCACTAAAATGTGCAAGAAGTCTCAGCTCTATCTGTGAGTAATCGATGCCGATAAGTTTTTTACCCTTTGGTGCAACAAAAGCTTGACGGATTTTGACACCAAGATCACTACGTGCAGGGATATTTTGCAAGTTCGGATTTTTTGAGCTCAGACGTCCTGTTGCCGTGCCTGTATGGATAAAAGAGGTGTGCACTCGGCTGTCTTCGCTCTCTAATGAGAGTTTTAAAAGAGGTTCTATATAGGTTGAAAAAAGTTTATGAACTTCGCGGTATTCTAAGATATATTTAACGACTTCGTGTTCAGCTACAAGAGAACTAAGTACATTTTCATCGGTACTATAACCCGTCTTTGTTTTTTTACCTTTTGAGAGTCCGAGTGTCTCAAAAAGAACTGTACCAAGCTGTGCCGGAGAATTGAGATTAAACTCACATCCACTCAGCATATAAACCTCTTTTGTAAGTTCAGCGAGTCTAATTTTCACCTCATCTAAAAACTTTGTTAAAAATTGACCTTCTACTTTTATACCTTTTTGCTCCATTCGAAGTAGAGTCCCGACAAAAGGAAACTCTACGTGGTTGGCTTCTTCTAAAAGATATTGCGTAGAATTGAGCTCAAATTTTTGAACTAAAAGATTATAGAGTCTGAGCGTTATAAGTGCATCTTCTGCGGCATATTTACACGCATCTTCAATTTCAACAGAGGCAAATGTCTCACCTTTTTTGACAGTATCTTTAAAGGAGATCATCGTGTGATTTAACATATTTGAAGCAAGATGATCAAGGGAAAGTTTACCTTCCGGATTTAAAAGCCAAGCAAGAATCATTGAGTCCGCAAAAATCTCTAAATCCTGATTTAAAAACTTCGTCACAAAATGAAGATCGAACTTGAGGTTATGCCCAACAACCCTACATGTAAAGATTTTTCTCATCGCTTCTTTTGCGCTTTCTTTGTCTATCTGCTCTGGTGCACCAAGATAGGTATGTGCTAAAGGCACATAATAAGCTTCATTTACGTCAAAAGAAAAACTAAATCCGACAAGCGTGTCATTATAATAATCAAGCCCTGTCGTCTCTGTATCAAAGGCGATAATATCCTTACATGTAAGGCTGGATAATACTCTATCAAGTTCATTTTTATCTGTTATAAGTGTTGTTTTAAAATCTTCGAGTTTTGGCTCTTTGATAGTTTCAAAAACAATTTCAACGCCCTGATTTAGTGTTGGAGCCTTTTTCTCTTCGACAATCCCTTTGGCATGGAGCATTCGAAGGATTCCATTCATCTCATATTGTACAAGTTCATCATAGATAGGCACAAAAGGATTATCATAATGCATCGTGTACTCTTCAAAATCCAGATCAAAAAAAACATCATTTTTAAGTGTGACCAACTCTTTTGACATAAAAGCATTCGCTTTGTTTTCCACTAATTTTTTTTGTACTCCAGCGGGCGCTACACTCTCGATATTTTCATAGATCCCGTCCAAGCTTCCGTAAGCTTCTATAAGTTTTTGCGCCGTGACTTTTCCTATACCTCTGACTCCGGGTACATTATCCGCGCTGTCGCCTAATAGAGATTGAAAATCAATAAACTGCTTAGGCGTAACACCGTACTTTTGCATGCACTCATCTTCATTGATAGTTTTTCTTTTGATGGCATCGACAAGCACGACTTTATCATCATCTATGAGCTGGTAAAGGTCTTTGTCATGAGAAACCACTTTGACGTTATAGCCCTTTTCTAGCGAGAGTTTCGTGACAGTCGCTATCATATCATCGGCTTCGAAGCCCACCATTCCAAGTGTTTTAAATCCCATCTTATCTATCCATTCTATAGCGATAGGAAGCTGAAGAGTAAGTTCATGCGGAGGCGCACTTCTGTTTGCTTTATAGTTTGGATCTATCTCATTACGAAAAGTATTACCCTTAGAATCGATAGCAAAAACGAGATAATCACAACTATGCTCTTTTTGAAGTGATGATATAAAATTGACAAAGCCTGTCAAAAGGCCCGTAGGAAAGCCATCTTTATTGCTAAGATGTTGAGGAAGTGCGTAAAAACTCCTAAAAAAGAATCCGAAAGTATCGATAATTGTTACAGTTTTTGCCATGAAAATCTCTTTGTATAGTTTTTTTGTAAGTATATCCAACGAAGGTTTATCTATATTTAAGGGGGATTTTATTTCAAAAAAAGAGCTAGAGAAGATAGAACTAGAACTGTAGTTCCATCTTTTGCAAAAATACTAAAGACTATCGAGCATATCATCAATACAATCTTCAAGTAACTCGTGATTGTATCCCGCATCGCTGGCAGTTTTAAGTCCTATATTAATAGAGATTTCACCTAAAGGATCATTAATTGGAATAATTGTTTTTACAATATGTAATGCCATGGCATATTCTTTAATATCATTAGGAGCGCTTAAGGGATCATCCGAATAGCGGATCATATCGACAAAATCTTCATCAAATCCCCAATGTTCAAAGATAGCAGCTGTAATAGCCGCTGTTGTCTCACCAACGTAACTTTTTTCAACCATTGGAATATTATGAGTCATCTCTATCTCAGAGCGAAAAGTCATCGTCTCATCTTGTTGGATGATATGGCTCGCGATCAAGATCTTTCCTGTTTCTTGAAGTAATGCTGCCAAAAAGAGTTTATCTGATTTTTCTTTATTAACCTTTTTATACCAAGAATGCATAAGAGTGGCCTGTTTTGACGCCATCTCTGCAAATTTCTCAGATGAAGCTGCATAAGGTTCCATATCAACATTTAAAAGTTTTCTCACAGAGTTACCAAGGACGATAGAGCGAGTCATGCTCATACCAAAAAGAGTAACAGCCTGAGCAACATTACTAATTTCTGCTTGAAAACTGTAAAGAGGAGAATTTGCGGCTTTTAAAAGATTAGCGATGATCATCGGATCATCTTCTATCACTTTTACCAAGTCCGCTATAGAACTCTCAGGATTCGCATAAATTTTCTGAGTTTCCGTAATAGTTTTTGACAAAGGTGGAAGCGACTTTATACTCTCAAGGATTGCATGATTCATAAAATTGCCTTATAAATTTTTAAAGTGATTATACACAAATTTTATTTAATAAAATATCTAAATAGAGTACGAAAATGCTTGATAAGACTGATC
>JAVHRU010000079.1:0-36968 GCA_036171835.1 Sulfurimonadaceae bacterium | reverse complement strand
TAAGAGAGAGAACAAGAGAGACAAGATATTTTTTCAAAATATAGGAATTCCTTTAATTGCAGGTAGATATTAGACACATTTATAAACATCAAAAAATTTTTATAGTATACTATATTCTTATACTATAAAGGCATTTTAAATGAACTTCTTACATCACTTGATTGCAATCTTACTTTTTGCAACTGTTACATATGCGGCGTCTGATGATACAAAACTCACTGTAGGTTTTAACCTTATGTCGATGGACTATATGGAGTATGGATTAAATGGCAACAAACTCGATTCTGAGAAGAGTGATGCAATGCCTGGGTTTGCCCTTAGCTACCAGACTCGACTTATGGATGGAAAAGATCAAGATGGCGGGTTTATTGACCTCGCTTTTTCTCATTATCAAGGTACAACTACATACACCGGATCTGATCTTAACAATCCAAATGGAAAATTTGGTGATCTAGTTTTACAAACAACAAATAAACTTAATGATGGCACTCTAAGCTATATTCAAAACATGAGTGCAATTAATCTTCTTTTTTCTCTCCAAGGAGGCTTGGGCTATCGTCAATGGGACAGAATCCTTGCAGATGGACATGAAGAGGCATATAAGTGGTTCTATGGTTTTATAAAAGCAGGCGCTACCAAAAATATTTTTAAACATGACAACCTTGGTGTTTCAATCCAATATCATCGTGCTCTATCCCCAACAATGTCCTCAAATCTTTATGGAACTTTTGATCTAGGTGATACTCAAGGATATGCTATCTCGGTTCCTTGGACTCATCAACTCAATAGACTATGGGATTTTCAACTAAATTACACCTATAAAACTTGGGATATTAGTCCCTCCAATATAGTATCTGGCATGTATGAACCCCGTTCAGAATCAAGCTTCCACACTCTTGGCTTGGCTTTCATCTATAAATATAACAATGGAGACGAATGAAGTTATTTCTTTTCATACTCTTAGTAATCAGCGTACCATGGCTTCAAGCTGCCGATACAAAAGAGGAGGGTTTTGACGATCCGGAAATCCAAAAAGCTCTTAATCAAGATAGTAATGACACAAACACCACAAATCAGCATGTCGATCTTACTCTTATAGGGCGAGTTATGACCAATAAAGATGCTTTTCCAAACTCTCCATACGGTTTTGCCCTCTTTGAATCATACTATGAAAGTGACCATTACAAAGTAGCTGGTGGTATGTTTGTCCAAAGAAGTCAGCCAAATGAAGAGATACCTATCAATCATCTTTATGTTGAGTATTTCAACTCATCATTTCACTTTAAAATAGGAAAAATGGTTGAGAAAATCGGTGTTTTAGATTATTTTAGTATGCTCGATACTCTCAATCCTCCAAGACTTGAATTTTATGACGATCCAAATATGAATATTAAACGAACTCCACTTTGGATGGCACATGCGGACTACTATGTGGACAATGCTTGGAAAGTTTCACTCTATGGAATTCCTTTTGATGCAAAAAATCAGGACTATAAAGGATACTACGTTAACTATGCTCTCAATACTTTTCTTCCAGAAGCTTATAGCAGATTTTTTAATAATGGTGTTTTAGGACAATATATTTTTGCTCCTACTTATTATAATGTTCTAAGCCCCTATCTTGCAGAAGACATTGCTTCAAAATCACCTTCACAGAGTTACCTCTCTTTAAAAAATTCCGCAGTTGGGATTGTTCTCGAACATAATGATGGAGAGGTCAAAACTGGTTTTGTGTATTTCAACCGCTACTCAGAAGTTCCACTTATAAAAGTGGATGCAAATTTAGTAAGTGCCGCACAAGCATACCAAAACCAAGGAAATCCATTTCCAGCACTTGGAGATTATATTACTTCATTTGATTACAACCCAATCAAATCAGTGGAGGGTTTTCGTTATCAGCAAGTTGGGCTTTATAAAGAAACAACTATTGACTCTTATGGCCTTCGTGGAGAGATCAGCTATCGAGACAAAGTGCCTTTAGTCAATACTTTTGGATCGTTGACAACTGGTGGTTTTTCCATAGATCACACTTATGACACTACTTATTGTGCATTGGAAACTCAGTATATTCATCTAGATGCCTATGATAAAAGTGCTCTCATCTCAATGTTTACTACAAAATTTGAACCTACTACTTTTTGGATTTTTCGAATGGGATTTCAAAACCGTCTTATTGGAGAAGCCGTTGATAAGCAAAGTGATGTAGCTATTAATCCGCAGATCTCTCTTAGTTATAAACAAACAGATTTTATCATTCAAGGACTCGCATCTGCCAATAACAGCCAGACAAATACTCTAAGCTTTACACTCAGAAGTTCATTTTGAAAATATCAATAAAAATCTTTCTTCTCTTTTTGATACTTCTGCTTGACTTTGTGCTCATAAAGCATGTAGATGTCAAGCAGATAGAGTGGAACTCTTTTCTTCCACATAGCCAATCTGAAGATTCGAAGATGGAATTATCTAATGGAAATATGCAGTACCTATTTTGTAAACTTCCATCAGCACAGATTGCTAAAGATTTTGAAAAATCCCATAAAATAGAAAAATATATTACTCTCCCTAATTATAAAGATACCTATATTTTGATCTTTGATATTACAAAACTTCGTCCTGTGTTAGAAATGACAAAACAGTATGAAAGAAGTGGAACTTCTATGGTCGGGACTATTCTTTTTGAGAACTTTTTTCAAGAACTGGGTTATTATGCAAAAATGATTTTCCCCTTTGTACTACTTATCTTACTATTTTTTATTCCTCTGAGACTATGGCTTGATATTCTTCTTGAAATGGCAATCTACTCTGTACTTTTACTCTCTATACTTTCTTTGAATTTTTTTGAAATCAATACAGCTTCTTTGCTTGCCACAGTATTTCTTATCATCTATGCTCTGACTCTCATCAACTACATTTACTCAGACGGAATGAATATAAAACGGCTCTTTTTTGGGATCCAAATCTCGGTCATTGCAACGATGTTAAGCGCTCTTTTTCTCATCAGTTCACAGTTTGGCCTGATACACTCCTTTGGTGTTATGCTCCTAGTTGGACTCGTTGTACTTCATTTTTATATGAATGTGCGTATCTACCTCATGCGATACTTTCAGCCAGATCATTATAAACATTATTTTGACAGCTTTTTTGAAAAACACAGATTCAGCAACAAAATCAGTAGCCTTCTTATCGGCTCATTCATCCTCATCGGTATCGCTTTACTCTTTACAAAAACAATCGGTATCGATCTTAATATCATCAATCTTCTTTCAAAATCTTCAAATCAGATCAAAGAGATAAAAAGTTTTGAGCAAAACAATCTTGTGTCTTTACCATTTGTCATCACACTTTCACTCAAACAAGGCTATTACACAGACCCAAAAAACTTTGCTCTCTTGGCTCATTTTGAACAAGAGCTTACAAAGATTATGCCTGGAAAAATTATTGCGAGTGAACCACAAGCATTTGAAACCTTTAAAGAACTCGCACCTGACAAAATGCATAAAGACCTTTATCCGCAGTTTTTACTCGCAAACAGTTTTATGCACAACAGTTTCAACCTGTTGTCATCGAACATGAAACAAAGCAATATAGTCATCTCCATTGCTTTGGATACACCAACAAAACAGATGCGTGATATACTCAAAAATATAGAATTACTTGCTCAGAACTATCCAAATTTTGATCTGCAGATACAAGGTAAAATCTCTGATTTTGACTACTATACCTCAATTTTTGAAAAGGAGTTTTTAGTCGGTTTTCTTTTTACACTCCTTGCTACAGCACTCTTTTTTTGGTTTTTTTGTAAAAATCCTGTTAGCATTGTGAGTGTTTTTCTCTCTGCCCTCTTTTCTTTAGGCACTTTAGTATTGGTTCACATGGGATTTGATAAGCCGCTTAGTGTTGTTAGCCTTATCAGCGTAATTCTTTATGCCGGACTTATCACAGACTCGCTTATTCAGCTTTTTGTATGTTATAAAGGGGAAAATGAAGCCTGCGAAACGACTGTTTTACAACCGATTTTCATATCCAATATCTCAATCTTGATCTTTTTAATAGGGATGTTTTTTGTAGGGGGGATCATGCGAGCGTTTACGATGGACTTAGCCTTACTGCTAAGTGTAAACCTCGTGTTTATTATCTTTATAGTACCAACAATACGAAGAAAATACTTTAAAATTTACAGTGCGTAAGTAAAGAGTTTACAAAAAGCTTTTTTTCTACCTTTGTTTGTACACTGCTCTCTCTTACTGTATAAGTCAAAGTCTGATCTTTAACATGATCTAAAATATGCCATTTTGTCACCATCATATTTCCAGCAACAAGCTTTGAATCATCTACAAATATCTCTTTTTCAAGAGTTGCATTATCATACACATCCATCTTCTTTAAGATGAGAGTTTCTTTGTCAATCTCATAAATTGTTCTATGCTTATCTACTCTTTTTTCAATCTCATAATAATCTCTTCCATTCTTCACTTTTTCAGGAAGAAAACGTAAATCAAACTGATTGTTCTGTAACTCTGAGAAGGAAAGACCAAGCCCAAAAACCTCTTCATTTTCATTCTCTTTTGGGATCAAACGAATACGCCCGATAGCAGGAAAATAAACTGAACTTTGTGTATCAAGACCATCTTTTTTTATAAGAATAGCTGTACCCTTTACATCTGAGGGATAAGCAAAGCAAATTAGTGATGAAGTGGTCTCAGCATCTTGCCTTCTTGCAATACTAAAAAGCTCTTTTTGGGAATAACTGCCACTCGTCATGGTTGAGAGCACTTGAAATTTTAACTGTGGAACCGAAAAAACCTTCACTGTTTTTTGGTAGATCTCTGTAGCTGTAGGAGCAGCCCAAAGAGAGCTTGCACACAGACTAAGTGAAATTAATATTGACCGTTTATCCAATTAAGGGCTCCGAGTGTTGTCTGACGTAAAGTATTTTGATTTGCAATAACAGCCATCTCATACTGTTGCATATTTGTAAGCATCTGTGATGTAGTACTTGTTATAGATGCAACGATTGGATCATTTGTAGCAGATGTCGGCGTGTACCATTGTCTATCAAATATAATCGCGAGACCTGAAAGCATTGTATTACTAATCGTGCCCATCCCACCATATATCATCAAACCAAAGTTTTGAATTAGCATCTCCGTATAGACGATTAACTGTTCTGTGTAAACGATACGATCAGCCATCTCGCCGATACGATCTGCCATCTGTCCAATCTGCACAGACATAAATAAAATTCTATCTGCCATCAAACCAACCGACTCACCTTGTGACGCAAAAAGATATCCGTAAGTCATACCAAGCGTTGCAAAGTTATAAGCGTCATTTTCTATTTTCATCGTAAAGTTGTATGCCATCGTCGCCATATCTGTTACAAAACCACTTGGAGGAGAAGTAGGTGATGTAGCAGAACTATTTAGTGCAGAAAATAAAGCAGTAATGACTGAAGCTATATCTGTATTTGTAGTTGTACCTGAAATAACTCCATTGATATAACTTGTAAAATTTGTATCTGGATTGGTAACAATATTTACATTGCTTTGTGCATCACTACCTAATGGTGTTGCATCTGTATTTGAAGAATACATGTAAACCAACGCTTGCATGACAAGTCCAAGAACACTAAGAACTGTAGATTGCTGTTTAAGTGAAGCTATCAAGGCAGTATCTGCGGTTGTCAGAATATAGTTTGGATCACCGTTAACATTACTCACTAGCGTACTTACAGAGTTAACATTATTGGTTATAATATTCTCTACCCAAGTTGAAAGCGTAAGGATAAGCTGACTTTGAACCTGATTTGCAGCTAAAAATGCAAGTATCTGCTGTTGATCTGTAGTAACACTTGCAACTGACGTCTGTGAGCTTGTAGTCACAGTATTTTGGATTTTTTGAAGATTTGCCAAGCTTAATGCACTCAATGCGACAACAGATATCTTAGCAATTCCCGCAATAATACCGCCAGTCGTCGTTAAATTGACATTATTTAAAGCAATTACACTATTACTTTCTATCCACTTCAAAATTCCTTCTATAGCATTAAAAGCCACTACTGCTGCAGCATTACCGCTTACACTGTTACTTGTCATAAGAGTGTTGATCAAACCAACAACTAAATTTATTGCAAGTATTAACCCATCAACTGCAAGCGAGAACGTTACGCTACTTACTGTACTAAGATTCAAAGCCTTAAATGCATTTATAGCAGTTGTCAAGCTAGACGTATCTACACTTGTTAAAGTCAAACTTGTCTGCGCAACTACAGTAGAACTTTGTGCAACTACGCCTGTTTTTTCTCCATACTTACTTAGCGCCATTTTTAAATTGTTGAGCTGAGCTGTCGCCTTGTCGTAAGCCGTTTTATTTGCAGATACGTAATCACTCCATACGCTAGTTTGTGGAAGATAAAGATCATTCGCTAAGGGATAAGTCGTTGTAATTGAACCTGATGTTTGATTTAACGGATTAGTATTTAACTTCAATGCATTAGCCGCAAAAGCTGTAAACAAAACAGGAGTATAAGTGACGGTACTAGAAACTGATGCAAGAGCTACTGCCGTCTGACTCGGATAAGGTTGTGTTGCACCGACAGTTGTTGCAGACGAATTACTCGACTGCTGATGTAAAGTATTATTCGTTGCTTGTTGAGCCGAGATAGCTGCCAACTGAGCATCCAGACCTGTTGCAGAAGCTGACGATCCACCGCCAGATCCACCTCCTCCACCACCACAACCCGTAAATAAAAATGGTGTTTGCATTGCGAGTGCTGTTAGCGCACTCAACTTTAAAAAACTTCTTCTTTTTTGCATAAATTCTCCCTCTTGTTTAAGAAAATAGTTAAAAATAATTCAAAACTACTAAATTAAACTATATATACAAAATTATAACAAATTTTGTAAAAAAAGATATCACATTAATATAATAAAAAATTATTTTACAGGGCAACTTCGATTGTATTATATTTGTTATACAACACGTTTGCACCCTCTTGCATTTTTACTTCACGCCGTGGAGTGTAGTCAACAAGATAGCGTCCTTTTTCAAACACAGAAAAATCTACACAAAGTTTTGCCGCCTCGTAAATAATGTGATTTGGAAGATTTTGTTTGTCTGAAACGATGATTACATGCGCGGAGGGACGGTCTTTAAGATGCAGCCAAGTGTCTTTCGCTTTCGCTTTTTGCAGAAGTTCAATATTTCCTTTTTCACTCTTTCCTATCATCACTTTATATCCATCTATGAAAAATTGCTCGATTGACTCACTTTGCCTTACTTTTTTTTCTTGTTTTTTAGCAGGAAAAAGAAGCTCTATCTTTGAGATATCTACAGCTGTTTTTACAGTCTGAATAAAGTGTTTTAAGAACTCCATTTTTTCAAGAAGTGAAGCGCGCTCTATATGAAGATTTTTCGATTTTTGCTTGAGTTTTTTAGAGGTTTTAAAAAAATATTTGGCGATATCCGCAGGCGCTCCAAAAAGAGAATCGATCTTTATCTCTACATCATTTCCCTCAAAATCCCTTACATGTAAGTGTTTTTGATAGGGCTTTATAAGATGTAGATTCGCCAAGATGAGATTCCCTAGATACTCATTTTTTTCCGCCTCTTTTTTTAAGATTTTTTCATCATCAAGAGCGCCATACAATTTTCTCAGACGCGTCAATTTTTTTTCTAAAAGTGTGCTCTTTTGTTCTGTTAAAACCTTAAGTCTTGAGTTCATTCTTTCTTTATAAGTATCTTCAAGAAACATTTGGATGTTTTCTATCGGATACTCTTTTGCAACAAAAGGTGCAGTTGGCGGAGGGAGCAGTTTTTGTCCCACACGCACTTCACGAAATGAAGAAAAAAGGTCGATGTGACGCAGTGCTTCAAGGACGACCTCATCTTCATCTAGGATAATAACATTGGTATATTTTCCTGTAAACTCAAACTGCAGATAAGTTCGTATCTCTTTGTAAGCACCTTTTTGTACTGTTGTAAAACGGAGTATCTTATCATCGCCAACAAGAAAAACATCTTCCACTTCACAACGACTAAAACGCTTTGAAAGTACGACATCAAAGGGCGCATTGTAGACTTTTGAACGGGTATAACTTTTTACTGTAAAGATCGCCGAGTTGGAGCGTTGCATATCAAAATAGAGTTCATCATCTCTATCAAAAGCTACTTTGATAATGGTGTCTGAGACTCTGTATATGGCGCTAATCTTTTGAAATTTTTTAAAATAATCGATGAGTTGTTTTAGGTGAGATAGTTTCATAGTTGTATTTTAGCCTACATTCTTGTACAATTCCAAAAAAATCACCCCAAACGAGAACTATGAAACTGCCTAAGGGATTTGGTAAAAATTATTTTACCCTCCGCGCCATTACCGCTACGACAAATCAAGTAACGCTCAATGCGCAGTGCTCAAGAGTGCAAAGTTTTCATATGGCAAACTTTTTAAGTGATGAACTCGAAGCAGAATCTGAGGAAGAGGAACTAGCCACCACTTTTGGTGTACTAGAACTCTCTTTCAAACCTTGCCAGTGTAACTGTTTTTACAAAAAACGCACCAAAAAAACTCTCAAACTCCACGCACTCCAAAAATCAAAACCTCAAATCTTTGTCACTTTAAACACCTCTATTTCACCACCTTGAAAAATGTATATCTTATTATGTAAAAAATAATGAAAAATTCAAGGAAAATAATGAAAAATTCTATAAAAATATCGCTAGTTTTAGTATCATTAATAAGTTCGCTTTATGCGCAAGACAGGGTTACACTTGAACCTTTAACAGTAGATTCCACAGCCATCAAAACAGATGAGCTCAAATCAACTGACGCGGTTGAAGTTTACACAGCGCAAGATATCCAAAAAGCGCATGTACAAAACATCTATGAGTTTTTAAATGAGCAGACTTCTGTCATTACAATGCCTGCTTTTGGAAATCCGTTTACACAGAAATTGGATATTCACGGATATGGTATCACTGATGGATACCAAAACATAGTCGTGACTCTTAACGGTAGAAAAATAAACAATATCGATACCGTCGCTCCACTTTTGAGCAGTATCTCACCTGCTTCCATAGAACGTATTGAGATTATAAAGTCCGGTGGAATCGTCACAGCGGGTGATGGTGCGAATGCCGGTGTCATCAACATAACAACTAAACAAAATAGTGACAAAGAGGTTGCATTTTACGGCGGAACATACGGCATGGCAGATGGCTCTTTTTACTTTGGACACAGCGATGAAAAATTCTCGCTCTCGGCAAGCGGTGAAGCGCAAAAATCTGCTGGTATCCGTACGACCGATGTAAATGGAGGCAAAGATGAAAACAGACTCTCCACAGGCACGTTTAATCTCTCCTACTTCCCTATAGAAAAATTGGAGCTTCGCTTAGGTGCTACCTTTGCAAGAACGGATGTCATCTATGGTGGAAGCATGACAAAAGATCAGTATACAAGTAATCCAACACAATTCGCTGGCTATACATCTCACCAGCTTTACGATACTGATTCTATAAACGCAGGTGCAAGTTATGCTCTGAGTCCATCACTCTCTTTGCATATAGATGCAGGTAATGAAAGAAAAAAATCCGACTATGTTCCATCATGGTCGGGTCCATCTCTTTACACTTACAATACAGGCAAGATCTCTTTGGATTATACAAGCGACGCACTTTCCCTCACACTTGGATATGACGGTTTTTATGGTCAAAGAGAGCAAGCGGGTAATACATTTAACAAAAACAACAATGCAGGTTTTATCGTGAGTGCCTTGCATTTTGGAGATTCTACTTTCAAACTTGGATACAGATTTGAAAAAGTGGATTACTCTTTTGCAGATCAGGGCCTCAATACAAGCAAAAACCTGCACGGCGTAGAGCTTGGATATAACTATGCACTAAGCAAAGAGAGTTCAGTTTTTGCAAATTATTCTCATTCGTACCAAGCACCAGACATCGACAGATTTTTCGGTTTCAACTCCTCGACATGGCAAACCTATTTCAGTGGAGCGCTAAATCCGATGGAGGCAAATAACTATACTCTTGGATACAACAACATCCAAAAAGAGAACAAATTTAAGCTCTCTCTCTATTATATTGACCTCAAAGATGAGATCTTTTATTATGCGGATTATTCGGGACCGACTAGTTCTAAAAACACAAACATAGATAAATCCCACAAATATGGTCTTGATCTCTCAGACAAATACATAATCAATGATGAGTTTAATGTGGTATTGAACTACAATTACGTTCAAGCCATCATCGATAAAGAAATAAATGGAGTCAATGATTATGCAGGAAATAAACTCCCAGGAGTTAGCAACCATAACATCAAAGCAACACTGAGTTACTTACCAAACGAACATACTACATTTGCTCTTACAGAAGTTTATAGAAGCGAAGCTTACGCGGCAGATGACTTTGCAAACAATGCAAGCCAAAAACAAGACGCTTATGTAAGCACGGATATCTCTGCTACTTATACAAAGAAAACTTGGGAGATTTTCGCTAAAATAAACAACTTGTTTAACCAGAAAAATGGTTTATGGGTCAGCGATAATGCGATTTATCCCGTCAACTTTACGACGACTGCGATCGCAGGACTCAAACTTAAATTTTAAGGCAAAATGTGAAAATAATCGTCAGAGAGTTTTTAAAGTATAAGTTTTTAAACTCTCTGTTTATGGGGCTTAGTATTGGGAGTATCTTTATCATCTATACTCCACTTCAGCCCTCCGTCTATTCTGTAGGCGGAATCATCTTGGCGATCTCCATGCTTGGCATCGCCAAGCTCTATTACAAAATCTTACATGTAGACTATTTTTATAGAATTTCTTTGTTAGTAGAATTCATCCTTCTTTTTGCTATTGCCTATTTTTTGCTCTTTTCTTATGACTACACAACTGCCCTTATCTACTACATCAGCTATCAAGCGACTTTTACTTTTGGCTCTTATCTTGTACGCGCTGAGACGCTTTTTTTGAAAAAAGCGAATCTACTGACACTTGTGGATGTTGTAAAACAAAAAGGCTATCTCACAGGGATGTTACTCTCTTATCTTTTTTACAAACTACTTGAAACTCTCTTACATGTAAGCGATAAAAACCTGCAAGTGTATGATATGAATATAGCTCTTTTTATCGTCGAACTTGCTATCATTATGTACCTATTACGATCATTTCAACACAAAAGGCAAGTATGACCTACTCAGAGTGGTTTGACTCACATGCACAAAAACATAAAAATATTATAGATAAGCTGCTCGCGCAAAACTTCACGCAAGAGCAGATTATCGAGTATTTTGAATTTTCAAATATGGTTAAACACGAGAAAGAGTTTTGCCTTTTATATGAAACCCAAAAGAAATGCCATGACATCCCTTACCTCAACTGCTATTTTTGTGCTTGCCCCCACTTTCGTTTTAAAGAAGATGGAATAAAAAAAATCGAAGAAAAAACCAAATACAGCTTTTGTGCTATTGGTGCGAAAGCTGGAACTTTAGTGGCGCACGGCGATGCGATTCACCAAGACTGCTCAGGCTGTACTATTCCACATACCAAAAAATACGTCGAAAAAAACTTTGACTTAAACTGGAAAAATTCGATGAAGGAGTGTAGAATATGAATTCACTAAGCATCTTTGGCACAAGCAGTGACGCTGGGAAATCAACTCTCTCTTTTGCCTTGACCTATCTTTTACACAAACGTGGAGTAAAAGTCGCACCATTTAAAGCGCAAAATGTCTCCAACAACTCTAAAGTCTGCGATGATGGCGGAGAGATCGCGATTCCTCAACATTTTGCCGCTGAAGCCATCGGTATTCCCACGTCATTTTATATGAATCCCATTCTTATCAAATCCGGCTCACATAACAACGCACATCTCATCATTAACGGTGAAGCTGTCACAAACGTGGATGTCCATGAATACTATAAAAATATCAACTCACTCAAACCGCATGTCAAAAAAGCATTTAAAAAACTACAAAAACAGTATGAGTGTATCGTCGCTGAGGGAGCTGGAAGTCCAGTCGAGCTCAACCTTATGGACAAAGATCTCTCCAACATCTTCGTAGCCGAAGAGTTTAAGACAAAAATCGTACTTGTTGCAGACATAGAGCGAGGCGGTGTTTTTGCCTCCATCATCGGTGTTATCGCTCTTCTTCCAAAAGCTTTGAAAAAAAATGTTATCGGTGTTATCATCAACAAGTTCCGTGGAGATATCACCCTGTTTGACGATGGCATCATGATTTTAGAAGAACGCTTTGGCATTAAAGTGCTCGGCGTCGTTCCTTATAAACCCTTTAATCTTGGTTTTGAAGATGCTCAGTCACTTATGGGCTATACTCAAGATCACACAAGAGCCATCATCAAAGCCGCCGTTATCAAGCTTCCACATATCAGTAACTTTACCGATTTTGAGCCTCTTGTCGCAGATGAGCAGGTTGAGCTAAGCTTCATCACAAATCCAAGTGAAGCCAACCATGTGGACGTTCTCATTCTTCCCGGAAGTAAAAGAGTTGCAGAGGATTTACAGTGGCTTCGAGCAATGGGCTTTGAAGAGATTTTAAAATCCAAAAGAAGAACTATTGTTGCGATCTGCGGCGGTTATGAGATGATGTTTGAACGCATCCTTGACCCTTTACATGTGGAGTCTGAGATAGAAGAGATAGAGGGTTTTGCAAGGTTTGACGGCGATGTTGTCTTTAAAGAGCAAAAAGTGCTCAAAAAAGAGAACTATGAGATATTTGACTGTAACGTGGAAGGATATGAGATCCATAACGCCATCACAAAAAAACGTTCCAAAAAACATAAAAATCTTTACGGCACTTTTGTGCATGGATTTTTTGAGAGCGATGCGATTCGTTTGAAGCTTTTTTCACAGATCAATGAAAACTATAAAGGCTACAATTTTAAAGAGTATAAAAATCATTCTATCAAAGATTTTGCCTACCATGTAGAGCAAAATGTAGATATCGATTTCATCCATAAAGCCCTTGCGCACGATAAAAAATAATTTTAGGAAATGGTATGAAATGGGAAGATTTACGAAGAAGCAATAATATCGAAGATTTACGAGGTGAGCCTCAGACAAGAAATCCAAGAGGCGGTTTAAACTTAGCCGCTCCTATTATAAGATTTTTAATCGGAAATAAATATGGCCGTATTGTCCTAGTTATCGGTGTTATCGCATATTTTCTAGGCTACAATCCGCTCACTTTACTCTCGACGTTCAGTGGTACCATGCCCAAGCAACAAAGCTACGTCCAACCCTCTGCGGAAGATAATCAAACTGCTGAGTTTGTTTCTGTAATTTTAGGTCAGACTGAAGATATTTGGCATACTCTTTTCAACAAAAATGGTTTGCAATATACCGAACCGAAGCTAGTGCTTTTTCGTGGCGGAGTCAATAGCGGATGCGGCTATACAACCAAACAAACCGGTCCATTTTACTGTCCCGTCGATAAAAAAGTCTATCTCGATATGAGTTTTTTTGATGAACTCAAAAACAAATACAACTCACCGGGAGATTTTGCACAGGCTTATGTGATAGCACATGAAGTAGGTCATCATGTGCAAGATCTTCTTGGGACACTAGACAAAGCGCACAAATACCAAGCCACATCTTCAAAAAAAGATGCAAACGCCCTGCAAGTCAAAATCGAACTCCAAGCGGATTGTTATGCTGGAATTTGGGCACATTTTGAAAAAGACAATTTGGATGATGGAGATATAGAAGAAGCACTAGGCGCGGCAAATGCCATAGGCGATGACACACTTCAAAAACAAGCGCAAGGTTACGTGGTGCCAGATGCCTTTACTCACGGAAGTTCTGAGGAGAGAATGCAATGGTTTAAGCAAGGGTATAACAGCGGTAATCCAAAATCTTGTAAAACTGGAATCTAAATTTTACGAGTCCTAAACTGAGATTATAAAGATTCTTGAAACCTATCTTTATAACTACACTTCAAGCAAAGCTCTTCAATGGCTTTGCCTTGTGCAAAACCTTCGATCATATCTTGTGCTCGCTTTGACTCTAAAATCTCCTTCAAAGTGTTTACATGTAAGTCTCCAAGATTGATAACACCTTCGCCATCAAGGCAACATGGCACGACAACTCCGTTAGCTAAGATTCCAATGTGCGATTTGAGACCATAACAAGTCGCGTGGCTTTCATGATTTGAGATGAGTGATGGCCATTCAAAATAGCTGTCAAAGTTGAGCAGTATTTTTGAGGCTAGTCTTATCGATTTTGTCTTACATGTAAGTACTTCCTCCATACTTAGTTTTTGCTCAAAATGATCGCCTAAAACTTCAAAAAGCTGTTCATTAAAAGAGAGTTCGGAACATTTTTCATCGAGATTCCAGACACGCAGATTTATAAATGGCTTTGGATGATTTTCTAATTTTTCATTACAAACTTCTAACACCCCTTGCATGTACGCTTCAAAACTGAGGTTGGAATCATTTTTATTATAGGCATTGAGTGAGATATTGAGCTGTCGCACGGCGGAATGAAACAGCGTAGAGAAAGGATTTTTTTTGAGATAATATCCGCTTGTAGTCAACTCCACTTCAAAGCCGTATTGAAAAGCCAGATCGAGATACTGATCAAGATTTGAAAGCGTGAGCGGATCGCCCATTACATGTAAAGCTAAACTCTTAGTGTAAGGCTTCAACTCAGTTAAGATTTTTTCAAAAAATTCCAAAGTCATCGTTTTTGTTGGTTGGAGTTTTGGCGGACAAAAGCTGCATGCAAGACCACAAATATTTGTCACTTCTACATGTACACGGTGAAAATAACTCACGAGGTGTTTCCTTTAAATTTTTATGTTATGCTTTTGCAAAATATTTCCAAATTGGGAGAAAAAATGTATCTGCATAAAAAAATAGATGATGTTGAAACTATACCGCAAAAAGCGGGCAAAGGTGTAGGAATGAAGATGCTTCTCTCACCTGAAGAGTCGCCAAATTTTGCGATGAGAAACTTCACGATCGAAGCTGGCGGACATATGCCACTGCATACAAATATCATAGAACATGAACAATATGTTTTAGGTGGACGAGCACTTGTGACGATCGGCGATGAAAAGTTTGAAGCAGGAGCGGGAGATGTACTTTTAATACCTGCAAACATGCCTCACTCTTACGAAACACTAGGCGATGAAACATACAGTTTTTTATGTCTTGTTCCAAAACAAGAAGACTGCATAAAGGTTTTATAAAAAAATTCCGCTATAATCTCACTCTCCAAAACCGTGGACAATTGGGAGAGTGGTTTAATCCAGTCGCCTGGAACGCGGCCGTAGGGCAACCTACCGTGAGTTCGAATCTCACATTGTCCACCATTTATAATACATAAATGTGCAAATACTTCCTAAAATACAATGTTTCAAAGCCATTCTTCAAAAAGCACTTATTTTTTTACTTTGATTTCAAAAGCTGAAAAATGAAAAGTACTACAAATACAATCACAATACGAGTTGGAACGGGTACAACGCATAAGGACTTTTGACTAGAAAAATTCTCAGTTTCGTTTGTCATTTGGTACGATGTCATATAAAATTCAGCGGATGATACAAGAGAGTTACAAAAGAAGTAAGATACCAGTGTAATTTTTTTAATACCCACACACTACAAGTACTTTAAAAAGAGGGATTTTTGACATCCCTCTTGCTCAATCAAGCTTTAGAAGTGTACACCGACTTTTAAAAGTGTACGACTGTTATCTAGATCGACTTTTGATCCACCAAGATTTGCGTTGCTTGTCCACTGATGTCTGCTCTCTACGCCTACAAAATATTGTGGAGCGATATCATAAGTCAAAGATACACCTGCACCAATTCCAAATACAACCTCATGATCATCACGACCATAAGCATATACAGCTCCAAGGCTTGGGCCTACACCAATACGTAATTGTGGAGCAAGATCAAATAAAACATGAGGATTCAATTCTACAGAGTTTGTTGCTATACCATTTGAGTCTGCATGAACAAAACTTACTTGTTGTCTGATTATATGATTAGGGATCTGTAAAAGGGGACATGTCAAAGAGAGTTCAATCCCGTAAGCACCTGTTCCATCAAGAGAATCTGTTTTTTGGTAACCACCAAGGGCCGCAATAGCTAATGAAGGTGTATAAGAACTATTCATTGCTGGTAAAAATTGTACACCGTCCGCCAAAAGTGTTGTCCCAAGAAGTGTGCTAAAAGCAGCTACCGCTAGAATTTTTTTGATCATTTCGTATCCTTTTGTAGAATTATTTCTAAGCATATGATACAACAAAATCAACAATATAAACTTTCATTTCTAACTTAGCGTTTGATATTTGTGCTTCAGAACTGCCTTGTATTCCTTATAAATATCTTCCGGTGTTCTATTTTTGAACATTTTAAACATTTGACGAGCAAAATTTAGAGCATAATCTACGCTCTGTCCTGCATCATTTTCAAAGACAGCTTCTAATACTTCATACATCTTTTCATAAATATCAGGATTTTCAACTCTTAATCTCTCAAGGTTTTCCTGTATCTGCAATAAAGTTGCATCGTTAAACTCACCACGTTCTTGTATTGTTTTTCGTTTTAGCACGTACTCTCGTAAATCTTTGCGATTGCGGATGAAGTCTATAAATATTTCGATAAGCATTTTCTCTCCTCTAAACTAATTCTTGCAAATATCATATCAACGAAACAAAGCAATAGTGTAGCATCAGACCATGTAAAATTACATAATGAAATAAAAAATATGCTTATCTTGTGATATTTTGCTTTTTTATCTCCAGCTTATCATAAAGTTCTAACATTTTTTTATACTCGTCATGCAAAGTCGTATCTATAAACAACTCTTTTTTATCTTTTACATGTAAGGCTTTTTTTAGATTATCTTTTCCAAAAATATTTTCAAGCGCTGCTTCATACTCTTCATAATTATGTCCCTCTAACTCAAGACGTAAAAGTTCTGCGATGAGTTTTTCAAATCTATTTTCACTATATTCAAGAATTTCAAGAGCCTCTTGTATATTTCCCAGCATCAAGTGCAATTGCGCTTTAAGTTGTGACATAGTAAAACTTTGTTTAAAAATAACGCCTATATATTTGTCTACATGTAAGGAATCATCCAGCGACTCGATTGCATCGAGAATATCTTCTGCGTCATTTGCATTCATATCCAAAATCATATGACGTATAAGTTTTCCACTGTTTTTATTGTTATAGATAAGATCTTCCATCGGATACACCTCGGAGACTCCGGGAATGATCATCTGACAAGAGTAAAATCCAAGATAATCATACTCTCTAATATAAAGCTCTTTATCCATATCATCCAAAATAGTTAAAAGATAGTCATACTCATCTTCACATCCATTGCCGTTGTATCGCCAATCTGCATACTCAAAACTTTTCTTAGAACTCAAAAAACCGAACCCAAGCTTGCCGTTTGAATCTACAAAATGAGACTCAAGGTTGAAACTGCTCTCTACTATGCTCATATCAAAAGTCGGCATTTCAAAACTATCCAAACCATCAAGCGTACGCCCTTGCATCAGTTCTGTCATTGTGCGTTCTAAAGAAACCTGCAAAATAGGATGCGCCCCAAAAGAGACAAAAAGCGAAGAGTTTTTTGGATTTATCAAAGAGATAGCCGTAACAGGAAACTGTCCGCCCATCGATGCATCCAAAACTTCTACTATATAACCAAGATCGCGGAGTGCACAAAGATCACTGTAGATCTTCTCAAAACTTTGAAGTAGCTCATCAGCAAAACTAGGTAAGGCATATCCATTTTTAATAATATCAAGCTTTACATATCTCTCAAATATCTCACTCAATGCTTGGACTTGTGCCTCTTTTGGAGTGTTTCCGGTTGCAAGACCATTACTCACATAAAGATTAGCAAGGATATTTTGAGGAATATACACTTTCTCTTGAGTAGAATTTTTTACAAAAGGCAAAGAGAGTATTTTATCTGCATAGTCACTGTTAAAATCGACTAAATCCTCGCCAGTGAGCTCTCCGTTTGGATCATAAATTGCCAAAAGATCTTCATCAATGTAATCATCTGAAAAATCAAATGCGACCTCATCAGGATATTGCGTTCTCTTGGGTAGATAGAAATCTATAAAAAAATTATTTGTCTGAAGTCTTTCTATATATTCACCCAAAGCACTCGCCATAGAAGCATCTGATTGCATGCCTTTACCATTGGAATAGATATGACGAGGGGCTTCGGTAGAGCTTAGATTTACGGAGTAACAGTTAGTAAGCGGATGGTTCTCTTTTTGAAACACAACCTCACATCCGACGTCCATGAGAACAGCTCTCATCTTTTTTATCGACTCTTCAAGTGGAGCTGTTTTAGAAAGCAAATTCATCTATTTTGACCCTTTTTTGTGCAAGTATACAGTTAAATAATAAAATACGTTTGCAATGTAATAAATAAAATGATACAATACTTGCGATGAAAGATGAGGTTCGAATTCATCTTTAGTGTGTTACATTATATATAATCTGCTAAAAACGAAAACCTTTCCTCGACTTAGACTCCTTTTCAATTTAGTAATATACTATTATGAAATGTATTTTTCCCACTAGAGGTACAACGATGGCAGAATTGCTACACGGAACTGTTAAATGGTTCAATGAAGAAAAAGGTTATGGATTTATCCAACAAAACAATGGCGGTAACGATTTATTTGTTCACTTCCGTCAAGTAAACAGAACAGGTCCTGGTCGTGTTTCTTTAGCAGAAGGCCAAGCGGTTACTTTTGAAGTAGGCGAAGGTCAAAAAGGTCCTCAAGCGGAAAACGTTACAGCAATGTAATTTTTATGTATAGGTTTTTATGCCTATACATCCTCCTCCCACAAAACACTTATCCCATACTCTCTATCCAAAATCACCCATTTAAAATACTCTTTTTTCGCATTTGCACTGTATAGTCGCACTTGAACTTGTTGCTCTTTTAAAAGTGTTCGTATCTCATTTTCACCTATCGCTTTTTTATTCCAGCGTCTGAGTTGATTTTGAAATATTCTGAAGTTACATGTAGACTCTTGTGTCAGCTCGGCAAAATCGCCTTCAAAATGCCAATGAGCATTTGAGCAAGCATACAGTTTTAGAGGTTTGCCATCAACGGCGATTGCTCTTACTTCAATCTTTCCATCTTCACAATAGGGACATTTTCCAAGCAACTTCGACACAAAAATCCTTTTTTTGTTTATATTAACATCAAAGTTTTCAACTTTACAAAAATATTTCAAAATGTCATCAACTCTAAATGGGTATAATTCGCCTAATTAATATAAATACACTTTACATGTAAGGATTCCACATGGGACAGACCATTACTGAAAAAATATTTTCCGATCATGTCGGTCATGACGTTCATGCCGGCGAAATCATCCGCTGTGACATCGATATGGTTATCGGAAACGATATTACTACACCTATTTCTATCAAAGCTTTTGAAGATATTGGCGCTACAAAACTAGCAAATCCGGATGGATTTTCTATCGTACTTGACCACTTTATCCCTGCAAAAGATATTGCAAGTGCAAATCAAGCGCGCATTAGCCGTGATTTTGCAAAAAAATATGAGTTGAAAAACTTTTTTGATGAAAAAGATATGGGAATTGAGCATGCACTTTTACCTGAAAAAGGTTTAGTTGTTCCAGGTGATGTCATTATCGGTGCAGATTCACATACTTGTACGCATGGCGCACTCGGTGCATTTTCAACAGGTATGGGTTCTACCGACCTTGCTTTTGCTATGGTAACGGGTAACAACTGGTTTAAAGTTCCAGAATCTATCAAAGTAGTTTTAAATGGCAAACCTGGAAAATATACAACGGGGAAAGATATCATCTTAGAGATTATCCGTATGATCGGTGTTGATGGAGCTTTATATCAAACTTTAGAATTCGTAGGAAGCACGATAGAGCATTTAAGTATGGACGATAGATTTTCTATGTGTAACATGGCCATCGAAGCCGGTGCAAAAAGTGGAATCGTCGCATATGATGAGATTACAAAAGAGTTTTTAGCGGACAAACCTCTTGCACGCGCGCCAAAAATCTTTTACTCTGACGCAGATGCGGTCTACACAAAAACATTAGAGATAGATGTTGCTTCCCTTGATCCAGTTATCGCGTATCCATTCTTACCATCAAATGGACATAGTGTTGTTCAAGCGCAAAATGATCATATTAAGATAGATCAAGCGTTTATTGGAAGCTGTACAAACGGAAGACTTAGTGATCTTAAAGTTGCAGCTGAAATCCTAGAAGGAAAAAGAGTACACCAAGATGTTCGTCTTATCATCACTCCAGGAACACAAAAAATCCTTCGTGAAGCTACAAAGCTAGGATATATAGATATTCTCATCGATGCCGGTGGAGTTGTAAGTAATCCTACATGTGGCGCTTGTCTTGGTGGATATATGGGAATTTTGGGTGATAACGAAGTTGCAGTTTCTACAACAAACCGTAATTTTGTAGGACGCATGGGAAGTAGAAGTTCAAAAGTTTACTTAGCAAACTCTGCTGTTGCAGCAGCATCTGCTGTTACAGGGTACATTACTGATCCAAGATAACATAAACTAATTATTTTTATTAAATAGCTTTTTAATAAAAATTAGCTAAAATTTCAGAATAACTACTCCCAAGTTTACTTGGACAAAAAAGGATAACCATGAAAAAATTATTACTAGTTCCAGCACTTTTAGCATCTTCTTTGCTATTAGCACAAGACTATGACTATGAGATCACACCAGTTGCTGGTTATAACATAGCAGAGGGAAACCTCAATCTTTCTAATGCAGGTATCTATGGCGCTGAATTCCAACTTAATAACCTTGGAATGCCAGTAAGTCCTGAGTTATCAGTTCTTTACTCAAATGCTGATTTTGAGCCAAGCCGCGTTGGTAGTACAAATGTTTACCGTATCGCTTTAAACGGTGTATATGAGTATGGAAAAGTTGGCTTTTTAACTCCATTTGCAAAAGCTGGTCTTGGTTACGAGACTATGAGTGAGCACCAAGAAGGAAGAACTGGCAATGTTGATTCTGCTTTCTTTGACGCAGGCGTTGGTGCTAAAATGCCAATCACAAAAAACATCGCTCTTAAAGTTGAAGCAGTGTATATGTTGAAGCCTAATGACACAAGATGGGATAACAACTTAGCACTTCTCGCTGGTATCAACATCGCATTTGGAGAAAAAGCTCAACCTGTTACAGTTCCAGCGCCTGAGCCAGTTGTTGAAGAAAAACCAGCTCCAGCACCTGCGCCAGTTATTGAAGAAAAACCTGTTGTAGCAGAAGCTGCTATTGTAGCAGTTGATGGCGATGATGATAATGACGGTGTTAAAAACTCTATTGACAAATGTCCAAACAGTCCAGCTGGCGCAAAAGTTGACCAAGATGGTTGTCCGATGCTTTTAAACTTACATACAAACTTCAAAATAGACTCAGCTAAAATTGGGCCAGAAGCAGACGCTAAGATTACAGAATTTGCAGATTTCATGAAACTATACCCTGAATACAATGCAGAAATCGTTGGTTATACAAGTAGCACTGGTTCTGTAAAACACAACCAAAAACTTTCTGAAGCTCGTGCAAAAGCTGTAAAAGCTGATCTTGAGAAAAAAGGTGTAGACGCTAAAAGAGTTACAGCATCAGGCAAAGGCGAAGATTGTCCTATTGCAACAAACAAGACAGCTGAAGGTCGTGCAGAAAACAGACGTATAGAAGCTATTTTAACTAAATAATGTTCCAAATTCCATGCATTATCTTTGCCGGCGGGAAAAGTTCCCGCATGGGTAAAGATAAAGCTCTTTTGCCCTTTGCGGGTAAACCCTCACTAACACAGTTTCAATATGAGCGCTTACAAAAATTATTTCAAAATGTATATATTTCCTGTAAAGATGCAAATAAATTTGATTTTGCTGCAAATTTCATAGAAGATATAGATACAAAAGATATCTATGCTCCTACAACAGGCTTTGTAACTATCTTTAACCACTTACATGTAAACGAAATATTTGTTTTAAGTGTTGATACTCCATTTGTAGATGAAATAGAAATAAGTAAAATCTTAGAGCACAAAGATCAGGGCTTTGATGCCGTCATCGCAAAAACATCCCATAGCCTCCATCCTCTGTGCGGACTATATAATAGAAGTTTGCATGTAGCTTTTTCAAATATGCTTCAAACCAATCAACATAAACTTACCCAACTGCTCCACATGTCCAAGACTCTTTTTATAGAATTTGAAGATGAATCTAATTTTTTAAATCTTAACCATCCTTCAGAGTATGAAGAAGCGATTTTAAGATTTCATGAAGAACACGATATTAATAAATAATCTATCTTTGTTTGGTATAATCAAGGGTTATTATTTACCTTTATACAAAAGAAGAGAGCTACATGAAGTTAACACACTTAGATGAAAAAGATCGTCCAAAAATGGTGGATGTGTCTGACAAAAATCAGACTACAAGAGTCGCTGTAGCAAGCGGAGTTATACAAATGAGCCAAGATGCTTTCGATGCGATTGTAAGCGAAAAGACAAAAAAAGGCCCAGTTCTTCAAACAGCTGTTATTGCCGCAATAATGGGAACAAAAAAAACAAGTGAACTTATCCCAATGTGTCATCCCTTAAATCTTAGTGGTATCAACTGTGATGTTGAAGAACTGCCTGAACTTCCAGGATTTAAACTTATTCTCACTGCAAAACTTACAGGTCAAACAGGCGTAGAAATGGAAGCCCTCACAGGTGTCAGTATCGGACTTTTAACCATATATGATATGGTCAAAGCCATAGACAAAGGGATGATCATTAAAACTGTTCAGCTTGAATCCAAAGAAGGAGGAAAAAGTGGAAATTATAAACGAAACTAAAGAAAAATTGGTTTTGGAATATCCTTGCAGCTGGTGTTATAAAGTAATCGGTAATCATAAAGATGAAATTCATCTTGCCGTAAAAGAAGTGATTTTGGAAAAACCACACTCTTTAAAACTTTCCAATGCAAGTAAAACCGGAAAGTATGTGAGTATGAATCTTGATCTTATTATCACCAATGAAGATGAAAGAACATTTATATATGAAGCACTAAAAAATCATCAAAATATAAAAATGGTTTTATAAAGGAGATATGATGAATATAGAGGAATTTGAACGAGACCTAAAGAACAGTTACAAAAGCATTGAAGCCTCTTCAATTGAGGAAAAGATTAAAAAACTTCTTGTGCATATTGAGGATGAATGGACTATAGATCCAAATAAATTGACATTACATGAACTAAAAATTCTTAGTGCAACAGTAATCGACAGTGAAACATTGGCCCTTCACGATGAAGTTGAAGAACTTCTTGCAAAAAAAGAACAGTTAAATAGACGCATAGACAAAACATCACATGAGCTTCAAAATGCAAAATACATCCTTTTTGATAAAATCGAAGAAGCCCTTGCAGAAGCTCCAGAACAAACAATATCTAAACTCCATCAGATAAAACTTCAATCTGTTGACCTTTTTGATATGTTAAATGAAATGGTTGAATCAGCCATCATTACAGCCTTAGAAAAAAATAACCAAGATATAGATGAAACTGTTGAAGAGGTTATAAAAGAGCTTACTTATGAAACTATCAATGAGGGAGCGCTCAATAGTATCAGGATTCGAAAAATTCTCTCCAGTATCCTCCAAACGGCAGTAAATGTTTCAGAAGCAACTCCGAATCAGGCAAATTCTATCCTCAAATCAACAATGCGAGGTACGAAAACAGGTCTTGTCAAATCAATATCCAAATTTCAACAGCAACTTCTTTATATGCCAGATGAGATAAAGGTTATCTTGCTCAGTGATTATGATCACACTTTTGATGAACTTATTCATACAGATATGATCTTCACACAGGTAGTAAACAATATTGGACATGCCAACTCCGCGCAAACCAAACAGATACTAGAGGATATCTCAAAGGACATGAAGTATGATTTAGAAGAGCTGGTACATATCTCAAAAGAAACTGTTGACATTATGAAAGACAAGTACCAAGCAGTGAAAAAAGATGCCTTTCAAAGAGGGAAAAAAGTATTGAAATCAGAAAAAGCCCAAGAAGCAAAACGTATGGGAATAGAAGCTTGGGGTATAGCAAGAACAGCCCTTGAAAACGCCATTAAATCAGCTAAAAACGCGATGGATAAAAAAGACGAAAAATAAGATTAAGTTATTTCATATCTTTTTTTCCTATAATATGCTTGGACTCAAAATTTACAAGGAGTAATCTATGATGTTACACCCAGCTACCGTTCATTTTGCAATGGTTCTTCCACTAGTTGCCTCAGTTTTTGGTGTTGTGTATCTTTTCACAAGAACAGAGGGGATGTCAAAAATCTCATCTCGTGCTACACTTATTGCTGCGCTTGCTGTTATTGGCGTATGGTATACAGGTACGCATGCCGGTCCGCTTATATATGACTATCTCAGCCCAGCTGGTCAGAGTGAACTTAAAGAACATAAGCAGTTAGGCACATACTTGGCAATAGCGATGGGAATTATTGCTTTATTAAAACTCATTGGATGCAAAACCAAAAAATTTGCCCTCGAAGCTCTTGCGGTCGTCTTACTCTTAGGTGCAACTGGAGCCATGTTTCTTCAAGGTAAAGATGGAGGCGAGATTGTATATAATTATGGACAGCCATTTCAAATGCAGCAAGTCTCAACTTATTTAGATAACAGCGATGATCTACAAATGGCAGATGATGCAGATGCTGCAGTGGCTCTTGTGAAAAAAGAGGTCTCGACGATCGCTGAGACAACACCTGCAAAAATTCAAAAAGCACAAACAGTTAAAAAAGATAGTGAATAATTTCACTATCTTTTTAATAGTATTGGAAAAATAAACATGGAAAAATTAGAATTAGAAAATAAAAAAAACGTCTCCGCTCAAATGCAGGAAATTCTCCAAAAAGAACTTGACAAGTACATCCAAGATCCAGCAAATTTTTCAAGCTACTTGGAAACCATGGGAAAAATAGATCATTGGTTAGAAAAAGGTGAAGAAAAATGAAAATAGTAAATTCTAAACTTTATGAGGAACAACTCAAATCAATACTTGATTCTTTCTTTAGTAGTGATAAAAAAAGCGCAAAGAGTTTTAAACTCTATCTTGATACCATAATCTTAAATATGCCAACAAAAGTAGCGAAATATAAGAAGTCACTATATTTCGATGATGAAAATATTAAAGATATTGAACACCAAGGTTTTACAATACCTTTTTATCATGATATTATTAAAGATACTTATGTAGTTCTAGGAATCATAACTAATACGAATCATAACTTATGAAAAAAAATTAAGCTTCGTACCTCCGATCAAAAATTAACTTTTTTATGTGTGATTTTGTAACAAAATAGTCTCTATAGTATAAAATTAATCGTATAAATCTTCAAATTGTTGTATCATTTCTTGTGATATATTTGTGATATTTACAAAACAGTTACCTAATCGTGCAATAATATTGTGTGTCAATCTATGGCTTAACTGATTTAGTGGTCACTACTAAATATATATTGGTTATATCTATAAAGCTTATAAAGGAAGAAAAATGAACGATAATAATTCTCAAAAAAAATTAGAATCTTCGTCTAATGACACACACAACACATTAGCAAGAAGAGATTTTTTTAGAAAATCTGCAGCTTTGTCTGCTACTGCTTTAGCTGGTACAAGTCTTTTTGCTGGTACAAAGGCAATGGCTGACGATCCAGCTATTATAAACCATGTGCCATGGGGAATCAAATTTGGTGACCCTGTTACCAAAAATCTTTATGGGATGCCATCAGAATATGAGCACAATAATACAAGAAGAAATGCTGAGCTGCTCTCTTCAGGTAACTTCTATGCATCAATTGCAATGTGTCCTATTCAAGAATCAGAAGGAATTATTACACCAAATGGTTTATTTTTCTCAAGATGTCACGGTGGTGTTGCTCAAGTCAATCCAAATGAGTTCCGTTTAATGATTCATGGTCTTGTAGATAAACCGTTAGTGCTTACTCTTGATCAACTTAAACGTTATCCAAGTGTTAGCCGCATTTACTTTATCGAATGTCCTGCAAACGGTGGACCAGAGTGGAGAGGACCACAATTCAACTCTGTTCAGTTTGCAAAAGGGATGATGAGTTGTGCGGAATGGACTGGTGTTTACATTAAGACTATTCTTAAAGACTTAGGTCTTAAACCAACCGCTAAATGGATGCTTGCTGAGGGTTCAGATAACTCAGAGATGGGAAGAACTGTCCCGATAGATAAAGTACTCGATGATGCGATGATCGTATGGGGACAAAACGGTGAAGCTCTTCGCCCTGAACAAGGATATCCTGTTCGTCTGGTACTTCCAGGTTGGGAAGGTAACTTATGTGTTAAATGGCTTAAACGTCTAGAATTTTCTGATGAGCCTTTTTATGCAAAAGAAGAAACTGCAAAATATACTGCTCTTAAACCAGATGGTAAAGCAGTACAGCATTTCTATGCAAACGAAGTTAACTCTATTATCACTTCTCCATGTCCAGAAAAACCATGGACTGACCTTAAAAAAGGTGATATGGTTGAGATCGAAGGTCTTGCTTGGAGTGGATATGGCACTATTACGGGTGTTGATATTACATTTGATGGCTGTAAAAACTGGACTCCTACAAAACTTAAAGGTCTTGTTCTTCCAAAAGCTTGGACGAGATTTAGTTTTATGTACAAATATGAAGGCAAACCTCTCATTATAGGAAGCCGTGCTATGGATGATGCTGGACGTATGCAACCAACAATCGAAGAAGAAGTTTCTGTTATGGGTGTAGAGTCAGTTTATCATAGAAATAGTATCGCTACATGGGAAGTCACAGAAAAAGGGGAGGTTCACAATGTTCAAATTAGATCGTAAATCACTGGTATCAATTTCATTAATTGCGGCAGTGTCTATTGGACTAACGGCATGTGTTGGTGGTGATGCTTCTCCAGATGGAATCGGTGCCGTTTCCTCAACGGGTGCTTCACATTCATATGCAACTGGTCCAGATGCAGGAAAACTTGTTGTTGATGGTGGTGTTACATATCCTGTAAACAACAATAAGTCTGGTATCTATTATGTAAATTCTGATACACAAAATGGTGGGTACTCTTACGGACGTACACCAACAAAAAATGAGTTAGATGCATGGGCTACATCTGTAACACCATATGCTCCACCACCGGAAGGACATGGAAATGTTCAAGATGGTGCGGACTTGTATGATGCTAAGTGTGGCATGTGTCACGGAGATTTTGGTTCAGGCGGTGGCGGATATCCATCTCTAGCAAAAGGCAATGCTTATGTTGGTCAAAAATCACTGACCAATCAAAGAGGAGTTACGGAGGAAGGTCCAAATCGTGTATTTGGAACATATTGGCCACAAGCAAGTACTCTTTGGTGGTACATCAAAGAGGGTATGCCTCATCCAGCTCCAAAAAGCTTAACTGATGATCAAGTTTATTCGTTAGTTGCTTATACACTTAATGTCAATGAAATGAAAATTGATGGTGAGTTAGTTGGTGATGATTATGATTTAGATAGAGCGAAGTTCTTGAAGATTGTAATGCCAAATAAAGATGGTTTTGTACCTAAAATTGATGGCCCACAAGGTCAAGATAATGCACGTGCATACTTTAATGATCCAAAAAACATTGGTGCAAAGACTGTTAGCGAACGTTGTATGACGGACTGTATTAAAGGTGAAACTAAGGTAACTCGTATTAAAGTTGAAACGAAAGATTTCTTACCGCCTTTATCTATAGTAAGAGATTTACCAGTAGTAGAGAAAAAAGCGGGTTCAAATGATGCTGCTAAAGCGTCATACGAGGGAACTTGTAAGATGTGTCACGGTGCTGATGGCATGGACGCTCCTGTAGTTGGAAACAAAAAAGCATGGGCAAAAATAACAACTCAAGGTATAGATAAAGTATATGATCACGCAATAAATGGTCTTAACGGTATGCCTCCAAAAGGCGGAACAGATTTAGCAGATTCAGATCTTAAAGCAGTTGTTGATTATATGATCAACATGAGCAAGTAATTTAAATAAAAAGGAAATAGAATGCAAAGAAGAAAATTTTTAAGTCTAGGTGCACTAGCAGCAGTAGTTACAATGGTTCCAGCGCGTTTAAGTGCTCTGGATTTCAGAGCAACAAAGCCAGATGTTTGGACATCAAAAGATGTAAATGATGGAATCGCAAAACTGTTCGGAAAAGTACCGACTCCTAATGATGCTATTAAATTAAACATCCCGAAAGTTGCAAGTAATGGTGGTCAAATCCCAGTTGATATCGCTACTGATATCCCTGCAAAAACTGTAGCATTGTTTCAAGATGCAAATCCAGAGAGTGCTATCATGGTATGGAATGTTGTTGAAGGTAGTGTTGTTGATTATTCATTGAAAATCAAAATGAAAAAAAGCGGAAGCATGACAGTTGTAGTTGAAGGTAAAGATGGAAAACTTTACTCAACAACAAAATCTCTTGACGTTGCACTAGGTGGTTGTGAAGGCTGATTTAGCCTTTACAACATACAAAAAACAAAATAATTAAAGGATATTTATGAAAATCAAAGCAAAATTAAAAGGCGATCTTGTTGAAGCTAAAGTTATGATCAAACATGACATGTTAACTTATGATCAAGCAAAAGCAAAAACTGGTAAAAGAGAAGATGCAAACTTTATTGTACATATTGAAGCAACAGTAAATGGTAAAGCAGTTTTTGACGCTTCTACAAGTCAGTTCCTTTCTAAAAACCCAATCGTTGGTTTTAGCTTCAAAGGCAAAGCTGGAGATAATCTTGTTGTAAACACTGTTGACCTTAAAGGCAACAAAGATACAGAAACACAAGCAATTAGATAATCAAAAGAGGGAATATTCCCTCTTTGGTCTGCAATACATACATAGAGGATTGTTATATGCAAATATTGAGATCTCTCTTTCTCCTTCTTACCTTACAGATATTATCATTTTCTGCAGAAATCAACCTTGATAAGCTTATAGATACAGCTACAAAAGAACATAAACATCTTTTCGTTTATTTACATTGGAAAGACTGTGTTTACTGCCAAGAGATGTCAATGTTTACTCTTGATACCGCAAATATCAAAAAAAGAATCAAAAGTGATTTTCTTTATACAGATATTGAAACTTCTAAGAATGATACAGTCATCTATAAGGATTTTAAAGGAACGGCGAAAGAGTTTACAAAATATATAGGGTTTGGTTTTCCTGTTTCATTATTTTATGATAAAGATAAATCAGTTGCAGGATTATTTCCAGGCATCTATAATGAAGATGAATTCGCAGTCGTTCTTGAATATATTAAATCAGACAGCTACAAAAAAATGGAGCTAGATGTTTACGAGAAAAAAATCGGTTTTAAAAAGAAGAAATAGATGTCAAAAAATATTTTAGCAACAGTTAAAGAACTGTACATATCTATAAAAGAGGAACCTCATAGACTTATAAAGAATGAGCTCAATATAGATCCCCAAGGTGTTAAAGAGGATAAATTTTATGGAAAAGATCCTCTACGAGCTATCTTAATCAGTTCTATAGATGCCTATCATATGGCAAAACAAATAGATATAGATTTGCAAGAGGGAATCCTTGGTGAAAATATTCTCATTGAGGGGAGTATAAGCAGCTTACATATAGGAGACAGGTTCAAAATTGGAGAAGTCACATTCGAACTTACTCAAAACTGTACCCTCTGCATAGGTCTTTCTAAAATAGATTCCAAATTGCCTAAACTGCTTAAAGATGATCGCGGAATCTTTGTAAAAGCAGTAAATAGTGGTGTTATTAAAAAAGGTGACATCATCCATTTATAAAAGAAAATTTGTTCCAGAACGATGGAGATTATAAAACGTTTTTGACCTTTATTCTTCTTATTTTTGTATTTGAGTAAAATTGTAAAAATTTAACTCTATTTTTTTATTTGTATCAAAAAATGTCACTTCCAGCCTAATCTAATTTTGCAATTAGATAGTATTAAAGACAAAACATTTTAGATGCGACAACTAAAGGATATTTTTTGAGCTTACGAAGTTTTATATGGGAATATGGAGAGAAAGTTGCGGGGTATGATATCCCTGTTGTCAACGAGAGAGAAGCGAGAGCTGCTGCAGGGATACTCGGAATTCTTGGAACAATTATTATGTTTGTCGGAATAGGATTTAATCATACTATGGTGGCAAGAATCTATTTGGGATTTTTATGGGTTGATTTTACGCTCAGAATGATAAGTCCAAAATACGTCCCGTCTTTACTCTTGGGAAGATTTGTAGTTCAAAATCAAAAACCAGAATATGTGGGCGGGTTGCAAAAGCGTTTCGCATGGTCACTCGGCTGGCTTATCTCTTTACCTATGGTTTGGTGGTTTGTTTTAAATTGGGATATAACTTTTTACAAAGTTTTAATTTGTGTACTTTGCGCTAGTTTAATGTTCTTAGAAAGTGCTTTTTCTATATGTATTGGCTGTATAATATACGAATTTATCACTAGAAAGCATGCTCAATATTGCCCAGGGGGAATATGTGAAATACATATAAAAGAACCTATACAAACTTTCAACTTCATACAAAAAGCGATTGTTGCTTTAGCTATGATTGGGCTTTTTGCAGGAACGTACACCTTTTTAGCGTATGAACAACCTAAAACATTCTTCGGTGAGTTTCTTCATGAAGCAGTTTTAACAAAAGCCCAACTTCAAAAAGAGAAAGATGATGAATTCCAAAAAGAAGCAGACAAAGAATTTGAAAATGACAACTAATTCCTAGCGAAATAGTTCGTTAAAAACACTTTACATGTAAACCTTACATGTAAAGTGTTTTTCTAAAGATTTAATACAGAAATAGAAGATAATAAACTCCAACTCCCATATATGAAGCGACACTTATCCCTAAAAATACCAATTTTCCCACTTTCTTATGAGAAACGGATACACCTTTATTTTCTAATTTGTAACTTTTAATAGCACCATATAAAAGCACAGACCAAAGGATAACACTTACAAGCGCAATACTTACATGTACAACTAAGAATATGATCATAAAGCCATATGAGACATGCGCATTTTGCATAAACTCTATAAAGCCATCAGAAACTCTTACCCCTACTTCAAAGACAACAACCACAACCAAAGTTACAGCAAATAAAATCAGCTGAGAGAGGAAATGCTTCTCATATTGCTTTTTAACGGCCAAAGAGATGGAAAGAAACATCAAAATAGGCAAAAGTGCAAAATACACTGTAATAAAATCCATATAAAATGGTGCGGAAGTACCTAAAAAACCTGAGCTAAACATGTATAACCTCATCCAATTACTAAAATATTTTTATCAGCAGAATCCTATCTAAAAGAGCTTTAATAAGATACTTTAATCTTAGAGATAGCTCTTCAGAAAAATAAAATAAGTTATGTTTATTTAGAATTATAATACACTTACTATTGGGTTATATATCACCAAATGAATTTTAAAAAAGCTATAATCAAAACGCTAACAATTAGTGGTGTTAGCTGAATAAATATCTGTCTTATTCAAAGGATGTCTATGCATACCATACCACTTCAAAACCTTCTTTTTATGCTGCTTCCTGTTGCTATTGTAGGGTATTTTTATTATAAATGGCTCGGTGATGCAAAAGAGATCGCGTATGCTACGCTTAGGATGACCTCGCAGCTTTTGCTTATAGGATATGTCCTAGAGTTTTTATTTAAAGATGATTCACCCTTAATAGGTGTTGCCATAGTGTTTTTTATGATAGCAGTATCAAGTCTGATTGCTCTTCGCAGCTGTAAGCAAAAGAGCTTACAAAAATATACTCATATCTTCAGTGCTATTGCAATCGGTGGCAGTTTTAATCTGCTCATCGTCTTAATAGCTGTATTAGATCTAAAATCTTTTTATACTCCAATGGTAATGATCCCACTTGCTGGAATGATCTATGCCAATGCTATGAATGCCGTGGCTATTGCAGTGGAGAGGTTTGATTATGAGATGCAATTAAACGACTATGTACAATCGCGCTTCTTAGCCTTCAAAGCCGCGATGATCCCTCAAGTCAATACTCTCTTAGCCGTAGGTCTTGTTTCTCTTCCAGGGATGATGACAGGGCAGATACTTTCAGGTATCAGTCCACTTATTGCGGCACGATATCAGATAGTGGTAATGGCCATGGTTCTAGGAAGTGCGGGGATATCAACGATCCTCTTTTTATATTGGCAGAGGATGGTAGCTATCAGTCAGACCGAGGATGTTAAATAACAGGCTCTTTAGGTATTACTGATTCTCAATCTAAAAGCCTCGAACTCTTCAATGGAAAGAGGCTTTGAAAAATAGTATCCTTGTATCTCATCACATCCTTGTTGATGTAGATAATCAAGTTGACCAATCGTTTCTACTCCCTCTGCAATAGTCTGCAATCCTAAACTTTTAGCCATACTAATAATCGCTGCAACGATTGCTTTATCTTCGGGATCAACATTGATATCTCGTATAAATGATTGATCGATTTTTAGCTTATAGATATTGAACTTTTTAAGATAACTCAGAGATGAATAACCAGTACCAAAATCATCGATTGACATTCTCACTCCTTTTGAATGGAGTTCATTCATAACACTAATTGCTCTCTGCGGATCTTGCATCGCAACACCTTCTGTCAATTCAAGCTCCAAATATTCTGGTGGCAATCCAATCTCTTCAAGAATATTGGCTACTAAGTCCGGTAAATTTTGTGTTTTAAACTGAATAGCCGATAGATTTACTGCCATAATGATAGGTTCCATTCCCTTCTCCATCCATCGCTGTGCAGATTGTATTGCTGTACGTAGAACCCATGCTCCTATTGAGAAAATTGTTCCGTTTTCTTCAGCTATTGGTATAAACTCAGCAGGAGAAATATTTCCAAACTCAGGATGATTCCAGCGTAATAAAGCTTCAGCACCAATGACCATTCTACTTTTTGTTGAAAATTGTGGCTGGTAATGGAGTTGAAATTGATTCCGTTCAAGCGCATGGCGAAGCGCATTGCTCAGTTCGAGATTTCGGATAGAGTTTTTTTGCATCTCATCGGTGAAGAAATAAAAGCCGTTACGTCCTTCTTTTTTTGCTCGATACATTGCCGTGTCGGCATTTTTATAGAGAGTCTCAAAATCCACACCATCATTAGGATAAAGCGCAATACCGATAGAGCTACTGATACTTAGTTCATTATTCTCAATATTAAAAGGTTTTTTAAATGTATCCAAAAGTTTGTGGGCTACTTGGGAAGCTCCATTTACGCCGATATTGGGAAGTAAGATAATGAATTCATCTCCTCCAAGTCGAGCTAATGTATCTTCTTCGCGTAGAATAGATTTAAGCCGATGAGAAGTAGTAATGAGTAATTTATCTCCAATGGTGTGGCCTAATGTGTCATTGATATCTTTAAAATGATCGAGGTCGAGAAACATAATCGAGAATTCTTGCTTATGTCGTTTTGCCAGACTAAGTAAATCTTTGATACGGATATCAAGTTGCGTTCGATTTGGTAAGCCGGTTAACGGATCAAAATTAGCAAGATAATTAATCCGCTTTTCATTCTCTTTTCTCTCAGTTATATCACGAGTGATACCCAAGAACATGGTGACGTTTCTATCAGCATCATACATTGGAACAGCATTTGTCTCTAACCAACGGTGGGTCCCTTTAAGCCCTATAATCTCAAATTCGAGTTTTGCATTTTCTCCTTTCATGACACTTCTATGCATTGCAATAAATGGAGCGCGCCACTCTGGAAGTATAAAGTTGGTCAAGCTATAATCTTGGGCATCTTTGAGGGTATCTACTTCCAACATTGCCAAACCTGCAGGATTCATATCAATCAATTTACCATCTGGGCCGACTAGTTTTACACATTCAGGTTCATTTGTAATGATCGATTGCAAGCGGTCTTGACTTTCTTTCAAAGCAATTTCAGCATTCTTTCTCGATGTGATTTCTTCATAAAGACCTACAATACCGATGACTTCATTTTGCTTATTATAGAGCGGTACTTTGGAAGTGCTCAGCCAGATCAATTCTCCACTTGTGGTTGTTTGTGGCTCTTCATAGAAGAGTTTTGGGATCCGTGATTCCATAATGTGACGATCATCAGCACCATAGAGTTCTGCCTGATCCTTCCAGCAAAGCTGGAAGTCATTTTTTCCAATAACGCTTGAAGAATCTTTTTCGCCTGCGTCGTTAGCAAAAGCTAAGTTACATCCAAGATAGTTTAAATCTTTATCTTTCCAAAAAATACGTACAGGAGAGTTATCAATGATAGAGGAGAGAAGATTGTTCTTTTCAGCGAGAGTATTCTCTATATTCTCACGTATTTTTTCACGCTCAAAACTATCAAGAGCGTAACTAATGTCCATAGTCATCTCTTCTAGGAGTTGCTGTATAGGTTTATCGAACGCATTCACATCTTTGGAATAGAGTGTAAATACACCGACGACTTTTCCATTACGGTGTAAAGGCAATGCAGCTGATGCTCCCCATCCATATTTTTTTCCCTTTTCATGCCAAAGGGCTGTCGTAGGATCATTTTGAAAATCTTGACACCAAAAAGGTTCATCGTGTAAAAATGCATGCCCAGTAGGTCCATGACTTGTGCTCTCTGATGAATCTATTGATATAGAAAACCCTTCAAGATAATCACTGCCATCACCATAAAAGTTCACTACTTTTAGATGATTGTTAGATTCATCTGCCATACCGATCCATGCCATTTGCATCCCGCCAAACTGAATGGCATCACGACAAATAATAGGAAAAAGTTCATTTTCATCTTTTGAACGTACAATTGCCTGATTACATTGACTAAGTGCTGCATACAGATTTTTAAGCCGCTCGTTGCTCGCTATAAGTTCCATCAGCATTGCTTGCATCTCGCCCAACCAGCCTAAAACACTATTTTTCATTTTTACATCAACATGAATCGGTACTGAAAAATCTCCCTTCCCTATACGAGCAATCTTCTCGTGCAGATCATCTACAGAACTTCCAAGTATCATATGCACAGTTTGATATAAACGCCAAAGCATAAATAAAAGGAAAGCCCCCATAATAATAAAAACTATTCGCAAAATAAGTGCAATAATCACAGCTTCATGTACAGCAGAAGTTGTCCGTTTATCCATTAAAAAATAAAATTCACTTATTGGACGCATAATAGAAGCTTTTGCTTCCTGATATGCTGTGTTATGCAAGATTTCAATAGCTTTTTCTCTATTATTTATTTTTTGCTCACTTAAACCTTTTGCTTCTATAAGTTTCATTGCATCAACTTCTGTGTTAGTTAAAGCATCTGAGTTATTTTTAGCTTCGGACAGCTTTCCAAACTCTTCACTTGTAAATCCTGACTGACGCATCATAGTTATTAGCGGAATTGTTTGATTACTTAAAGGACGTGGACGTTTGTCATTCAGACTGACTAAGTCCCAATAAATATTTTGATAATCATACGGGCGCGGCTTTATACCGTTTCGGATGTCCAATATCTCTTGATAATGTTTTTTATACATAACATTACCTGTAACGACATATGTACGTACCATTCTTGTCAGGTCATCTGATGATTGTCTTAGTTCATCAGCAAGTATAAATGAGTGTAAACGCGACTCATTCACCATATCAATCTGTTTTTCTGAATAAACATATACTATAAATGCAATAGAAAATAAAACAAGTATTAGAGTAGTTTGCAAAAGATGTTTTACAAATAAAGAGTTCTTATACCGTAAAAAAAACATTATATCATCCTGACATTTGAGAATGTTGGATTGTAGCATAGAATTTACTGTTATCTTAATAATTGTAAATTGAAACTACCAGTGGATATATCTGTAAACTATATCGTAGGGAGAATTTGATTTGACTGAGCGGTAAAATTTGATTGTTTTAAAAATGTCAATACGGAGCTTTGTAAACTTGTAAAATCAACCGATTCTTCAAGATTGCAAAGTCAACTCATTTTAAAATTCTATTCTGTTTCTACCATTCTTTTTAGCAAGATAAAGTTTTTGATCGACTTTATGAATAGAACTTTCGATATCAAATTTATATTTATCAGCATTATTTGGATCAATTTCAACAATGCCAAAACTAGAGGTAATATGGATATTTTCATCTTGTACTTTAATATCTAAGTGTTCTAAATTTTGTCTAAAGCGCTCTAAATACCTCACACCATTTTCCAATGTTGTGGCTGGGAAAATAATAATAAACTCTTCACCACCATATCTTATAATGAAGTCAGTTCCTCTTAAACTTGATTTTAGATTATTTGCAAATGATTTTAAAACTATATCTCCGCTATCATGACCATAGGTATCGTTGATATCTTTAAAATGGTCAAGGTCGCACATCGCTATACAAAATATTTTTCCTGTCAATTTAGACAATTTAAACTCATTTTCATAAATATCATTCAGGTAATGTCTATTTAAAACATTTGTCAGTGCATCGTATTGAGCGTTTTGCATATACTCTGAACTTTTTATAAATGACAACTCTATCCCAATATCAATCGAAAGATATTCACACTTAAGTAGCATGGATAAAATAAGCATATATTCAATCTCATTTTTTGAAGCAATCAACGATTTTATTCTTGATGAAAAGAGATGAAGTTTATTGTGAGCATCACATAAGTTTTGATACTGTTGCTTATTTATAAGATTAAGTTTTGCATCGCAATCAAGCCATTGTCCAAACTCACATATCATTGGATCTATCTCGGGAAAAAACTCTCCCGATAAAGGGCTAATAGCATCTGCGAGTTGATTGAGCCAAATCAGATGATGCTCATAATATTTTATTACTCTTTTTTCTTCAAATATTTCTATAGCTTTGATTCTGAGTTCATTTTT